>NZ_JBVHZH010000030.1:0-33616 GCF_055574515.1 Streptomyces sp. NPDC029466
CCCCCCCCCCCCCCCCCCCCCCCCCCCCCCCCCCCCCCCCCCCCCCCCCCCCCCCCCCCCCCCCCCCCCCCCCCCCCCCCCCCCCCCCCCCCCCCGCCGTGCACTCAGATCTCGTACACCGCGCCCGCCTTGGCGGCCTCGACCGGGCCGTCGTAGACCTTCTGGGCGTCGCGGATGCTGATGTCCGGGTCGGTCCACGGGGGGATGTGGGTCAGCACCAGCCGGCCGACGCCGGCCCGTCGGGCGGTCTCGCCGGCCTCCCGGCCGTTGAGGTGCAGATCCGGGATGTCTTCCTTGCCGTAGGTGAAGGACGCCTCGCACAGGAAGAAGTCGGCGCCCTCGGCGAGCGACTCCAGTGCCGCGCAGGGGCCGGTGTCCCCGGAGTACGTCAGGGTGCGGCCGCCGTGCTCGATGCGGAAGCCGAAGGCCTCGACCGGGTGCCTGACGTGTTCCGTACGGATCGTGAACGGGCCGATGGTGACGGTGCCGGGGGTCAGGGTGCGGAAGTCGAAGACCTCGCTCATCGCGCCGTCGTGCGGCACATCGGCGTGTGCGGCGGTCAGCCGCTGCTCGGTGCCGGCCGGTCCGTAGACCGGCATCGGCGCACAACGGCCGCCGTCCGGGCGGTAGTAGCGGACGACGAAATAGCCGCACAAATCGATGCAGTGGTCTGCATGCAGATGCGACAGGAGCACGGCATCCAGGTCATAGAGGCCGGTGTGGCGCTGCAACTCGCCCAGGGCGCCGTTGCCCATGTCGAGGAGCAGCCTGAAGCCGTCGGCCTCCAGGAGGTAGCTCGAGCAGGCCGATTCCATGGAAGGGAACGAGCCCGAGCATCCGACGACAGTGAGCTTCATACGGGCGTGAACCTCCGTGGGCGGGGGCGGCGGTCAGGGGCCTCCCCCTGCTCGAACCCAGTGAGCGCTCGGGGAAGGTCCGTGCGGGTGTCCCGGCGGGTCCCTGCCGGGGTGGTGCCGGATCCTTGGCGGTCTGTGCGGTGCCCACGAGCGTAAGCCGCAAAAGGTCCTGTGGCGCCTCCAGCGGGGCGAGCTGTGGGCGGAATCACCAGTCTGGGCTGTCGCCCCGTACGCCCGTACGCCCGTACGCAGGGACCGGTGCCGCCGCGGAGGGATACCGGCCCGCCGCCGTCCGCGGAGTGCCCCCGGTCCTCACCCGGGGGCAGCCCGGAATCCGCCCCGTGCTACGCCCAGAGCTGGCCCTGGAGGGTGGCGATGGCGGCCTCGGTCGTCTCGGCGGTGTAGACGCCGGTGGAGAGGTACTTCCAGCCGCCGTCGGCGACGACGAAGACGATGTCGGCGCTCTGCCCCGCCTTGACCGCCTTCTTGGCGACGCCGATCGCGGCGTGCAGTGCCGCGCCGGTGGAGATGCCCGCGAAGATGCCTTCCTCGGCGAGGAGTTCGCGGGTGCGGCGGACCGCGTCCTCGGAGCCGACCGAGAAGCGGGTGGTGAGCACGGACTCGTCGTAGAGCTCGGGGATGAAGCCCTCGTCGAGGTTGCGCAGACCGTAGACGACATCGTCGTAGCGCGGTTCGGCGGCGACGATCTGGACGCCGGGGACCTGCTCGCGCAGATAGCGGCCGACGCCCATGAGCGTGCCGGTGGTGCCCAGACCGGCCACGAAATGGGTGACCGAGGGGAGGTCGGCGAGGATCTCCGGGCCGGTGGTGGCGTAGTGCGCACCGGCGTTGTCGGGGTTGCCGTACTGGTAGAGCATCACCCAGTCGGGGTGCTCGGCGGACAGCTCCTTGGCGACCTTGACGGCCGTGTTGGAGCCGCCGGCCGCGGGCGAGGAGATGATCTCGGCGCCCCACATGGCGAGCAGCTCGCGCCGCTCGGAGGAGGTGTTCTCCGGCATGACGCACACGATGCGGTAGCCCTTGAGCTTGGCCGCCATGGCGAGCGAGATGCCGGTGTTGCCGCTGGTCGGTTCGAGGATGGTGCAGCCGGGGGTGAGCCGGCCGTCCTTCTCGGCCTGTTCGATCATGTGCAGCGCGGGCCGGTCCTTGACCGAGCCCGTGGGGTTGCGGTCCTCCAGCTTCGCCCAGATACGGACGTCCTCGGAGGGTGAGAGGCGCGGGAGGCGGACGAGAGGGGTGTTCCCGACCGCCGCCAGCGGGGAGTCGTAACGCATCTCAGACCATGCCGCCGGCCACGGCCGGGAGGATCGTCACGTTGTCGCCGTCGGCGAGCTTGGTGGAGATGCCCTCCAGGAAGCGGACGTCCTCGTCGTTGAGGTAGACGTTCACGAAGCGGCGCAGCTGCTCGCCGTCGACCAGGCGCTCGCGGATACCGGTGTGCCGGCTCTCCAGGTCGGTGAAGAGGTCGGCGAGGGTGTCTCCGCTGCCCTCGACGGCCTTCTGGCCGTCGGTGTAGGTGCGCAGGATGGTCGGGATTCGGACCTCGATGGCCATGGGAGTGCTCCTGTGGGAGTGCGGTGGCGGATGCGGTGCGTCCCGGGTGCACGGCGGGCGGCAGGCCGGGAGGGCGTCGGGTGACGCGGGAAGTGCGGGGTCGCGCGGGACGTGCGCCCGTACGGGCCGGGTCAGGCGCCGGCGCAGCGCGGACAGATGGCGCTGGAAAGGCGGCACAGGTCCACGTGCAGCCGTGCGGCTCCGCAGCCGAACGCGCCGAGCAGCGCGGATGCGGAGCGACGCGTGGCGAGCGGAGCGTGCAGCAGCATGCCCGTCCTCTTCTCGCTCACGTCGTGGTCAACCATGCGGTCATCGTATCGATTCCCGGTCCGGGTATTGGAACCTCGTCCCATGATGCGGACGATTGGTGTACGCCAGGTGGGACGCGCTCAGGAGTACTCCGCCACGACCTCGACCTCTTCCTCCGTGACCTCGCCGTCCACGATCCTGAAGGAGCGGAACTGGAAGGGTCCGGCGTCATCGGCGTCAGCGGTGGAAACCAGGACATAGTGGGCGCCGGGCTCGTTCGCGTACGAGATGTCGGTGCGCGAGGGGTAGGCCTCGGTGGCGGTGTGCGAGTGGTAGATGATCACCGGCTCCTCGTCCCGGTCGTCCATCTCGCGGTAGAGCTTGAGCAGGTCGGAGGAGTCGAACTCATAGAAGGTGGGCGAGCGGGCGGCGTTCAGCATCGGGATGAACCGCTCGGGCCGGCCGCTGCCCGCCGGGCCCGCGACCACGCCACACGCCTCGTCGGGGTGGTCCTGGCGGGAGTGCTCGACGATCTGGTCGAAGAGGGCCTTGGTGAGGGTCAGCATGGCGCCAAGAATAGCCAGCGGGCCCGTACGTACCGAAGAGTGGTACATACGGGCCCGCATGCTGGACAGCCGGGCGGTTTCACCGGCGTCCGGGGTGCTGCCTAGCTCTTGGTGTCCGCGCCGGCCGCCAGCAGCGCCGCATCCCGCCGCTTGATGCAGAGGTAGCCGACGCCCAGGATGAGCGCCCACACGGGAGCCGCGTAGAGGGAGATCCGGGCGTCCTTGTCGACACCCATCATCACGATCACCATGCCGATGAAGGCCAGCGCGAAGATCGAGGTGAAGGGGCTGCCGGGGGCCTTGAACTCGGACTGCGGCAGCTCGCCGCGGTTCGCCTTGGCGCGGTAGCGCAGCTGCGAGGCCAGGATGACGATCCACGCCCACATACCGGAGATGGTGGCGAAGGAGACGACGTAGTTGAACGCCTCACCGGGCCACTGGTAGTTGATGTAGACGCCGAACAGCATCATCGCGACCGAGACGCCGGTGCCCCAGGTGGGCAGGCCGTTCTTGCTCAGCCGGGTGAAGAACTTCGGTCCCTGGCCGTTGAGCGCGAGGTCGCGCAGCATCCGGCCGGTGGAGTACATGCCCGAGTTCGCCGAGGAGAGCGCGGCGGTCAGCACGACGAAGTTGACGATGCCCGCGCCGGCCGGCAGCCCGATCTGCTGGAAGGCGGCGACGAACGGGCTGACGCCCGGCTTGAAGGCCGTCCAGCTGACGACGGACAGGATGATGATCAGCGCACCGATGTAGAAGAGGCCGATCCGCCACGGCACGGTGTTGATGGCCTTGGGCAGGACCTTCTTCGGGTCGGTCGCCTCGCCCGCGGTGACGCCGACGAGTTCGACGGCGAGGAAGGCGAACATCACGATCTGAAGCGTCATCAGCGTGCCGCCGATGCCCTTGGGGAAGAAGCCGCCGTCGGACCACAGAAGCGTGAAGGAGGCGGTGTCACCGGCGTCGGAGAAGCCGAGGGTGATCACGCCGAGGCCGATCAGGATCATGCCGATGATCGCGGTGACCTTGACCATCGAGAACCAGAACTCCAGCTCACCGAAGATCTTCACGGAGATCAGGTTGATACCGAAGAGCGCACACGTGAAGACGAGTGCCGAGGCCCATTGCGGTATGTCCTTGTTCCAGTACTGCACATACGTGGCGGCGGCGGTCACTTCGGTGATGCCGGTGACGACCCAGAAGAGCCAGTACGTCCAGCCGGTCACGAAGCCGATGAACGGGCCGAGGAATTCGCGTCCGTACTCCGAGAAGGAGCCGGAAACGGGCCGGTACATGAGCAGTTCGCCCAGGGCCCGCATGATGAAGAAGATGACGAGGCCGACGATGGCGTAGGCGAGGATGATGCTCGGCCCGGCCATCGAGATCGCCTTGCCGGCCCCGAGGAACAGGCCGGTACCGATGGCGCCACCAATGGCGATCATCTGGATCTGACGGTTTCCCAGCCCCCGCTGGTAGCCCTCCTCGGGCTCCTGCCCAGGTGCCTCATTACCGTCGTGCTGCTTGTCGACCTGCACAGAGGTCATGAGTGGTGCGCCTTTCTCCATTCCGACCCGGTCTGTCCGGATCGGGTCCCGATCCCCCCGGATGGAGTTCCTGCACGCCGACGGTCGGCCGGCTCAGCGCTCCCGCGGCGACAGGGGTGGCGTCGCTCACGGCAGGTCGTGAACATTTAACACGCGCCATCGAAGATCGACTACAGGTGGCGCGAACCGAACCATCAGGAAAATGGGACAAGTTGCGCAGAAGGCGGCAAGGCGCCCCGGGTCAGTGACGCGATCGTTATCCGGATTTGAGCATCCGCTGAGCGAACACTCGGCGAATTCCCGGGGTGGTACGCCCGAATTTCAGCCCATCAGTGACTCGACCAGCGTCTCCTGAAGGCCGCCGAGCCAGAGATACGCCATCACCATCGGCTTGCGGGGGTCGCTGTCCGGCAGCCGCAGCAGCTCGCCGCCGTCCTCCTCATCGGTGACTTCAAGCCGCGTCCCGATGGCCAGTCTGAGGTCATTGAGAGCCCCCAGCCACTGCCGGCACTCGGCGGGCTTCAGCCGCAGCTCCGCACTGCCGCCCTCGGGCGCCAGGGTGTCCAGCGCACGGATCAGCGCGAGGGCGTCCTCGCGCTTGCGGGAGCGCAGATCGTTCTCGGTGTAGCGGCGGAATTCGGCGGAGGCGGCGCGGACGTCGTCATCGGGGACGAGGTCGGGCCCGCCGTAGGCGTCGGGGAAGAGGCGGGCCAGGACCGGGTCGGCGGGCGGCTCGCTGGGACCGTCGTTGAAGACCGACGCCAGCAGATCGTCGCTCTCGCTCTCCCCGGCCTCCTCGCCCGGGCCGATCAGCTCCATCAGCTGGACCGCGAGGCTGCGCAGGATGGAGATCTCGACCTCGTCGAGCGGGACGGCGGCGCCGCCGCCGGGCAGCGGCTCGAAGTGCCCGCTCATCGGCGGTCCTGCTGAAGGGTCGCCCACAGGCCGTAGCCGTGCATCGCCTGCACGTCGCGCTCCATTTCCTCGCGGCTGCCGCTGGAGACCACCGCGCGGCCCTTGTGGTGGACGTCGAGCATCAACTGGTGCGCCTTGTCCTTGGAGTAGCCGAAGTACGACTGGAAGACGTACGAGACATAGCTCATGAGGTTGACGGGGTCGTTGTGGACGATCGTGACCCACGGGACGTCGGGTTCGGGGACCTCGAAGGGAGCCTCGCTCGACTCGGGACGTTCGATCTCGACCGGGACACTGAGCGTGCAGTGATGCGGCCGGAGCGTGATCGTGGGTGACGGGTGGGCGCTCACAGGCCCCATGCTGCCACCCGGGGGCGCACGACGCACAAATGCCCCTCGCGCGGGCCGCGTCGGCGAGCCGCACCCCAGGGCCGCGGGCGGCCTTTTGTCGCCGTCGGAGCACTATCGTCAGAGTGACGAGTATCAGGGGTAGCATCGTCCCCATGAACACAGCAGACCTGGGGCTGCCGGTGGCCGTGCCGTCGACTGCGCTCTTCACCGACCAGTACGAACTCACCATGCTTCAGGCCGCGTTGCGGTCCGGCACCGCGGACCGGCGGTCGGTCTTCGAGGTCTTCACCCGCCGGCTGCCCGAGGGCCGCCGCTACGGGGTGGTGGGCGGCACCGGCCGGGTACTGGACGCGGTGGAGAACTTCCGCTTCGACGAGACCATCCTCGGCTTCCTGCGCGAACGCGGCATCCTCGACGAGCCGACCCTGGAGTGGCTGGCCGACTTCCGTTTCCGCGGCGACATCTGGGGCTACCCGGAGGGCGAGGTCTACTTCCCCGGCTCCCCCGTCATGCGGGTCGAGGGCACCTTCGCCGAGGCGGTGCTCCTGGAGACGGTGATCCTCTCGATCCTCAACCACGACTCGGCGGTGGCCGCGGCGGCCTCCCGGATGGCGGTGGCGGCCGGTGACCGCCCGCTGATGGAGATGGGCGCCCGCCGCACCCATGAGCTGGCGGCGGTGGCCGCGTCCCGGGCCGCCTACGTCGGCGGCTTCCACACCACCTCCGACCTGGCGGCCGGTTTCCGCTACAACATCCCCACCGTCGGCACCAGCGCGCACGCCTTCACCCTGCTGCACGACACCGAGCGGGACGCCTTCACCGCGCAGGTCGACACCCTCGGCGGCGGGACGACCCTGCTCGTGGACACCTTCGACGTCACCGAGGCGGTGCGCACCGCGGTGGAGGTGGCCGGCCCGGAGCTCGGGGCCGTCCGGATCGACTCCGGCGATCTGCTGCTGATCGCCCACCGGGTGCGCCAGCAGCTGGACGAGCTGGGCGCCACCAAGACCAGGATCGTGGTCACCAGCGATCTGGACGAGTACGCCATCGCCTCGCTGGCCGCCGCCCCGGTGGACGCGTACGGCGTCGGCACCCAGCTGGTGACCGGCAGCGGGCACCCGACCTGCTCGATGGTCTACAAGCTGGTCGCCCGCGCCGACAGCGAGGAGCCCGGCGCGCCGCTGCGGCCGGTCGCGAAGAAGTCGATGGGCGCCAAGACCTCGCTCGGCGGCCGTAAGTGGGCCGCGCGCCGGCCGGACGCGGACGGCGTCGCCGAGGCCGAGGTCATCGGCACCGGGCCGGTCCCCGCCGAGCTGGCCGACCGGCAGCTGCTGGTGCCGCTGGTGAGCGCCGGGAAGGTGGTGGCCCGCGAGCCGCTGGACGCCGCCCGCGACCGGCACATCGCCGCCCGGGCCGCGCTGCCGCTGTCGGCGACCCAGCTCTCCCGCGGCGAGCCGGTGCTGCCCACCGAGTACGTCTGACCGGGCGCCGCCGACGGGGGCGCGGGGTGCCGGGTGCCGGGCGCCGTACGCCGCCCGGCACCCCGCCGTCCCGGCGGGCTCCGCCCCACTCCCGCAATCCCCGTCCAGTGGCTACCCTCGGTCACACCACCCTCGGTCACACCTCCCTCGCGCCCCTCCCCGATTCCCAGCCGGAAGGCACGCACCATGCACCGGGCATTGATCGTCGTTGATGTACAGAACG
Organism: Streptomyces sp. NPDC029466; assembly: GCF_055574515.1. Taxonomy (NCBI): domain Bacteria; kingdom Bacillati; phylum Actinomycetota; class Actinomycetes; order Kitasatosporales; family Streptomycetaceae; genus Streptomyces; species Streptomyces sp. NPDC029466. Next base: position 7,758 of record NZ_JBVHZH010000030.1, read on the forward strand.
ACTTCTGCGAGGGCGGCAGCCTCGCGGTGGCGGGAGGTGCGGATGTCGCGGCGGCCATCACCGATCTGGTGGGCGAGACGGCCGGCAGCTGCTACCGCTATGTCGTGGCGTCCCGGGACTACCACATCGACCCCGGTGATCACTTCTCCACGACCCCGGACTACGAGCACTCCTGGCCGGTGCACTGCGTGGCCGGCACGGAGGGCAGCGGGTTCCACCCCAATTTCGCCCCGGCGCTCGCCTCCGGCGCCGTCGACGCGGTCTTCGACAAGGGCGCCCACACCTCCGCGTACAGCGGTTTCGAGGGCGTGGACGAGAACGGCACCCCGCTCGCCGACTGGCTGCGCGCGCACTCCGTCAGCGAGGTCGATGTGGTCGGTATCGCCACCGACCACTGTGTCCGCGCCACCGCCCTGGACGCGCTCCGCGCCGGGCTGCGCACCCATGTCCTGCTGGATCTGACCGCCGGGGTCGCCGCGCACAGCACCGAGCGGGCGCTGGCGGAGCTGCGCGCGGCGGGCGCCGAGCTGACCGGCAAACCGGTCCTCATCGACGCCTGAGGGGCCCGTCAGGCGGCCGGACGTTCGTTCCCCTCGGCCGGCCCGGTCTCCACGGCCGGGCGGGCCGGCTGGGGCCGCAGCAGCGCCCGTATGGGATGCCAGGACTCGGTGTCGTCGTCCGGGGCCTCGCGCCAGACCAGGCCGTCGGGATGGTGCAGCACGGCCGTGATCTCGTCGGGCGTGGGCGGCTCGGTGTTGCCGCGCAGGTAGACGGACCGCAGACCGAGGTTGCGCAGCCTGGTCAGGGCGCGCTGTCGGTTCACGGCATGGACCAGGACCCGGACCCGGCAACCGCAGTCGTACAGGCCGGCCCGGGCGCCGTGCGGCGGCCTGGGCAGCGAGAGGGCGACCACCACGCTTCCGCCGGGAAGCCTGATGAAACCACCACCGGACATCTTCATATCTCCCCCGTGAGACTTCGCGTCAACAAGGAACTGTAGAACGCATCTAAACGCTAATCGGCCGCCGCCCGCTAGTGGGCGACGGCCGAACAGCATCTGACCTGCGGATTTACCTTTTACTTACCGGCAGAGCCGATCCGCAGCGTCACCGTGGAGCCGTCCCGGGCCTCCTTGGTGACCTTGATCCGGGTGTTGGTGTCAGGAACGATCACACCACCGGTCGGGTTCGCCTTGTCGTAGTAGACGCCGTGCCGGTCGTCGAAGAGCGTCACGCCCTTCTTCGAGGCGATCTTCACCTCCTTGCCGTCCCGGTGCAGCGTGAGGCCGTCGGTCCGGAAGCGGGTGAAGGTCGAGTCGTAGGACTGGAAGCGGTTGCGCATCAGCTTGCCGTCCGCCCAGCGCTCGGCCTTGGGATGCGCGTCGACCGGCAGGATCTGCCCGTGGCCCGGGTGCAGGCCGACGTTGTTGTCCGCCTGCGAGGTGTCCCACAGCCAGATCAGCACACCGTTCTGGTACGGGAAGTGCTCCACCCAGCCCGGCTTGGCGGTGGTCCAGCCGAAGTTGTACGGGCCGACCTTGAGGGTCTTGTCGTACGACACGTACTGGCGGTTCTCCGCGATGTAGTACTGCGGGTAGTCCTTGGTGAAGGACGCGCCGAGGCGCGAGAAGCCCTTGGCGGTCCAGCCGTTGTCGTCGCCCTCGGCGTTGTCGCTGAACAGCGGCTTGCCGTCGGCGACCACGCTGACGGTGTCGGCCGCGAAGCCCTTCTGGGCCGCGCCGCCGTCGGTCTGGTAGCGGAAGCGCAGGTCGATCTTCTTGCCCGCGTAGGCGTCCAGCGGGTAGACGAGGTCCTGGTAGGCGGCCACGGTGCCGGTCAGGGCGGGCTTGTCGCTGCCGTCGCGCGGGATGGCCTTGCCGGCCGCGGTCCCGTCCAGGGCCGTCCAGTTGCTGCCGCCGTCGGTGGAGACCTCGGCGTAGAGGTAGTCGTAGTCCTTCTCGATGTCCCACCAGCCCTTGAGCGTCAGCGACGCCTTGGCCTTACCGGTGAGGTCCACCGGCCGGGACAGGGTGTTCTTGAGGTTGTCGCCCATGTTGCTCCACCACTGCTTGGAGCCTTCCGCGGGCTGCACGATGTCGGTCTTGACCGCCTTGGCCGGCAGCTCGACGACCACCGCCTGCTTGTTCTTGGTGTTGTACTCGGCGACGCCCAGCTTGTGGGTGGACTTCTTCGCGGCCTTCGCCTTGCCGTAGTTGAGCCAGCCCAGCTGGAGCTTGTCCCAGGCGCTCATGTCGCCGGGCAGGTCACCGATGGAGTCCTTGCCGGTGCCGAGCCAGGAGCCGCCCGACATCAGCGACCAGAAGTCCACCGAGGACTCACCGGTGCCGGAGGTGTCGTACTCGTCCGGCAGGCCCAGGTCGTGACCGTACTCGTGGGCGAAGACGCCGAGTCCGCCGTTCTCCGGCTGCATCGTGTAGTCGCCGACCCAGATGCCGGTGTCGCCGATCTGGGTGCCGCCCGCCTTGTTCGCGCCGGGGCCGGTCTTGCCGGCGTCGGTGCCGTACGCGTACCAGCGGTGCGCCCAGATGGCGTTGGTCTTCTGGACGCCGCCGCCGGCGGACTCGTCCTCACCGGCGTGCACGATCTGGAAGTGGTCGATGTACCCGTCGGGCTCGTTGAAGTTGCCGTCGCCGTCGTGGTCGTAGCGGTCCCACCGGTCGTACTTGGCGAGGTCCGTCTTGATCTGCGCGTCGGTGCGGCCGGCCGCCTTCTGGTTCTTGGCCCACTGGTTGACGCCGTCGCGGATCAGGTCCCAGGCGCTGGAGCAGTTGGTCTGGCCGCAGTAGTTGGACCCGTAACGGGCCTCGTTCCAGTCGACCTTGACCCAGTCGGAGACCTCGCCCTGGACGGAGTAGCGGCCCGAGGACTGCTTCTCGTAGTACTTGGCCAGCGACTGCTTCTTCTTGTCGTGCGAGAAGTAGAGGTCCTGGAAGTGCTTCCGGTTGAAGTCCTTCTGCCAGGCCGTGCTGTTGTCCTTGGCACGGTCCGGCTCGGCTATCTGGTTGTGCGCCGGGCCGGGGTCGCCGCCGTACTTCTTCACCGGGGGCTTGGGGCCGTCGCCGTCCGGGTCGAACATCGTGGTGTTGTCGACCTTGTCGCCGAAGTCCACCAGGACGGTGAAGATCTTGTCGGTCTTCTGCCGGGCCAGCTCGACGTACTTGCTCTTGCCGAGCTTGACGACCCGGGAGCCGTTCCGCTCGGTCGCCGTGGCGTCGCCGGAGATGACCTGCTGGAGCGCTTCCTTGCGCTGGGCCGCCTGCCGGGCACTGAACGGGCCCTTGAGGTCATGGTTCACGGCCCGCTCGGGAGCCGGGTCATGACGCTTGGCGACCGGCGACGGTCCCTGCGCGTCGGCCGCCGCCACCCCCGAAGAAAAAGCGGCCGCCCCGATCGCGGCGATTGCCGTGGCCAGGGCGGCCGATCTGAACACCCGTCTGCTGTCTCTCACTTGGCGCTGTCCTCCCCATCGAACCGGTCACTGTTCGAGGGCATTCGACCGGAAGTACGATGAAAAAGACAGATCTTGACTTGGGCACGTCAGCGAAGTACGTTACTCGGTCCGCGAGTTGCGGCTATCGGACGTCGGGCAGCGGCATGCCGTCGGACGCGGATTCGTCGGGCAGGGGCCCGGTGTATATGCCCGCCGGGCATGCGCCCCCGCCCCCAGCTGCCAGGACGTCACAACGCCCGGGAAATCACCACGGCGTTGTGCGCCCCCTGTGCCCCGAACCGTGGGTTAGGTCACGCTTACCCGGCGTTCCGCTCGGGCATTGACGACCGTAGGCTCCTTTTCCGGCGCGCCCTGACCGACACCCCCTGCCGACCCTCCGAGGACGGATCCGCCATGCCTCGTCCGACCGCCGCACAGCTCGCCTACGGTTCGGCCACCGTCTTTTTCTCCACCCTCGCGATGCTGCTGCTCTCCCAGACGGAGACCGGCATCGGGGTCGCGGTCATCGCCATCGCCGGGCTCGGGCTCGGGCTGCTGGTCGCCATGACGGTGCCGATGCCCGGGGTGTCACGGGTGGTCCGCCGGCATGTCGTACGGAACGGGCCGCCCGCGCCGTCCGCCCCGTTGGAGGCCGTTCCCACGCCGTCCGAGCGCCCCCGGCCCGCCGCTTGGAGCGGCCTCGCCCGGTCGGCCGGCGCCGGTGAGGCCCGGATCGGCGAACACTCACGCTGACTTGGCGGCCGGCTCCGTCTCCGTGGACACCACCACGGTCTTCGCCGCCTTGTCGTGCAGACACTGCTGGTACGGCTTGTCCCAGGTACACCACAGCACGTTGATCAGCCAGAAGATGAAGCCGCAGCACGGCACGATCTCCGGCAGCGAATAGACCGCGGCCCGCACCCAGCCCGGCTGGCCGTGCGGGATCGACCCGTCCGCGAGCATCGCCACCCGGATCTTCATCGCCATCTTGCCGACGGTCTGGCCGCGGCTGCTGAGCATCAGGCCCTCGTAGATCAGATACACCAGCAAGGTGACGCCGGAGACCGTGGACTGCCGGCCGGCCATGTCACCGTCGGTGGTGAAGAAGTCCACCCCGCCGACGATCGCGGTCATGATCAGCCAGACCGGCACCCCGACGATGATCGCGTCGATGATGCGCGCCACGAGCCGGCGGCCGCGGTTCGCCAGCGGCGGCATCCCGGCCAGCGGATCGGCCACTCCGTACTGCCCGCCGTAGGGATCCCCGGCATACGGGCCACCGCCGTACGGACCGCCCGCGTACGGGCCGCCGGCACCGGGCGGCGGGGTGCCACCGGGTGGCGGGGTGCCCCAGGACGGCGGGGTGCCACCGGGCGGCGGCGCGCCCTCCGGGGGTGGCGGCGCACCGCCTTGACCGCCCGTACCGCTGCCGCCCGCATCGCCGCCGTGCGGCGCGTTGTTGCGGGGCGAGCCGTTCTCCCGGGGCGCGCTGTTGCGGGGGGCGCCGCCCGCCGGGGGCTCCTGCGGCTTCTGGAACGGATCGTTCTCCGGCGGCTCACCGGGGCCGGGCCGGGGCTGGTCGGTACTCATGGCCCGAGTCGACGCCATCTCGCGGCCCGCCGCATCCGGCGAGGTCCGTTCGGGGGAACGGCCGGTGCGGCGGCCCCGCCCCGCGCCGGGGGTCAGCCGGAGGCGACGAAGGTCCGGGCCAGCTTGTCGTGCCAGCACTGGCGCCACGGCCGGTCGAACAGGCACCAGACGACGTTCAGCACGCCGATGACGAGGACGCCGAGCACGCTGTAGAGGAACCAGCGCTTGAGCGCGGCGCCGAGGGTCGGGGTGTCGTGGCTCTCGATGTCGAGGACCCGTACGCCGCACAGCTTCTTGCCCAGGGTGCGGCCCCACTTGAGGGTCGGCAGCGCCTCGTAGAGCGCACCGCCGATCAGCAGGACGGCCAGGATCGTGGCGAAGACCGGTGTCGTGGTGCCGTCGACCAGATAGACCGTCACCTGGCGGCCGGACTGCTTGGCCGCCTCGACCTTGGCGTCGAGGTGGTCGGTGACCGTGCCCCACATCGGGACGGCGACCGCGGCGGTGAGCGCGCCCAGCACCAGCGTGTCGATCAGCCGGGCCGCGAACCTGCGGCCGAGACCGGCCGGGTGGCCCTGCGCGGCCTGCGCCATGGCCGCGAAGGGGTCGGCGGCGGTCGGCGGCTTCCAGGGGATGACCCCGTCGGCGTCGGCGCCCTGCGGACCGGGCCGGGCCGCCGCGGCACCGCCCTGCGGCGGCACACCGGCGGCGGGTGCGGCCGCCTGCTGTACGGGCTGCTGCTGCACCGGGGCCTGCGGGGCGGGACGCTGCGGGGCGGCGTTCTGCTGGGCCGGCGTCTGCGGGGCAGGACGCTGCGGGGCGGGGCTCTGCTGGGCCGGCGTCTGCGGGGCCGGGCTCTGCGGCGCGGGGCTCTGCTGGGCGGGACTGTTCTGCGGTCGGTCGCCGCCGGCCGGCAGCGACTGCGGGGAGGCGTCATCGGGCGCGGCGGACGGGGGCCGGCCGCCGCCCGCGACGCGGATCGCCATCGTCTCGTTGCCCTTGGCGGGCTTGCCGCCCTCGGGCCGTACCGCGCGGATCGCGGTGGTGCCCTGGTCGCCGGAGTTGCCGCCGCGGCGGGCGGCCGGGTTCACGGCGCGGATGGCGACCGTCCCGTCGGACGGGACCCCCGGGCCCTGCGCGGCGGCGCCGGGCACCTCACCGGCCGCGGCGTCGGCCCCCTGCCCCTCGCGCTGCGGCGGCACCGCGCCCCAGGAGGCGGCGCCCGACGGCGTACCGGCGGGGGCCTGGTCCGGCGAGCCCCACGAGACCCGGCGGTCGGGCTCCCCGCCGAAGCCGGCCTGCCGGGAGGCATCGGCCTGCCAGGCGGCGGCCGGCTCGGGGCCGGTGCCGTGCAGCCGGGCCGGGTCGTCCCAGCTCGCGGGGGCGACCTCACCGCTCTGGCGTACGGCGGGCACCGCGGAGCCGCCGGCCGCCTCCTCCTCGTCGAAGAAGACCGGGCCGGTCTCCTCGACGGCGGGGGCGGGAGAGGGCGACGGGGCCACACCGGGCGGTGGGGCGGGCATCGCCTCGCCCTCGGCGGGGGCGGGCCGGCTGGTGCCCGGCACCCACGCGGCACCGTTCCAGTACCGGATGTAGCCGGGGATGGACGGGTCCGGGTAGAAGCCTGGCGTGGGGCTGCCGCCGGCGGATCCTGAGGTAGGAGCGCTCATATCCGTAGTCCCGTATCTGTACTCGGCCTGGTGGGTGTGGGGTGCAGTCTGCCGCAAGGCGGCGTCCACATCTATCAGACCCCGGGTTCCCGCGGTGGCCGTGCCCGCCGACGACCACCTGGAAGAGGCGCGGGAAAAAAGTTGTACGAAGTCGTGTAAGGGTTCGGCGGTTGGCGGCTCTCTCTCCGTGCGGGCCCGGTATCGGGGGCCCGCAGGAAGCGAAGAGAGGCGGACCCCATGCACACCGTGGTGGAAAGAGAGCTGGAGCTGGGCCTGGTCCTGTCGCCGGAGCGCAGCATTCCGGTGCCGGCCCGGCTGCGGTACCGGACGGATGACCCGTACGCCGTCCATGTCACCTTTCACATCGGTTCGGACTCCCCCGTCAGCTGGACGTTCGCCCGTGAACTCCTCGTCGAGGGCGTCTTCCGGCCGTGCGGCGACGGCGATGTGCGGGTGTGGCCGGCGAAGCCGGCCGGCCGCAGCCTGGTCTGCATAGCGCTGGACTCGCCGGACGGGCAGGCCCTGCTGGAGGCGCCGGCCGCGGCGGTCTCGGCGTGGCTGGAGCGCACGCTGCGGGTGGTGCCGCCGGGGTCCGAGCAGCGGCATCTGGGCCTCGACAAAGGGCTGAGCGCGCTGTTCGCGATGGCGTCCGGGGACGAGCTGCGGCCGGGCGGCCCCCGGCCCGTGGACGAGGCCCCGGAGCCGGGGGCATAACGGGTGGCGGACGAACGGGCCGCCGGGGAACGGGGTGTGACGGGACGACAGCCGGGCCGGGGCGCGCCGCGGCGCCGGGCGCGGACGGCGTCCGGTGCCGCACGGTCCGGCGGTGCCTCAGCCCCGGTATGCCTCCAGCAGCCGCAGCCACGCCTCGCTGATCGTGGGATAGGAGGGCACCGCGTGCCACAGCCGCTCGATGGGGACCTCACCGGCCACCGCGACGGTCGCGGCGTGCAGCAGCTCTCCGACACCGAAGCCGACGAAGGTGGCGCCCAGCAGCACCTCCCGGTCCAGGTCGACGACCATCCGGGCCCGGCCGCGGTAGCCGTCCGCGTACAGGGACGCCCCGGCCACCGCCGACAGGTCCTGGTCGACCACCCGGGTGCGGTATCCGGCCTTCTCGGCCTCGGCCGCGCTCAGGCCCACCGCGGCGGCCTCCGGGTCGCTGAAGACGACCTGCGGGACGGCGCGGAGGTCCGCGGTGGCGGCGTGCGCGCCCCAGGGGTCGGTCTCCAGGATCGGGACGCCCCGGGCGCGCGCGGCGATCGCGGCGCCGGCGATCCGGGCCTGGTACTTGCCCTGGTGGGTGAGGAGGGCGCGGTGGTTGACGTCGCCGACGCCGTAGAGCCAGCCGCCGGTGACTCCCTTCACCCGCAGGCTGTCGTCGACGTCCAGCCAGGAGCCGTGCGGCAGTCCGACCGTGTCCAGGCCGATGTCCTCGGTGCGCGGGGCCCGGCCGGTGGCGATCAGGAGCTCATCGGCGACGATCTCGTCCCCGGAGTCCAGCAGGACGGTGACCGGGCCGCCCGGGGCCTCCCGGCGCACCTCGCGCACCTCGACGCCGGTCCGCAGGAAGACCCCGGCCTCGGCGAGCGACTCCGCGACGAGGTGGCCGGCGAACGGCTCCATCCGCGGCAGCAGTCCGTCGCCGCGGACCAGCAGCGTCACGGAGGCGCCCAGGGCCCGCCAGGCGGTGGCCATCTCGACGCCGACGACCCCGCCGCCGACCACCACGAGACGGCCCGGCACGCTCTTGGCGCTGGTGGCGTCGCGGCTGGTCCAGGGCCTGGCCTCGGCGAGCCCGGGGATGGGGGGCAGCACCGCGCGGCTGCCCGTGCAGACCGCGACCGCGTGCCGGGCGGTGAGCACCCGGCCGCCGTTGACGACCACTCTGCGCGGCCCGGCCAGGCGTCCCTGGCCGCGCACCAGGTCGATACCGGCGGAGTCCAGCCAGCGGACCTGCCCGTCGTCCTTCCAGTAGGAGGTGATGGCGTCGCGATGGGCGAGTACGGCGGGCGCGTCCAGGGGGACGTCCACGGCGTCCCTGAGGCCGGGCACCCGGCGGCCCTCGGAGCGGGCGGTGACCGGGCGCAGCAGGGCCTTGCTGGGCATACACGCCCAGTAGGAGCATTCGCCGCCGACCAGCTCGCTCTCCACGATCACCGCGCTCAGCCCGGCGGCGTGGGCCCGGTCGGCGAGGTTCTCACCGGTCGGCCCCGCTCCCAGCACAATGACGTCATACGCCTCATCAGCGGCTTTGGTGGCTTCGGTCGCTGCCATCGGCTCTCGCTTCCTGCGTGGGCATGAGGTGGCCCGCTGGGGCCCGGCGGGTCCTTCTGGCCATCCTCAGCCCAACGGGCCGTCAGCGCATCCGGCGTTCGACCGCTTCCTTGGCCTCGGCGAGTCCGGAGCCGGTGACCTCGCGGTGCACCTTGATCGCCTGGATCTTCTTGCCCTGGGACAGCAGCTGGTCGATCTCGGCCATCCCGGCGGGCTGCGGCTCCTCGATGCCGGCGTGCGCCAGCAGCCGGTCGACCTTGTGTTCCAGCCGGTGGAGCCGGCGCTCCAGCGTCTTGGCGCGGCGGTCGGTGGCCGAGATCAACATGACGGCGGCGAGCGCCAGAAGGGCGATGACGACGGGGAGAACGGAATCCATGGCGGCACTCTATGAGGCGGCCGCACGTGCCATGAACACGGCAGTCGCGGCCGGGCCGTGCACGGTACCGCGGACGGCCGGTGCGCCGTCCGTGAGGATCTCGCACTCGGCATAGGCGTCCGGCCCGTCGAGGGTGAGGGTGAGCATCGGCATGGCGCCCACCCCGCGCGCGTCGGTCACCACGAACCACGGCAACTCCGGCCGGGTCACCTGCTCTTCACTGCCGGAGTCCCCGGGTGCCTGGACGGCGTAGGTGATGTCGTCGACGCCCTGGCCGGTCACCCGGAAGGTGACCATTCCCTCGCCGGGTCTGTGCGGATCGTTGATCGTCATGGGGGCAGTCAACCGTCCTTGCCCCTGCCGTGTACATCCGGGTCACGGTCCGGGCGGGGCGCTTGGTCAGGGCAGATGCCAGATCTGGGTGGTGACGAGGAAGAAGACCGCGGCCCAGAACACCATCACCGCGGCGACGAGGCCGAGTCCGATGAGGTTCGTCCGGGCCGGCGGGGCGTCCGGGCGGGGCCGCAGCCACCGCCTGAGCAGCGGGTTCACATAGAAGGGCATGGTCAGGAAGCTCATGATGAAGCTCGACAGCAGGTTGCCGATGAGCAGGTTCAGCCAGAGCGGCAGGTGCGCCGGTGACAGGGCGAGCGTCAGCAGCACCACGGTCGGATAGAGGCCGACCCAGACCGCGACGGAGGTTTTGGTCTCCGAGGGCGGCGGCGCCTCCCTGCCGTTCTCCTCGAAGGCGAACCAGCTGCCGAAGGAGTTGTCGATCGTGCGCATGCGGAAGTCATGGAACTTCTCGCCCTCCGCGAGGACTTCCTTCCGCTTGCCCGAGGTCAGCCAGGCGTCGAGGTGCTCGGCGCTGTCGAAGCGGTAGAGCGTGGTCCATTCGTCCTGAAGGCCCTCGATCGGACGGAACAGTTCGGTTCCGCGGAAGCCCTCGAAGCTGCTCTCCTCCTCGGTCATCCGACGCTGCCAGGCGAGGAATGCCTCGGTGTGGTCCGGGTGGACGCGGTGGGTGACGACGACGGTCACCAGCGGGTCCGGTGTCTGGGTGCCGCCGCTGACGACCTGCTGGGTCGCGGGGCCGTCGAGGTATTTCCGGCCGCGGTCGAGAAAGCGCTGCCGGGTGGCGCTGTTGATCCACGCCTGCAGATGGGCGATCGAGTCGAACCGGTAGACCACCACCCAGTCGGGCTGCAGGGAGGTCGGCCGGGAGATCTCGGCGCCGAGGAATCCCGCGTAACCGGCGGCAGCGGCGTTGACCTCCTCCTGCCATGCCTCGAATTCCCGCTCCAGTCCGGCGCGGACCTTCTGCCCGATGATGACCGTCGCCTCGGTGCCGGCCGGCTTTTCGGTGGTCATGTGCGCAGTCCCGTCGTCACCGGGCGGCTTTCGCTGAGCTGCCGGTAGATCCGTTCCGGGGTCAGCGGCAGGGCGCGGCAGCGGACGCCCGTGGCGTCGTGGAGCGCGTTCGCCAGCGCGGGAGCCACCGGATTGATACAGCATTCCGCGATCCCCTTCGACCGCAGGGGCCCGACGGAATCCGACGAGTCCACCAGCAGCACCTCCGTGCGGGGAATATCGGCGTAGGTGGGGATGCGGTAATTGCGGAAGTTCGGGTTGACCATGACGCCGTTCTCATCGACATGGTGATTCTCGGTCAGGGCGAAGCCGATTCCCTGGGCGACCCCGCCTTCCACCTGCCCCCGGACCTGTGCGGGGTTGATGATGACGGCGGCATCGGTCGCCTGGACGCTGTAAAGGATGCGGATCTCGCCCGTCACCGGATGGACGGCGACCCGGAATCCCTGCGCATTGGAGGTGACGCTGCGGGGGGAGCCATAGGCCTTACGGGCGGCGGAGAAGCGGATGCCGCGCGCGCGGGCGGTGGCGACGAGTTCCGCCAGCGGCACCCGCCGGTCACCGCAGACGACACTCTCGTCGTCCATCGAGCACATCACGACATGGACGCCGGAGTGGGCGGCGGCGAATTCCAGGATGCGGTCCCGGACGGCATTGGCCGCGCGGAGGACCGCATTGCCCGCCACGAAGAGTCCGGCACTCGCGAAGGCGCCGGTGTCGAATCCCGTACGGTCGGTGTCGGATTGCACCAGGCGAATGCGCGACGGCGTCGTGCCCAGCTGCTGGGCCGCGATCTGGACATGCGCGGTCGAGGTGCCCTCACCGAATTCGACGGTGCCGACCGCGAGTTCGTACACGAGATCGTCGCCGAGCGTCACCCAGGCTTCCGAAAGGTGTTCGGTCGGCGGCGCGGTCTCGTGCAGGGAACTCGCGACGCCGTTCCCGACGAGCCACCCGGGGCCGGGGGACGGCTCGCCGGCGTTGTGGGCCATCGCCTCATCCACCAGGTCGATGCACGTGGCGAGCCCGTCCTCGGTGAACACCACGTCGTCGGGGCCCTCGTCCATGGAAAGGAGCGGATCGCCCGGCCGCACGATATTGCGGCGGCGCAGTTCGAGCGGATCCATGTGCAGGGCCAGGGCGAGTTCGTCCATCGCGCATTCCACGGCGAAGGCCGGCTGGGTCATCCCGTAACCGCGCAGGGCGCCGCTCGGCACGGTGTTGGTATAGACGGAGAACGCGTCGTACTTCTTGTTGGCGCAGCGGTAGATCATGACGGCGGCGCCGCCCGCGTAGAGCGTTTCGCCGGCGTGGTTGCCGTAAGCGCCGGTGTTCGAGACATTGCGGACCTGGAGCGCGGTGAGCTTTCCGTTCGCCGTCGCGCCGAGCTTGACCGTCAGCGTCATGGGATGCCGTGGCGAGGCGGTGGTGAATTCCTCTTCCCGGGTGTATTCGAAGCAGACCGGCCGCCCGGTGTCGAGGGTGGCGAGTGCGGCCAGATCCTCCGAGATCACTTCCTGTTTGCCGCCGAATCCGCCGCCGACGCGTGCGCAGAACACCCGGAGCTGGTCCGGGCGCAGCGCGAACAGATGGGCCAGTTTGACCTTGGCGATCGACGGCGACTGCGAACTGGTGCGGACGTTCAGCCGGCCGTTCTCCATCCAGGCGATCGAGCCATGGGTCTCCAGATGCGCGTGCTGCACCCGCGGGGAGAAGTACGTGCCCTCGTGCATCACGTCCGCCTCGGCGAATCCCGCGTCGATATCGCCGATCTGTGCATGGATCTCGACCAGGGTGTTGTGAACGGGGTCCAGGACGAACGGATCGACCGCCTCGTGCAGCTGTGGCGCCCCGTCGGCCATGGCCTCTTCGGCGTCGAACACCGCGGGCAGCACCTCGTACTCCACGGCGACCCGGCGGCAGCCCTCCTCCGCCGCCCCGACGGTGTCGGCCAGGACCGCGACCACGCGCTGGCCGACGAAGCGGACCGTGCGGTCGAGGAGGTAGGTGTCGTCCGGATCCACCAGATGGTCGGTGTGGATGGCCGTGGTGAAGCGTCTGCGCGGCACGTCTTCCCAGGTGTAGACGCGGTGCACGCCGGGCACCGCGAGGGCGGCGGTCTTGTCGATCGAGACGATGCGGGCGTGCGCGTGGGGCGAGTGCAGCACCTTGAGGTGCAGCATGCCGTCGAGCTCGGTGTCCATCGTGAAGGGGGCGCGGCCGGTGACCACGTCCTCGGCCGCGGGCGCACCGACGCTCGTTCCGACGGCCTTTCCCGGTGCGGCCTTCGCCACGCCGACGACGCCTTTCACCGCGTCCTCGATCCCCCGGTAGCCGGTGCAGCGGCAGAGGTTTCCTTTCAACGCCCGCGGCAGGTCCGCTTTCTGGGCCTCGGTGAACGTGGCCGATGTCATGATCATTCCTGCGGTGCAGAAACCGCACTGGAATCCCGGGGCATCGCGGAACTGCCGCTGCACCGGATGCAGATTGCCGGGTGCGCCGAGCCCTTCGATCGTGGTCACCTCACGGCCGTCCGCGCGGAAGGCGGGGGTGATGCAGCTGTGTACGGGAGCCCCGTCCAGCCATACCGTGCAGGCGCCGCAATCGCCCGCGTCGCACCCCTTTTTGACGCCGAAGTGGCCCAGTGCGCGGAGAAAGGTACGCAGGCACTGACCGGGATCCGGTTCCTCGTCGAAGCTCTTGCCGTTCACGCGGTAGGTCATCCCGGGCCCCCAGCCATGAGTTCGCGGCGGATTTCCTCGGCGAAATGCTGCGTCAGGTGACGGCGGTGACCGGGCGACCCGTTGGGATCGTCGAACCAGATATCGGCGGGGAGGTCATCGATGCGCTGCCGCAGCGTCCGCTCATCGGGCAGGGTGTCGAATCCCATGCGGAGGGGGCGGGTGGTGCCGGCGGTAATCGTCAGCAGCAGATCGCTCGTTCCGGGCGTTTGCGTACCGATGAGGAAGACCGTCGAACGGCCGAGGCGGGTCAGCGAGAAGCGGCGGTGCGCGGTGCGTTTCCGCAGGGCGTGCGCGGGAATGTCGATACGCCGCAGGATTTCCCCAGGGGCCAGAATGTTCTCGTTGTTGCCGGTCACGAAGGAGAGGGCATCGACGGTGCGGGCGGACCCGTCGGCGGCCCAGAGGTCGTACCGCGCCTCCAGGGCGACGGTCAGCGTGATCATGGGGCCGGCCGGCAGGGACATACAGATATTGCCGCCGACGGTGGCCGCGCTCCAGACCTTGAACGAGGACAGGAACGCCTCACAGCTCTTGGTGAAAAGCGGGGCCGCGGTCCACTCCTCCGGCAGGGCACAGGCATACAGCTCGCTGATGGTGCAGGTCGCGCCGATGCCGAGGCCCGCCTCGCTCGGGACGAGGGGGTCCCAGGGCAACGCCGTCAGGTCGATCAGGCGGTGCAGGTCGGGCTGCTCCACGGAGTACAGCCAGGTGCCGCCGGCGAGCCAGGCATCGCCCGGGTGCCAGTCCGCGCCCGGCCGGGCGGCCGGTCGCCGGACGACTTCGGTGATGGTGTGGAGGTCCATGGGAATTGCTCTCCCTCACGACGAAAATCGTGCGCGCGGGCACCATCGAGCGGCGGAATCCCTGTATTGGCCGCTGCGGTCGGACTTCTCATGAATGGACCGTCGGGCGCGGTAATTCTCGTTCAGGATAGGCAGAAGGTCCCGGCCCCGCCACGTCAGGACCTCGGCGCGGACTCAACCTTTCTGCACGTACTGACGACCACGGGTAAAATACGCGGCAGCAATTCCCGTGGACCTCAGAAAAGCTTGCCCGGGTTGAGAATTCCCAGCGGGTCGAAGACATCCTTGATGCCGCGCTGCAACTCCAGCCCCACCGGCCCCAGTTCGCGCGCCAGCCACTCCTTCTTCAGGACACCGACCCCGTGCTCACCGGTGATGGTGCCGCCCAGCTGGAGGCCGAGCGCCATGATGTCGTCGAAGGAGGCACGGGCCCGGCGGGACTCGTCCGGATCGGCGGCGTCGAAGCAGACCGTGGGGTGGGTGTTGCCGTCCCCCGCGTGGGCGCAGACGCCGATGGTCAGGCCGTACTTCTCGGCGATGGCGGCGGTGCCGTCGAGCATCTCGGCGAGCCGGGAACGCGGCACGCACACATCGTCGATCATCGTGGCGGACTTGACCTTTTCCAGCGCGGTCAGGGTCAGCCGGCGGGCCTGGAGCAGCAGATCGGACTCGGCGGCGGTCTCTGCGGGCACGACCTCGGTGGCGCCGGCCGCGGTGCACAGCGCGCCGACGGCGGCGAGGTCGGCGGCCGGCTCGGGGGTGTCGAAGGCGGCCAGCAGCAGCGCCTCGGTGCTGTCCGGCAGCCCCATCTGCGCCATGGCGTTGACCGCGCGGATGCTCGTCCGGTCCATCAGCTCCAGCAGCGCGGGGGCGTGACCGCGGGCCATGATCTCGCAGACGGCTTCACAGGCCGCCGCGGTGGAGGGGAACTCGGCGGCCAGGGCGAGCTGTTGGGGCGGCTCCGGCTTGAGCGCGAGGACGGCGCGGACGACGATGCCCAGACTTCCCTCGGAGCCGACGAACAGCCGGGTGAGGTCGTAGCCCGCGACGCCCTTGGCGGTGCGCCGGCCACAGGTCAGCAGCCGGCCGTCGGCGAGGACGACGTCCAGGCCGAGGACGTACTCGGCGGTGACACCGTATTTGACGCAGCACAGGCCGCCGGAGGCGGTGCCGATGTTCCCGCCGATGGAGCACTGCTCCCAACTGGAGGGATCGGGCGGGTAGTAGAGGCCGTGCTCGTTCACCGCGCGGGACAGCACGGCGTTGATGACACCGGGTTCGACCACCGCGATCCGGTCGACGGGATTGATCTCGATGATCCGGTCCATCTTGACCAGCGAGAGCACGAGGCAGCCGTCGGAGGCGTTGGCGGCGCCCGACAGCCCCGTACGCGCCCCCTGCGGGACGACCGGGACCCGCAGCTCGGTGGCCGTCCGCATGATGTGCTGGACCTGCTCGACGGTGCGCGGCAGCACGACCACGGCGGGGGTGCCGGCCTCGCAGAAGCTCGCCATGTCGTTGGCGTAGGAGCCGGTGATGTCGGGGTCGGTGAGGATCGCTTCATCCGGGAGCCCGGCGCGCAGACGTGCGATGAGGTCCATACCCTCAGCCTCGCATCCGCGGGCCGCACACGGAAGATCGTGTACGGCCCGCCGGGGCAGTCGGCGCGCAGCGCTGTCTTCTGGGGGTGGAGGTCGGGTGACGGGCGGGCGGTCAGAGATTGCCGCGCCGCTCCTGCTCCCGCTCGATCGCCTCGAAGAGGGCCTTGAAGTTGCCCTTGCCGAAGCCCATGGAGCCGTGCCGCTCGATCATCTCGAAGAACACGGTCGGCCGGTCCTGGACCGGCTTGGTGAAGATCTGCAGCAGATAGCCGTCCTCGTCCCGGTCGACCAGGATCTTCAGCTCGCGGAGCGTCTCCACCGGCACCCGGGTCTCGCCGGCCCACTCGCCGAGGGTGTCGTAGTAGGAGTCGGGGGTGTCCAGGAATTCCACACCGGAGGCCCGCATCGCCCGGACGCTGGCGACGATGTCGTTGGTGGCCAGCGCGATGTGCTGGACGCCGGGGCCGCCGAAGAACTCCAGGTACTCGTCGATCTGTGACTTCTTCTTCGCGATCGCGGGCTCGTTGATCGGGAACTTGACCTTGAGCGTGCCGTCGGCGACGACCTTCGACATCAGCGCGCTGTATTCGGTGGCGATGTCGTCGCCCACGAACTCCTTCATGTTGGTGAAGCCCATGACCTTGTTGTAGAAGGCCACCCACTCGTTCATCTTGCCGAGTTCCACGTTGCCGACGCAGTGGTCGATGGCCTGGAAACGCCGCGGGCCGGTCTCCACCAGCGGCTCGACGGCGTCGAAACCGGGCAGGTAGGGACCGTCGTAGCCGGAGCGCTCGACGAGGGTGTGCCGGGTCTTGCCATAGGTGGCGATGGCCGCGAGGACGACGGTGCCGTGCTCGTCCTTGAGGTCGTGCGGCTCGATGAGGCCGGTGGCTCCCTGGGCGACGGCGTGCTCGTAGGCGGCGCGGGCGTCCGGGACCTCGATGGCGAGGTCGATGACGCCGTCACCGTGGGCCGCGACATGGTCGGCGAGGAAGTGGCCCCACTCGGTGGTGGGCTTGATGACGGAGGTGAACACGAACCGGGCGCCGCCGGATTCGAGCACATAACTCGCGGTCTCCCGGCTGCCGTTCTCCGGACCGGAGTAGGCGACGCGCTTCATGCCGAAGGCGGTCGAGTAGTAGTGCGCGGCCTGCTTGGCGTTCCCGACGGCGAAGACGACCGCGTCCATCCCCTTGACCGGGAAGGGGTCCGCCTGCCGGGTCGCGCCGGGGGTGGTGGGCTGAGGGTGCATCGTGGTGTCTGCCATGGCCGCAGAGTCTCTCCGATCCACAAGGTGCGCAATAGTTCGCGGATCCTCTGGGCATTATGCCTAGTGAAACGGCGGCATCGCCAGGCTATCTGTACATGATGACCATCAAAAGCGAAGGGACGGCCGATGGCGATCGATCATTTGGACGGGGCGCTGCTGGAGCTGCTCGCCGAGGAGCCGCGGATCGGGGTGCTGGAGGCGTCCCGGCGGCTGGGGGTGGCGCGCGGCACGGTCCAGGCCCGGCTCGACCGGCTTCAGTCGAATGGAGTGATCCGGGGCTTCGGGCCGGAGGTGGACCCGGCGGCGCTCGGCTATCCCGTGACCGCTTTTGCCACGCTGGAGATCAAACAAGGTCAAGGGAATGACGTACGCGCCCACTTGACGACCGTTCCCGAGGTGTTGGAGCTGCATACAACGACGGGACATGGGGACATGCTGTGCAGGCTCGTCGCCCGTTCCAACGCCGATCTACAGCGGGTGATCGACCGGGTTGTGGGCTTTGATGGCATCGTGCGGGCCTCGACGGCAATCGTGATGGAAAATCCGGTTCCGTTGCGGATCATCCCGCTGGTGAAACAAGCATCGGGAGACTGAACCGAGGAGACCGAGTGAGCTTCTGGGAGTACGTCGGCACCCGGCACGCCCAGCTGCTGACGGACACATATCAGCACGCCAGCGCGGTCTTCCAGTGCATGGTGCTGGCCACCGTGCTGGGGGTCTGCATCGCCGTGGCGACCTATCGCAGCGAGTGGGCGGGCAACCTCGCCACCACCTCGACGGCCACCATCCTGACCATCCCCTCCCTGGCCCTGATCGGTCTGCTGATCCCGATCGTCGGCCTCGGCGTCCCCCCGACGGTGATCGCCCTGACCCTGTACGGGCTGCTGCCGGTGGTCCGTAACGCCATCGTCGGGCTGCGCGGGGTGGACCCGGACCTGATCGACGCGGCCAGGGGCATCGGAATGTCGCGCTCCACCCAGCTCTTCCGCATCGAACTGCCGCTGGCCTGGCCGCCCATCCTCACCGGCATCCGGGTCGCCACCCAGATGCTGATGGGCATCGCCGCCATCGCCGCCTTCGCCTCCGGCCCCGGCCTGGGCAACGAGATCTTCCGCGGGATCGCCTCGCTGGGCAGCGCCAACTCCCTCAACCAGGTGCTCTCCGGCACCCTCGGGATCGCCATCCTCGCTCTTCTCTTCGACGCCGCGTACGTCCTGATCGGACGCCTGACCATCTCCAGGGGGATCCGTGCCTGAGACGACCGATACCGCCCCGGCCTCCGGGGCCAGAATCCATCTGGAGGACCTGACGAAGATCTACCCGGGGAACCCCAGCCCCGCGGTGGACAACGTCAATCTGGAGGTCAAGGCCGGCGAGATCGTGATCTTCGTGGGGCCCTCGGGCTGCGGCAAGTCCACCTGTCTGAAGATGATCAACCGGCTGATCGAGCCGACCCACGGGAGGATCCGGATCGGCGACGAGGACGTCACCGACATGGACCCGGTCAAGCTGCGCCGCAAGGTGGGCTACGCCATCCAGGCGTCCGGCCTCTTCCCGCACATGACGGTCGCCCAGAACATCGGCCTGGTCCCGAAGATGATCGGCTGGTCCAAGAGCCGGGTGCGCAACCGGGTCGAGGAGATGCTCGACCTGGTCGGCCTGGACCCGCGCGAATTCCACGGCCGCTATCCGCGCCAGCTCTCCGGCGGCCAGCAGCAGCGCGTCGGCGTGGCCCGCGCGCTGGCCGCCGACCCGCCCGTCCTGCTGATGGACGAGCCGTTCGGCGCCGTCGACCCGATCACCCGCGACCACCTCCAGGACGAGCTGATCCGGCTCCAGCACGAGCTCCACAAGACCATCTGCTTCGTCACCCACGACTTCGACGAGGCCATCAAGCTCGGCGACCGCATCGCGGTGCTCCGCGAGCACTCGCACATCGCCCAGTTCGACACCCCCGAAGCCATCCTCACCAACCCGACCGACGACTTCGTCTCCGGTTTCGTGGGCGCCGGGGCGGCACTCAAGCGGCTGAACCTGACCCGCGTACGGGACGTGGGCGTGGTCGACTTCCCCACCGCCGGCCTCGACGACCCCCTGGAGACCATCTTCGACCGGCTGCGCTCCGGCTCCCACAACGAACTGCTGCTGCTGGACCGCAACCGCCGCCCGTACAAATGGCTGCGCCGCGGCGACCTGGCCCGCGCCAGGGAATCGCTGGCCCGGGCCGGGACCCTGGTCCAGCACACCGTGTCCCGGGACGCGACGCTGCGCGACGCCCTGGAGGCGGTGCTCACCGACAGCGCGGGCCGGGCCGCGGTCACCGGGCGGCGCGGCGAGTACATCGGCGTGGTCGACATGGAGACGCTGATGAACAACGTCCATGAGCTGCTGGAGGCGGACCGCCTCGAAGCGATCGAGCATCAGCACCAGCTCCAGGAGCGGCGCGCCCGCCAGACCCAGATGGAGCAGGAGGGCCTGGCCGGGGCGGGCGGCCCCGAGGGCGGCCCGGGAGGCCCCGTATGAGCCCCGGCGGCGGGAGCGGCGAGCGCCCGCGCCGGGACGGGCGGCACCCGAGCGACCATGAGGCGCTGGCCTTCAAGGACGAAGTCGAGATGTCGCAGCGGGAGTTGGCGGCCGGGGAGGCGCCCGTCCCGTCCGCACGGGCCGGTGTGCGCCGGATCAGCTGGCAGAAGTGGACCTTCATGCCGGCCTTCCTGGTGCTCGCGCTGCTCGGCACCTGGCTGTGGTTCCGCGGCGCCCGGCTGGACTCCATCGCCCATCAGGCGGTGGACAACGGCAAGGTGTGGCTGGCGCTGCGCCAGCACATCCAGCTGACCGCGATCTCCACCTTCTTCGTGCTGATCATCGCGATCCCACTGGGCATCGCCCTGACCCGGTCCAAGCTCCGCCGGGCCACCCCGGTCGCGATGGCCTTCGCCAACCTCGGGCAGGCGGTGCCGGCCCTGGGTCTGCTGGTGCTGCTGGTGATCTGGCTGGGCATCGGCGCCCGCTCGGCGATCGTCGGCATGGTCATCTACGCCGTGCTGCCGGTGCTCGCCAACACCATCGCCGGGCTGCGCGGCATCGACCCGACGCTGACCGAGGCCGCCCGCGGCATCGGCATGTCCCCCACCGGCGTGCTGACCCAGGTCGAGCTCCCGCTGGCCGTACCGCTGATCCTGGCCGGGGTCCGTACGGCCCTGGTGCTGAACGTCGGCACCGCGACGCTGGCGACCTTCGGCGGTGGCGGCGGTCTCGGGGACCTGATCTCGGCGGGGATCGTCACCCAGCGGATGCCCGTCCTCATCCTCGGCTCGGTGCTGACCGTGGCGCTCGCCCTGCTGGTCGAATGGCTGGCCTCGCTGGCCGAGCTGCTGCTCCGTCCGCGCGGTCTGGAGGTGACGGCATGAGCAGGCACCCCCGCCCGGCACGCCCCCGGCGCCGCCCGGCCACCCGGCTCGCCGTCGCCCTGCTCGCCGCGGTCGTCCTCGGCGGATGTGGCCTGGTCAGCGGCAGTGCGATGTCCGACAACGTGCTGCCGGGCCCGAAGGCGGGCTATCCGGACCGCCCGCTCACCGGGGCGCATCTGACCGTGACTTCGAAGGAGTTCACCGAGCAGATCGTCCTCGGCCAGATCATGGGGCTGGTCTTCCAGGCGGCCGGCGCCCTGGTCATCGACAAGACCAGCATCCAGGGGTCGATCGGCGCCCGGGAGGCCGTCCGGTCCGGCACGGCGGACGCCGCGTACGAGTACACCGGCACCGGCTGGATCACCTACCTCGGCCACACCAAGCCGATCATCGACCCCCACGAGCAGTGGAAGGCGGTCCGCGACGAGGACGCGAAGAACGGCATCGTCTGGCTGCCGGCCTCGACGCTGAACAACACCTACGCGCTGGCGCTGAACACCGCGAACTACAAGAAGCTGGGGGTGCACAACCTCTCCGAGGTCGCGGCGCTGTCCCACAAGAACCCCGGCGCCGTGACCATGTGCGTGGAGAACGAGTTCGCCACCCGCAACGACGGTCTGCCGGGCATGGCGCGCGCCTACGGCATGAACGTGCCGTCCGCCAACATCCGCAAGATGACCGGCGGCGTCGTCTACACCGAGACGGAGAAGGGAGCCTGCGCGTTCGGCGAGGTCTTCACCACCGACGGCCGGATCAAGGCGATGCATCTGCACGTCCTCGCCGATGACAAGCACTTCTTCCCGAACTACAACGTCGCTCCGGAGATCAACGCCAAGGCCCTGAAGAAGTACCCGTCGATCGCCGAGGTGCTGGCCCCGGTCACCAAGGCCCTCAACAACACCGTCGCCCAGGAGCTGAACCGCAAGGTCGACGTGGACGGCGAGGACCCGCACGAGGTCGCCAAGGAGTGGCTGGTGCAGGAGGGCTTCATCAAGGAGGGGTGAGGGGCGTCCGGGGCGGCCATCCACCGCCGGGCGCCCGGCCCGCGTCCGCTGTCCGCCGCTGGGCCCCTCCCCGCTCAGCAGCTGGGGACCTTGCCCCCGGTCCGCAGCGCCTTCAGGGAGTCCACCGCGCCGTCGAGCGTGCTGACCGGGATCAGCCGCAGCCCCTTCGGCAGCTCCGCCCGCGCATCCGTGCACTCCTTGCGCGGGACGAGGAAGACCGTGGCGCCGTCCCGCCGCGCCGCCTGCGTCTTCAGCGGGACGCCGCCCACCGCGCCGACCTTGCCGCCGGCCGTGATCGTCCCGGTGCCGGCGATGGTGCGCCCGCCGGTCAGGTCATGGCCCGCGCCGTCGCCGTCCAGCTTGTCGACGATGCCCAGGGCGAACATCAGCCCGGCGCTCGGCCCGCCGACGTCCGCGAGCATCAGCTTGACCTTGATGTCCTGGCCGGACTTGCCGAGCTGCCCGAGCGCGGCGCTGGTGGCGCTGTCCTGGGACTCCCGCATCTGCTGCGCGTTGTGCTCGGCGATCTCCTCGGTGTTCTCGCCCACCGGGTAGACCGCCTCCCGCGGCATCACGGCCTCGTCCGTACGGAACCAGCCCTTGACGATGTCCGGCAGATGGACGGCGGCCTCCGGGCCGGTCGCCACGATCGAGGTCATCCGCAGCTGCCCGTCCGTCTTCCGGGTCCGCGCGCCGCTGATGGTGATCACCGGCTTGCCCTCGTCGTTACCGAGGACATTCGCCGTCATGCCGGGGTACGCGAGCGCATACGGCAGCGGGGCGAGGACCGCGGTGACGAGGAGGGCGAGGACGAGGGCGGTGCAGACCGCCAGGGCTCGGGTGCGTGCAGACACCCCGCCACCCTAAATGACCCCCGCCCCACCAGGGCCTTACGGCGCTGCCGCCTCACGACACGGCCACCGCCCCTTCACACCCCACGGCCCCGGCCGCGCCGCACGGCCCCGGCCGCACCAGGGCTCAGCGAAGCGCCTCGGACACCTCCCGGGCCGCGTCGACCACCCGCGGTCCGACCCGCTCGGCGACGGTGTCGGTGAGCATCACCACCCCCACGCTCCCCTCGATGCCGCTCACCCCGAGCAGCGGGGCCGCCGCGCCGCTCGCGCCGGCCTCCAACTCCCCGTGCGTCAGGGCGAGTCCGGCGTCGTGGGTACGGCCCTGCCGGGCCTTGAGGATCGCCCGCCCGGCGGCTCCCCGGTCCAGCGGATGACGGAAACCGGCCCGGTAGGCCACGTGGTAGTCGGTCCAGGTCGGCTCCACCACGGCCACCGCCAGCGCCTCCGTGCCGTCGACGAGGGTGAGATGCGCGGTGGCCCCCACGTCCTCGGCGAGCGACCGCAGCGCGGGCAGCGCGGCCTCCCTGACCAGCGGATGCACCTGACGGCCCAGGCGCAGCACGCCCAGGCCCACCCGGGCCCGGCCGCCGATGTCGCGGCGCACCAGGGCGTGCTGCTCCAGCGTGGCCAGGAGGCGGTAGACCACCGTGCGGTTGACGCCGAGCTTGTTGGACAGCTCGGTGACGGTCAGCCCGTGATCGGTGTCGGCGAGGAGTTTGAGGACACGCAGCCCTCGGTCGAGTGTCTGGGAGGTCTCTGCGGTCACGACGCCCTCCTGGGTGAGTGGCGGCCCTCGGGCGCGACGCGCTGCGGTCCCGGCAGCAGCGCGCGCTAGAGGCCGCCGGCCGCATGGCACCGGCTGCGCTCCGCGGCGGCGCTGCCACGGGGCGTGTGCGTGACCGGGACAGTAGCGAGCCGGTTCGGTGAGCGGAAGAGTCCGTCCAGAATCCGGTCGCTCACGCCCGTAATATCCCAGTACGTCCGCCCAGAGCGCCCCGTTCCGCTCCGTGTGGTGTTTCAGGGAGGACTGGGGCGTTATCCGGGTGTGACGGGGCTGTCCGGGTGTGACGGGGCGGACGTGCCCGGCACGTCGCAGCGGTCCCGCGGGGGGGGCGGGTACGGAAGAGGGCGGCGCGCCGTCCACGGCACACCGCCCCACGGGCCCCGGCGGACTCACCGCATCCGCGTCGCCCACTCCCGGACCTTCTTGATCCGCTCACTGAGCTGCCCTGCGGTGGCCTCCGCGCTCGGCGGCCCGCCGCACACCCGCCGCAGCTCGGTGTGGATCACCCCGTGCGGCTTCCCGCTCTGGTGCACATACGCGCCGACCAGCGTGTTCAGCTGCTTCCGCAGCTCCAGCAGCTCCTTGTGCGTGACCACCGGCCGCCGCTCGGCCGGCAGCTCCAGCAGATCCGCCTCCGCATCCGGCCGCTTCTTGCTGTGCGCGATCTGGCGCGCCTGCCGCTTCTGCAACAGCATCTGCACCTGGTCGGGCTCCAGCAGCCCAGGGATGCCGAGGTAGTCCTGCTCCTCCTCGCTGCCCGCGTGCGCCTGCATGCCGAACTCGGCACCGTCGTAGAGCACCCGGTCGAAGACCGCCTCCGACTCCAGCGCCTCGAACGAGAACTGCTCCTGCTCGCCGGTGTCCTCGTCCTGCTCCTTGTTCGCCTCGTCCATCTCCTTCTCGGACTCGGCGTACGGATCTTCCTCCCCGTCCTTCTTCGGCTTGTCGAGGACGTGGTCGCGCTCGACCTCCATCTCGTTGGCGAAGCCGAGCAGCA
Source organism: Streptomyces sp. NPDC029466 (assembly GCF_055574515.1). Taxonomy (NCBI): domain Bacteria; kingdom Bacillati; phylum Actinomycetota; class Actinomycetes; order Kitasatosporales; family Streptomycetaceae; genus Streptomyces; species Streptomyces sp. NPDC029466. The sequence goes on from NZ_JBVHZH010000030.1 coordinate 31,959, forward strand.
TCGGGACGGTGGGCAGGAAGACGGAGGCGGTCTCACCGCGCTTACGGGACCGCACGAACCGCCCCACGGCCTGCGCGAAGAACAGCGGCGTCGAGATCGTGGTGGCATACACCCCGACCGCCAGCCGCGGCACGTCCACGCCCTCGGACACCATCCGGACCGCGACCATCCAGCGGTCCTGGGAGTGCGAGAAGTCATCGATGCGCTGCGAGGCCCCGGAGTCGTCGGACAGCACCAGGGTGGCGCCCTCCCCGGTGATCTCCCGGATCAGCTTGGCGTACGCCCGCGCCTGTTCCTGATCGGAGGCGATCACCAGCGCCCCGGCATCCGGAATCGACTTACGGACCTCGCTCAGCCGCTGATCGGCGGCGCGCAGCACATTGGGCATCCACTCACCGCGCGGATCCAGCGCCGTACGCCACGCCTGCGAGACCGCGTCCTTGGTCATCGGCTCGCCCAGCCGGGCCGCGATCTCGTCGCCCGCCTTCGTCCGCCAGCGCATATTGCCGCTGTAGGAGAGGAAGATGACCGGCCGGACGACACCGTCGCCCAGCGCGTTGCCGTAACCGTAGGTGTAGTCGGCCGAGGAACGCCGGATGCCGTCGTTCCCCTCCTCGTACGTCACGAACGGAATCGGGTTGGTGTCGGACCGGAAGGGCGTACCGGTCAGCGCCAGCCGCCGGGTCGCCGGCTCGAACGCCTCCAGGCACGCCTCGCCCCACGACTTCGAGTCACCGGCGTGGTGGATCTCGTCCAGAATCACCAGCGTCTTGCGCTGCTCGATCCGGTTGCGGTGCAGCATCGGCCGGACACCCACACCGGCATAGGTGACCGCGACACCGTGGTACTCGCGGCCCAGCGGCCCCGCGCTGTACTCCGGATCGAGCTTGATGCCCAGCCGGGCCGCCGCCTCCGCCCACTGCTTCTTCAGATGCTCGGTCGGTGCGACGACCGTCACCTGCTGCACGACGTGATGGTGCAGCAGCCACGAGGCGAGCGTGAGCGCGAAGGTCGTCTTGCCGGCGCCCGGCGTCGCGACGGCGAGAAAGTCTCTCGGCTGCGTCTGGATGTAGCGGTCCATGGCCGCCTGCTGCCAGGCACGCAGCTTGTTCGCGGTACCCCAAGGGGCCCGCCCCGGAAAGGCCGGGGACAGGTGATGGTTATTGGTGGCGCTGGTGGTGGTAGTCACGGTCTCCGTCGGCTGGACTCGGGGATCGGCAACCGCGCCACCCTATCGCTGCGCTTGGTCTTGGCTTCCCACGGTGTCGGCTTTCCCGCCGCGGTTGTTGCTCGCCGTTTCGCCTGCGGCGGGCGGGGTCCGCTGCGCGGGGCTGTGGGTGCGGTGACGGACCTCCGGGGCCGGGGGGGGGGGGGGGGGGGGGGTTCCGGTCCCCCCCCCCCCCCCCCCCCCCCCCCCCTCCGGCCCGTCCCCTCCCGTGGGGGGAGAGTGACGGCGAGTGGGGGCTGGCCACCCATGCCCATCCGCGTGACATGCCCGTGCCCGCACCCATTACGTGTGCTCGACAAGCCGCACCGGACCACCCACGCAAACCCCCACCGGCCTTCTTCCCACCCTTCAACGGGAGGGGACGGGGCTGGGGGGGGGGGGGGGGGGGGGGGGGGGGGGGGGGGGGGGTGGGTGGGGGGGGGGGGGAGAT
>NZ_JBVHZH010000030.1:33626-115325 GCF_055574515.1 Streptomyces sp. NPDC029466
TGTGCCGGACGTAAAGCGAAGCAGTCCGGCACACCCCACCCGCGCAGGCCCGTCACCGCACCCCGACAGCCCCGCGCAGCGGACCCGCCCGCCGCGTGGGGGTACCTCCCACGCCCTTCAGGCAGTGGGGGAGCAACGGCGGGACAGCCGAAAACGCGGGCCGAAGGCAAAGCGCAGCGCACGGCGGGGGCACCGCGTAGCGGGCAACAAACGGCGAGCAACAACCACGGCGGGAAAGCCGAAAACGTGGGGCTACTCAAGACGGCAAGCCACAACCGAACCCGCGAGCGCGACCGCCGCCATCATCGCGAACACGGCCACGAACGCCGAGGGGTGGCTCATGGCGGCAGGAGTGGCGAAGCCGATCTCGCCGCCGCCGAACGCGACGAACAACACACCGCCGAGGCCGACGAACGTCACATTGCCCAGCGCGTCCGACATCTGCAGGGACGCGGAGTTACTGCCGGCCTCCTCGGGGCGGGACAGTTTCAGGAGCAGGACGCCGGCGCTGGAGATGTTCAGGCCCATGCCGAAGCCGCCGAGCGTCCAGGCCGCCGCGACGATCCCGACCGGCACGCCGTCGAGCAACGCCAGTGGCACCAGCGCGATGGCCAGCGCCAGGAGCACCATGCCGAGGACCATCAGCCGTTCCCGGTGCGGTTCCAGACGCGGTCGGCTCTGCACGTACGAGCCGAGGGCCCAGGTCAGCCCGCCGCCGGTGAGCGAGAGCCCGGCGACGGTGGCGGACAGTCCCCGCTGGGTGACCAGCATCAGCGGGATGAAGCTCTCGGCGGCGACCAACGCCCCGGCGGCCAGCCCGCGCAGCAGCACCACGCTCGGCAGGCCGCGCGCCGCCCGGAACGTACCGCGGGGCAGCAGCCGTACGATGCCGGGCGCCAGCAGCGCCAGCCCGGCGGCCGCGGGCAACAGGGCGGGCCAGGCCGGGTGCTGGCCCGCGTATTGCAGCAGGCAGGCGCCCACCGCGACGGCCAGCGCGAGCAGACAGCGCCGGCTGCCCAGCACCTGCCGTACGCCGCCCGCCGGGGCCGGCCCGGTGCGCGGCAGGGTGCGCAGCGCGGGCAGCATCACCACGAGCGGCAGCAGTATCAGGGCGGGGATGGCGAGGAAGACCCAGCGCCAGCCGAGGTGTTCGGTGACGGTCCCGGCGACCAGCGGGCCGACGATCACCGGCACCACCCAGGCCGCCGAGAACGACGCCATGATCGACGGCCGCAGCCGCTCGGGATAGGCGCGCCCGACGACCACGTAGAGCGAGACCACCACCAGCCCACCGCCGATGCCCTGGACCCCGCGGCCCACGATGAACATCCCCATGCTCCGGGCGGCGCCCGCGATGAGCAGCCCCGTGCCGAACGCGGCGATCCCGCCGAACAGCGGCCCGAGCGGCCCGCGCCGGTCGCTCCACTCCCCCGCGAGCGCCATCGCGAACAGACTCGCCGTGAAGAACGCGGAGAAGCCGAAGGCGTACAGCCCGATGCCGTCCAGGGCGCGGGCGGCGACCGGCATCGCGGTGTTCACGGCGCTGGCCTCGAAGGCGACGAGCGAGACGACGGAGATGATGCCGAGGGTGAGCGCACGATGGGCCCGGCCGAGGATGCCGCCGTGCGGCCCGCCATCGGCGCCGTCGTCGGCGGCCCGGACGCCGTGGCCGGGGGTGGCGGTGATCTCCGCGCCAGGGGTGGCGGTGATGTCCGCGCCGGGGGGAGCGATGCGGTCCGCGCCGGGGGGAGCGATGCGCTCCGCGCCGGGTGCGGTGGGGGTCAGCGCCCCGGGGGCGGCGTCGGTGCCCCCGGCCGTGCCGATTCCGAGGCCGGTGTCTTCGTCGGTGCCGAGGTGGGGGCCGGCGCCGGTCCCCGTGCCGGCACCGGTGCCGAAGTCGTGCGGGCGGTCAGCGGTCATCGGGCCAGCGTAAGGGCCGTACCACGGTTGTGCCCCTGGCGGAGGACGGGGATCGGGTCGGTCGTCGGTCCTACGCCGCAGGCCCGCCGGACCGCCTCCGCCCCGCCTGTATCGCCACACGTCGGGCAGGCTCTCCGTATGCCGCACTTCCGTACGTACGACGATGCCGAGCTCCACTACCGCGTGCTCGGCCCGGCCCACTCCCCGCTGCCGCCCCTGGTGTGCCTGGCCGGCGGACCCGGGCGGGACGCCGCGTATCTGGGCGACCTCGGCGGCCTGGCCGCACACCGGCAGCTGATCCTGCCCGACGGCCGCGGCACCGGCGCCTCCCCGGCCGCCGCCGACCCGGCCCGCTACGCCTTCCCGCAGCTCGCCGAGGACCTGGAGGCGCTCCGGGCGCATCTGGGCCTGGAACGGTTCGCGCTGCTCGCGCACGACGCGGGGGCCGCGGTCGCGCAGGCGTACGCGGCGGGGTATCCGCAGCGGCTGACCCGCCTGGTGCTGGTCTGCCCCGGCTCCCGGTTGCAGGGCGAACTCCCCGACGACGCACGGGAGATCTTCGAGGCCCGCCGTCACGAGGAGTGGTGGCCGGAGGCCTCGGCGGCACTGGAGCAGCTGGCCGAGGCGACCGATCTGAGCGAGGTACGGGAGCTGCTGTTCGCCGCGGCACCACTCGCCTACGGCCGGTGGGACGAACCGCAGCAGGCTCATGCCGCCACGGAGGGCGAACAGTTGGGACCGGTGCCGCGGGCCGGCTTCTGGCAGGGCGTGGACGAGCAGCTGCGACTGACCCTGCTGACCGGGCTGCAAGAGGTGACCTGCCCGGTGCTGGTGGTGACCGGCGACCGGGACGGCGTGACCGGCATGCAAGCGGGCGAACTGGTGGCCGCCTCATTCCCCGACGCGCAGGTACACCCCCTGCACGGCGTGGGCCACTACCCCTGGGTGGACGAACCGGCAGTGTTCGGACCGCTGGTGGAGAACTTCCTGCACGCGACGTAGGGCCCGCCCGCCCCACCAAGCCCCCGCCTCCCAGCACCTTCAGAAACCCCACTTCGCCCCACGCTGTCCCCTGTCGCCCCCTGCCCTCCCATGGCGGCCCATGCCGCCCACGCCGTCCCATGCCGGCCCGCGCTGTCCCACGTCGGCCCGCGCTGCCGCGCGTGTGACCACACATTGCCGCGTGTTGCGCCCCGTTTCCCCACATTGCAGCCTCATGGCAGGTGGCCCCACACCCTTGCCGGTCCCCCCGCCCCGCGGCCTACAGTCAGGACAGCACCGCACCCCGGCCGTGTGCCCGAGTGGTTCAGGGGCTCGCCTGCAAAGCGAGTGACGCGGGTTCGAATCCCGCCACGGCCTCCACGCACCGGAGGGCCCCGTGCCCGTGCGAGGACCCCGTGCGAGGCCCCCGTGCGACGTCCGGGGGCGGCCCCAACCCCCGTGGGGACCGCCTCCGGACGCGCTCGGCGCCAGGGGCCCGCGGCACCGCTCCCTGTGCCTCGCCCCTACCGGCCGACGGACAGCCCGTCCACGAAGCGGTAGATGTCGCCGGCCTCGCCGGAGTCCGTCGGGCGGCGCAGTTCCACCAGCGCCAGTGGGCGCTCCACCGGCTCGCCGGTGTCCGGGTCGAAGGCTATGTAGCCGCTGATGCCACGGACCCTGGATCTGCCGTTGGTCTGCTCCAGCAGGGCCAGGACCATACGGGCGGTGACCTGGCGGGTGCCGTAGACGCCGACGGCGTTCCGGGCCGCCTTGCCGATGGTGTACGTGGCGTCATGGCCGAGCATCGCCTGACCGCTGGCGAGGTCGGTGGTGGGGCCGCCGACCTCTTCGCGATAGGCCCGTTCGAAGGCGCCGAACGGGCCGTGCCCGGCGCCGCCGTAGACCTCCTTGGATATCGCGGGGTGGGTGAAGGCGGTGTAGTAGACGGTCAGTTGGCTGGCCTTCCAGCGTGCGGCGAGGGTGGCGAGCTCGGCGCGGTGCCGGTCGCCCCCGGTGTCGAAGTAGACGCCCAGCGCACTGGAGCCGGAGAGCACCGTCGTACGGCAGTGCCGGCCGCCCTCGCCGGCTGCCTCGATGAACCGGCGCAGTTCCCGCCCCCGGCCGGCGAAATACACCACGTCCGGCGGCTTCGGGTCGCCGCAGACCTTGTCGGCGACCAGGGACAGCGCATTGCCCGCCGTCGCCTCCTCGGCCTCCCCGGAGCGGAACGGTATGACCTCGTCGTCCACGTCGAGGCCCGCGCGCCGCGCCGCCGCCGAGAAGTCCTCGTAGAGCGAGGTGTTGTAGTCGTCCTTCTCGTTGCCGTCCCGGATCACCTGGACGCGGTAGCCGGGGTGCTTGCGCTGCTGCTCCTTGAGGTAGCCGGCGGCGGCCGCGGTCTGGTCGCGGTTGGGGAAGGAGACCCGGTAGAACCCGGCCGTACGGGAACTCAGCCCGTCCGCCGCGACGGTCGCCCCGACCATCGGCAGCCCGGCGGCCCGCAGCTGCTTCACGGCGCTCATCGTCCGGTCGTTGCTCTGCCCGAAGCCCGCCACCGCGACCAGATGTTCCTTGTCCTTCATGGCGATGAGCTGATCGACGACCGGGCGCCAATGGCGGTCGCCGCGGCCGGTGTTGGCGAGCAGCAGCCGTATCTTGGGGAGGGTCGCGCGCTCGGCGTTCAGGGTGCGCTGGGCGAGGTAGGCGCCGCTGACGGCCTGCCGGGTGGCCTCCGGCCCGCGGTCCGCGGAACCGCCCGCCATGGCCTCCAGATAGGCGATGGTGACCGATCGTTCCCCGGACTTGGCGACTTTGGCGTTCTCGGCGCGGATCCTGTCGCTCAGCGCCTTCATGTTCCCGAAGGCGTACGCACCGTCCGTGACGCCCACACACTCGCCGTCGGCCATCTCGCGGACGCCCTCCCCGCACCGTCCGTTCGTCTCGGCGATCTGCACCACGCCGGCGACCACGACCGCCGCCGCCACCAGCACCGAGATGATCCACAACCCCCAGCGCCGCGGCGGCCGGGGCGGTTCGAAGACACGGGTGCTCACAGCCACGGCTCCTTTCCGTACTGCTTCGCCTTCCGCAGCAGTGCCGAGGTCCACGGCACGCTGTCGGCATGCACCGCGAGGGTGTGGAAGCGGGCCTGGATCTCGCCGTACAGCTCGGCCCCGGGGTCGCCGAGCGGATCGCGATACGGATCACCGACCCGGTCCGTACGGGGATCGTCCGGCGGCTCGGGGCCGATCCAGACCGCCGCGAGCAGCCGGGTGATGGTCCGCAGCCGCTGCTCGACGGCGCCCTCGCCGAGGTGTTGCACCAGCCGCTCGTAGCGCTCCCACAACGGCTGGTCGAGGGCCGGGCCGGTGTCGGCGAGCGGGGCGCGCCGCAGCCGGCACAGTTCGGCGCACCACTCCTCCGGCTCGACCCGGTCGAACGCGTCGTCCAGATAGGCGGCGGCCGCGGCGAGATCGCCGCCCGCCAGCGCGTGATAGGCGGCGGTGGCCTCCTCCCCCGCGGCGGCCGCCCGGTGCCGCAGCGCGGCATGCACCGCCCGCCGCCCCCGGGCACCGGCCGCCCCGTCACCGCCCCCGGCCATTCCACCTGCCGTGACATCGGGCTCGGGGACCGCGGCAAGCCGTCGCAACAACAGCAGGCGCAGCAGCGGGTGGGGGGTTTCCGTCCGGCCGTCGGACTCCTCGTCACCGCTGTCGAGATGCATGGTGCGCAGCACGTCCGTACAGAAGTCGTTGAACTCCTCCTGGACGCGGGCGCTCGACTCGTCCCACAGCACCCGGCCCGCCCGCGCCTGGGCCAGGTCGACGGCGGCCGCGCCCCGGGCCAGCGCCTGCCTCAGCTCGCCACTGGCATCGATCGGCAACAGCCGCTCCAGCAGGGCATCGACCAGCTCCGAGAAGGGCTGCAGGACCTGCCGCAGCCGCGCCTCCCAGCCGGCGTCCGCCGGGCACTCCAGCAGGGCCGCCAGCAGCTGTGCGGTGCCCGCCGGATGGCCACGGGTGATCTCATGCACCGCCCAGCCCAGCCACTGCACACCGTTGTCGGCGGCCGGCGCCGGCACCCGGCGGCCGGCCGACCGCAGCGCCTCCTTGGCCTGCTGCTCGACCTCGTGCCGGGCCAGATCGCGCAACCGGCCCACCACCAGCCCCTTCACGACCTGCTCCGGAACGAACCTCTCCTCCTGCGCGGGCCACCGGCCGGGCAGCGCACCGGGCCGCCGCGGCCCGCCGAACGCAAAGCCCTCCAGCGCCGCCGGATAGCTCCCCGCGGTGGCGAGCACCAGCAGCGGATCGGCCGCCCCGGCCTTCCGCCGGGCGTCCAGCAGCGCCTTGAGGAAGTCGTTGCCCAGCGGACTGTCGACGTTGTCCAGCAGCACCAGACACTGCGTCGTACGCCGCTTGTCGCCGCCACGTGAGCCGTACGCCCGCCGCAGATCGTCCAGGAAGGCGTCGAAGAGCACCGCCTCGGCCCGCTGCCGCTCGGCCGCCTCGCGGTCGCCGTAGCGCTGGTTGAGGTCGACCAGAAAGCCGTCGACGGAACCGCCGCCACGGCTGCGGCGCCGGATACGCGCCAGCTGCCAGCGCACCCGCAGCCGCACCCAGTGGCGCCGCCACTCCGGCAGCAGCGGCAGCGCGGCGGTGATCGCGGTCGGGGCACCCAGGACCGTCGCGGCGTACGTGGCGAGCTGGTTGATCACCTCCGAACGGTTGCCCGGCGGTCCGACCAGCGCCTCTTCCATCTGCCGTACGGCGGCGTCCCGGTCGGCCGCGTCCATCCGCGCCGCGACCGCGATCGTCAGCAGCCCGAACGCCGGGAAGCGCAGCCGGGCAAAGTCCCGCTTCTTCTCGTTGAGCTGGAAGACCAACGCGGCCAGCACATCGATCGGTTTACGGCCCTCCTGGCCCAGCGCCGCCAGATCGAGCCGGGCCACCGGTGCCCGCCGGGCCCAGTCCGCCAGGTGGCGCAGCACCGTGGTCTTACCGCTGCCACGCGGCCCCAGCAGCAACGTGGCGGGCAACTCGGGCCGGCCGCCCGGCCGTCGCACCAATAACTCCTGGACGTACTGCTCCACCGCCCGGTCCCGCCCGGACTCCCCCGCCCATTCCTGCGGCATCCCGCTCCCCCTCGGCCTCGCGAACCCCTGCGATCCCCGCGATCCCCACAACAGCCCGGCGCCCACTCCGGCCGCCCCAGCATCCTCCAATTCCCGCTCCCCGCAAGCACTTTGCCCCCACAAAGCCAGTTCCTTCCCCTCGCGCGTCGCCATCCCGCCCACCGGAAATCACTCTAAGTGACACCACTGACAACCCCCGTGACGGAGCGTGAAACCCCAGGTCATCGCTCAATCGCAGGGAAAGCACACACGAGGCATCCGCCGAGCCCCTGAACGGATACGCAGCCGCTCACCCACGCCGATCCGCGCCACGACCCGCGGGCCACAGGCACGTCGGCGCACGGACACCGCGCGTAGCCGCACCGGTGCATGGCCATCGGCCCCCGCCTCAGACGGCGCGGCCGTACGCAGAACGCCCTCGCAGCACCCGCACTCAGGCGCCCGCCACCCGCACGCGCCCCCCCACGCCCCGCCCGGGCCACGCCCTCACGCACGCCCCCAGCCCCCACCCACGCGCACGCCACCTGAAACCGACCCACATACACCCGCCCACCCCCCGAAGGGGGGTGGGCGGGGGGGAAAAACCAAACCAGCGGGTGGGCGGCGGGGAAAAACCCAAGGGGCGAGCACCGAAAGCCCAAGCCACCCCACCCCCGAAGCCACCCGCCCACCCACCAAGCGAACAAGCAGCCCACCAACGCCCACCCGGCAGCCGCACCCCCCGAAGGGGCGCGGCCCCAACAGCCCCCCGCCCCTCCCCGTCCCGCTCCTACTGCTGCGCCACCTGCGCCACCTGCGCCACCGCCGCCTGAGGGCGGATCGGGAGGCGGCCGATGGGGCGGCCGGTGGCGGCGCGGACCGCGGAGGCCACGGCGGCGGGTGCGGTGACGACCGGGACCGCGCTGGCGGGCTTGGCGCCGAAGGGGGCGATCACATCGCGCTCCTCGACCAGTTTGACGATGCGGATCTCGGGGGCGTCCAGGGCGGTCGGCAGCGCGTAGCCGGTCAGGTCGGGGTGGCGGACCTGACCGCGGGTGGTGCGCAGGTTCTCCATCAGGGCGGCGCCCATGCCCTGGGTGACCCCGGCCTCGATACGGGCCCGCAGCTGGCGGGGGTTGAGCACCCGGCCCACATCCTGGGCGACGGTCATCTCCACGACCCGGATGGTGCCGAGCTCGATGTCGACATCGGCGACGCAGCGGATCGCGCAGAACGCGAGACCGACGAACGCATCGCCCTGGCCGCTCTCGTCCAGCGGCTCGGTCGGATGCGGCCGGCACTGGGCGGTGGCCCACAGTTCCTTGCCGTCCAGGGCCTCGGCGACGGTGGTGCTGAGCACCCCGTCGTACGAGGTGATCTTGCCGTCGTTGATCTGCAGCAGCTCGGTGGACATCCCGAACTTGTGGGCCAGCGGCTGGAGCAGCTGGGTGCGCACCATCTTGGCGGCGCGCTCGACGGCGCCACCGGAGACCCAGGTGTGCCGCCCGTGGCAGGCCGGTCCGGCCGGCGGCTGGTCGGTGTCGACGCCCGCGACCTGCACGTCCTCGATGCCGAGCGTCTCCTGCACGATCTGCCGGGCCAGCGTGGAGAATCCGGAGCCGGTCTCGACGGCGGCGCAGATGACGGTGGCGGCCGAGCCGCTGACCTTGACGGTCGCGGTGGAGACCTCGTCGGTGCCCTCCGCGCCGAGCATGTGCACCATGCCCAGCCCGTAGCCGACGCCACGGCGTACCGCGCCCGGTTCACCGGCCCCTTCGGGCCCGCCCGGCAGCAGCCATTCCGCTTCGGGCGCGTCCTTGGGCAGCTCGGGGAGCGGCGCTTCCTTGACGGCGTGCAGGAGTTCGGCGACCGGGGCGGGGCAGGTCACGGTCTGTCCCGTGGGGAGCAGATCGCCGGTGGCCATGACGTTGCGCAGCCGGATCTCGTCGGGCTCCAGGCCCAGTCGGGCGGCCAGCTTGTCCATCTGGCCCTCGTAGGCGGCGCAGACCTGCATCGCGCCCTCGCCGCGCACATGGCCGGAGGGCGGGTTGTTGGTGCGTACCGCCCAGCCGTCGACGACGGCGTGCGGGACGACGTACGGGCCGCAGGAGAAGGACACCGCGGCGGCGAGTGCGTCGGCGGAGGTGTCGGCATAGGCGCCGGCGTCCATGAGGATCTGCGCCTCCACCTTGACCAGCTTGCCGTCGGCGTCCGCGTGGTGGCGGTAGCGCAGCAGCGTGGGGTGGCGGTGGGCGTGCGAGAGGAAGGACTCCTCGCGGGTCGCGGCGAGCTTGACGGGGCAGCCCGTACGCAGCGCCAGCAGGCCGAGCGAGAGCTGGATGCCGGGGTCCTCGCGGTCGGCGGTGGCGCCGGGGACGCCGGTCACCACGACCTTGACCTGCTCCGGTTCGAGGCCGAAGGAGGCGGCGGCCAGATCGCGGTCGGTGTGCGGGTCCGTGGAGGCGGTGTAGATCTCCACGCCGCCATCGGGGCGCGGCACCGCGAGCCCGGCCTCGGCCCCGATGGGCGCCGGGTCCTGCCGGCCGATCCGGTAGAGCCCCTCGACCATCACCTCGCCGACCGCCTCGGCGTCGCCGAAGCGGAGCGGGATGTGCCGGATGAGGTTGCCGTCCGGGTGCAGCGGCTCGGCCTCGAAGGCCAGTTGGGGGTCGGTGACCGCGTCCAGGACCTCGTATTCGACGGCGATGGCGGCGGCGGCCAGCCGTGCCGTGTCGGGGTGCTCGGCGGCCACCGCGGCGATCGGCTCACCGTGGTGGCGGACCTCGTCCTTGGCGAACACCGGGCGGTCGGCGGTGCCCCGCCCGTGCCCCGCGTCACCGGGGACGTCCTCGTGGGTGACGACGACGCGGACGCCCGGCATCTCCACCGCGTGCTTGGTGTCGATGGACAGGATCCGCGCGCGCGGGTGCGGCGAGCGCAGCACCGCGGCCCACAACAGCCCTTCGGCCCACAGGTCGGCGGCGTACGGGAAGGTGCCCTCCGTCTTCGCCGGCGCGTCGGCGGGCGGCAGCGAGACGCCCAGGCCGTGCGGCGGCGGCTCGACGGGGACCGGAACACCCGCCGCGGGGGTCGCGGTGACGGCGCCCGCGCCGTCGGACGTGCCACTCATGCCGAAACCTCGCTTCGCACGGCCCCGCACGCAGCGCGCCGCTCCCCGGTGCTCCCCCAGCCTCCGGCCGGGGGGATCCCCGTGCTGCGCTCGCTCATGCGGAGCCTCCCGTGTGCCGATCCTGGTCGTGCGGGGCGTGGCCCGTTTCGTCGGCGGGGCCCGCCTGGTGGGGAATACGGGCGGTGTCCGCGGGCGCCGCCCCGTCCGGTTCGTCCGCGGGCGGGTAGCCGGCCTCGGCGGCCTCCGCACGGGCCTTGACGACCTCGCCGACGGCGTCCAGCACACCCCGGTAGCCGGAGCAACGGCACAGGTTGCCGCACAGCGCCTTGCGGGTCTCCAGCTCGCTGGGGGCGTGGTTGCCCTCCAGGAGGTCGTGGACGGTCATCGCCATCCCCGGTACGCAGAAGCCGCACTGCACCGCCCCGGACGCGGCGAGCGCGCGCTGCACGTCGGAGGGCACACCGTTCTCCGCGAGCCCCTCGACGGTACGGACCTCGCTGCCCGCCGTGGTGGCCGCGGGCACCAGGCAGGACGCCACCAGGCGGCCGTCCACCTGGACGGAACAGGCCCCGCACTCGCCCTGGGAGCAGCCGTCCTTGGCGCCGGCCAGGCCGAGCCGCTCGCGCAGCACGTAGAGCAGCGACTCACCGATCCAGGCGTCCGTGACCGGCCGGTCGATGCCGTTCACGCGCAGGACGTAGGAGGAGGCGGGGTGTTCGTCGTGGTCGTCGAAGCCGGGATCGGCCGCGAGGTCGGAGGTCTGCGCGGCGGCGGCGAGCCCCTCGACGAGGCCGGCATGGTCCTCGCCGCCCGCGTCGGTCCCCGTGGGTGCCCCGGTCTCTGTGGGCTCCTCGGTAGCGGAAGGGATCGGGCCGGCATGGTGCCCGGCGGCGGCATCGGGGGAACCGGCGGCGTCAGCGGCGGTGCCGTGGGGCTCCGCATGCTCGCCGGTGGCGTCCGCCGGGCCGGCGGTGCCGGTGTGGTCCGCGGGCTCGCCGGGCTCGGGGTGCGCAGCGCGCTCCGCGGTCTCCGTCGGAGCGTTGGCCGGACCGTCGGCCTCCTGGACGGCGGGCGAGGCGGGCCGCCCGGCCGCGTCGGCGCGCGTGAACTCGCCGGAGTGCTCCCCCGGTTCGCCCTCGGCCACCGGAATCGTCCAGCCGCTTCCGCCGGTCGCGTCCGCCGCCCCGTCGGGACGGTCCGCGGCCTCCTGCGGGTGCGGCGCCATGTCGTGCGACGGCTGCGCCGGCTCCGCGGGCGGCGGCCACTGGGCGAGCGCGTCGGCGGGCAGCGACCAGTGTCCGGTCGCGTCGCCGGCCGCGGCGTTCCGGCCGCCGGCGCCCGTGGCATACGGGTCGCCGTCCGACGGGCCGCCGTCTCCGGGCAGTTCGCCGCCCGGCTCGCCGCCGTGGTGCGGGAGACCGCCCTCGTGCGCGTACGGGGCGCCCGCGGGGCCGCCGAAGGGGTCGTGCGCCGCGCCGCCGTGCGCGGCGTCCTGCGCCTCCCCCGGGTGCGTCTCCGGCGCGCTCGTGGCGCTCAGCCCGGCGGTGAAGTTCCAGTGCCCGGTCGGTGCGGACTCGCCGGGGTCCGCCGCGTGCCCGGCCTCGCCGTACGCACCGGCGCCCGGGTATCCGCCACCGTGGTAGCCGTCGGCGGCACCGTGCCCCGTCACACCCGGATGCCCCGGATGCCCTGGATGGCCCGGATGACCGGGGAGGCCCGGGTGACCGCCGGTAAGTCCCGTATGGCCCGTCAGACCGTCCTCACCGACCAGGTACTCGCCGGATTCCTCCAGGCCGTCGTCCGCCGCAGCGGGGACCGACCAGGAGCCACCGGCTCCCGCCTCCGGGCTGCCCGCCACGGGCCAGTCCACGGCGTCGCCGCCCCACGGCTGGGCCGCCTCGGGCGCGCCGCCCTGATAGCCCGCAGCGGGGTCGTGATGGGGTGCGTGCCCCGTGTGGGCCGGGTATCCCGCGGCCGGGTCCGCGTAACCGGCCGAGGGGTCAGCGAAGGGCATCGTCCACTGGGCGGTGGACGCGGGGTCGGTGGCCGGGTCCTCGACCGGCGGGGTGGCGGGGTGCGAGCCGAAGGAGGACGGCGGGGTGTAGCCATGGCCGGGTGCGGCCAGCGGCTCGGGGCCCGGGGTGTTGTACCGGGGCGACCCACCGCCGTAGACCCCGGTGGTGAAGCCCTCCGGGAGCTGCACGAAGGCCGTCGCCTCCGACTCGTACTCGCCGCCCTGGGGCAGCGGCTGCCAGCCCTGGTCAGGGTGCGGCTGGTACGGATGGCGGTTGTCTGCGTCGCTCATGCCGAGCCCTCACTTCGCCCGGCCTCGCATTCGCGAGGCGCGCACCTTTCGCTGACGATCCACCGGTCTCCGACCGGGGCGGCCCCCGCACTGCGCTCGCTCATGAGAGCGCCCTCCCGAGTGCGCGGCGGGCCAAGGCTGCCACCGTACGGCGAAGGTGCAGGGCAGCGGGCGGCAGGGTGGCCGGTTCCGAACCGTCCTCGGGTGGTGCCGGGTCCGGGATGCAGGCGGCGGCGACATAGTCGCCGAAGGCCGTCAGCGCCTCGGGCACCAGGCCGCGTTCGCCGTCCCAGTCGATGAGCGAGGCCACCCACTGCTCGGCCTCCAGGGGCCGCAGCGGCATGGCGGCGACCGCGCCCACCGCACAGCGCACCCCGCGCCGGGCCGGGTCCAGGACGAGCGCCACCGAGGCGGTGGCGCGGCCGGGGCCGGTACGGCCGGTCGCCTTGAGGAAGGCCTGCGGGGCGTGCAGCAGCGGCACCCGTACAAAGCCGACGAGTTCGCCGGGGCTCAGCATCTCCCGGCCGGCCAGCAGGTGGCTGACCGGGATCTCGCGGCGGCCGCCCCCGGGGCCGGCGATGATCACCGTGGCTTCCAGGGCGGCGAGCACCGGAAGGGTGTCGCCCGTGGGGGCGGAGGTCACGATATTGCCGCCGAGGGTGCCGGCGTTGCGGACCTGCGGCGGGCCGGCCGCGCGGGCGGCGGCGGCCAGTCCGGGGATCAGGGCGGCGAAGTCGGGGCGTCCCATACGGGCGAGGGTGAGGCCGGCGCCGAGCAGCGCATGGCCGTCCAGGTACTGCCAGCCCCGGATCTCGCTGATCCGGCCGAGGCCCACCAGGGCTGCGGGTCTGAGGAGTCCGGCGTTGACCGCCGCCATGAGATCGGTGCCGCCCGCGACGGGCACGGCGGCGGGCATGGCGGTGAGCGCCGCCACCGCCTCGTCGAGCGAGTCCGGCAACGTCACCGTGTGCGACGCGTGCGGTGCGTGCGTGGTCAAGCCAGCTGCCCCTTCCCCGGTGTCCCGGCAGTTCCGCTCCGCCGTACGGTACGTGCTCACAGACCGGACGTGGCAACTCTGGCACATCTTCCCGGGCCCCCGGCGCGAGGGTCCACGAAGGGACGATCCGTCCCCGAACAGGCCGCTGGTCCGGTTTCGTCCGCCGCCGGCGGTGCGGAACTGCGCTGCGGTGCGTCGGCGGAGGCGTCCGGCGGGGCGCACACCGTCGTTGCGGCGGTGGTGCGGTACGGCGGCGCGGGGGAACCTCCGTACCGCACCACCGTCCCAGGGTCCGGCCGCACGAGCGCCTTCCTTGCCTCCGGGCTCACACGTTTGGGGGCGCCCCGTCGATCGGGCGTCCGAGCACGCCGGGGCGTTTCTGCCATGGGAGGGGGCCGCCGGGCGGCCGGTAGCCGACGCCGAGGGCGTCGAGGCGGGTGTAGTGGGCGGCCATCCGCCGGGTGAAGTCCTGGTAGTCGCGCGCGGCCGGGGCGGGCAGCCGGGACCAGGCGACCTCGGCGAAGGCGGCCAGCCGGGGAAAGACCTGGTAGTCGAGGCGCTGCTGACTGTCCATGGCCTCGGTCCAGACATTGGCCTGGGTGCCCAGGATGTGCGCGGCCTGCTCGGCCGTGAGCTGCGGTGGTACCGGCTCGAAGCGGTAGACGTCCTCCAGGGTCCGTACGAAACCGATCGGCACCGGCTCGTCCGGTGAGGCGTGCTGACGGTGATCCAGATACACCTGCTGCTCGGGACACATGACGACGTCATGGCCGGATTTCGCGGCTGCGATACCGCCCGCGTAGCCGCGCCAGGAGGAGACCGCGGCGCCCGGGGCCAGTCCGCCCTCCAGGATTTCGTCCCAGCCGATCAGCCGCCGGCCGCGGTCGGTGAGCCAGCGGTCGAAGTGCCGGATGAACCAGCTCTGCAGTTCGTCCTCGTCGGCCAGTGACAGTGCGGCGATCCGCGCCTGGGCGGTGGCGGACGCCCGCCACTGGTCCTTGGGGCACTCGTCGCCGCCGATGTGCACGAACGGCGAGGGGAAGAGGCCGAGGACCTCGTCCAGGACGTGCTCGTAGAACCGCAGGGTGGTGTCAGTGGGGGCCAGTACGTTGGGGTTGACGCCCCACGTGTCCCAGACCTTCAGGGAGGTGGTGTCGATGACGTCGGTGTTGCCGAGTTCGGGGTACGCGGCGATGGCGGCCTGTGAGTGTCCGGGGATGTCGATCTCGGGGACGACGGTGATATGCCGCTGGGCGGCGTAGGCGACGATCTCGCGGAGGTCGTCCTGGGTGTAGTAGCCGCCGTGCGGGCGCTCGTCCCACAACGGGGAGGCCCGGTGCCCGAGTTTGGTGCGCTCCCGCCAGGCACCGACCTCGGTCAGCTTCGGGTAGCGCCTGATCTCGATCCGCCAGCCCTGGTCGTCGGTGAGGTGGAGGTGCAGGACATTGAGCTTGTGGGCGGCGAGCAGGTCGAGCACGCGCAGCACCCCGTCCTTGGGCAGGAAGTGCCGGGCGACGTCCAGCAGCATGCCGCGCCAGGCGAAGCGGGGACCGTCCTCGATGGTCTGTTCCGGCAGGACGGCCGCGCACCCCGGTGCGAGCGGCGCCCGGCGGAAGGCATGCGGCCCGAGGAGCTGCCGTAGCGTCTGGGCGCCCCAGAAGACGCCGGCCGGGCCGCCGCCGGTGATCCGTACGCCCCAACGGGCGTCGGCCGCCAGCCGGTAGCCCTCCGGGGGCAGGGCCGGGTCGACGGCGAGGGCGAGCGTGTCCGGCGCGTGGCCGGAGCCGGGCGGCAGCGGGAGACCGAAGGCCGCGCCGAGGGTCTCACGCAGCCAGCGCGCGGTGCCCTCGGTGCCGGGACCGGCCGCCAACGCGGTGTCCGCGCCCAGCCGGACGGTGCCGCGGCCGGGCCCGTCGATGCTCAGCGGCGCCGGGACCAGGCCGCCGCCCGGCGCCGTGGGGGTGGTGTACGTATCCGGCATACCGTCCGTCCTTCACCGTGCCGGCCGGCCCGGGAGCGTTCCGGCCTGTAGGAGTACGCAGAAGACCAGCAACGCGTATGCAGAAGACCTGCCCGCGTACGCACAGGACTGCCCGCGTACGCAGAAGACTGCCCGCGGACGCAGAGAGCAAAGAGCAGGCAGCAAGGAGCAGGAAGCAGCGCGCCGGGAACGGGC
Source organism: Streptomyces sp. NPDC029466 (assembly GCF_055574515.1). Lineage (NCBI taxonomy): Bacteria > Bacillati > Actinomycetota > Actinomycetes > Kitasatosporales > Streptomycetaceae > Streptomyces > Streptomyces sp. NPDC029466. Next base: position 49,250 of record NZ_JBVHZH010000030.1, read on the forward strand.
AACAGGAACGCGGACCGGGCAATTCCGGCGCGCCCACGGGCGGTTGTGCGCCCGGGTGCCGGGACGTCGCGCGTTCACCCGACCCGTGAGGCGGCCGCGGCCCGTGCCCCCGTTTCACCCGGAAGCGCGGCCGGATACGCGAGCGGGCCCGGTCCGTGAGGGACCGGGCCCGTACCCGAGGCGGGGCGCCACGACCGCAGGACGAGGACCGTGTCCTGCGGCTCTGCTGTGCCCACGGCAGGAGCTGAGCGCGTGCGGCCGGGCGCGCGGCCGTGCTCATGCGCTGACGGACGGGCAGGACCGGCCCGGGGGCACGGTCCGCCGCGGCTACTTCTTGCCGCCGTCCTTGCCGCCCTTGTCCTTGTCGCCACCGGCGCCCATGGACTCGAAGATCTCCTTGCACATGGGGCAGACCGGGTACTTCTTCGGGTCGCGGCCCGGGACCCAGACCTTGCCGCACAGCGCGACGACGGGGGTACCGTCGAGCGCGCTCGCCATGATCTTGTCTTTCTGGACGTAATGGGCGAAGCGCTCGTGGTCGCCGTCGCCGTGCGACACCTGCGGTGTCGGCTCTACGAGGGTCCCCGTACCTGCCCCGCGCTCGGGCTCAACAGTGCTCATAACAGCCAAGGGTACTCACGCGCGCGACAACCCGGGAGCGTCGGCCCACCGCCAGGTGGAGCGCCGGACCCGCGGCCGCCACCCCGGCCGCCACCCCGGGCAGCGCGTACGCCGCCGGCCCGCCCCGAGCGCCGGACCCGCCCCGAGCACCGTCCCGCCGAGCCCCGCACCGGCCGCGCTGCCCGGAGGGAGGGCCGGGGTGGCTAAAAAGCCACCGCCATCCCGCCCCGGTCCCCCGCCGTCAGCCCCAGCTCCGTCGCGAACGCCAGCGCGGCGTCCGGCCGGACCTCGTACCAGGTGTCCTGACCGCAGACCGTGTCGAGCAGGGTGGCGATGTCCTGGGCGCGGACCGTGCGGGCCTCGGCGGCGGCGAGGAAGGCGCGCACCGCTCCCACCGCGTCGACCTCGGTCTCCGTACGGGCCACGAGGTCCTCGGCGATCTCCCGGACCGCGTCGTCACCGGGCGCGACCCAGCTCATGGCCGTCTCCAGGCCGTCGTCCGGCAGCTTCTCGGGGTACGGCGCGCGGGCCCAGGCGCCGTCCTGCCACCAGTAGACGAAGCCGAAGAGATTGCCGTCGGCGTCCTCCCGCAGCTCCTCCCAGGGCAGCCACGCGGGGCCGCCGTCCAGAAAGTCGATCTGCCGGCCTCCGCTGTGCGTGTGACTGCCGTCGGAGTCCTGGCCGCACAGCAGGGCCCGGCCGCCCTCGAACATCTTCAGCCGCCACCAGTAGCTTCCGCCGACGTTCCAGCACTGCAATCCCTGGTCGCTCCAGGAGAATTCGTCCCCGTCGTCCACGGCGGCCGCCACTACCGCCAGCGTCGCGGCGCGCGCCCACAGGCGCTCCGGGTGGTCCAGATCCTCGGGCACGCTCGGCCTGTGCATGGCCTCTCCCCGTGTGTCCAGCGCGGCCCCGCCGACGCGGCCGCGCACCGTCCCCTGTCATCCCGCACCATAGCGACGGGCGCTGACAATTCCCCATGACGAAGCCGTCACAATAATCAAGTCGTCAACAAAATCGGGTTCCTGAGGCACCGGCCGCGCGGCACCCCGGGCGGGCAGGTTCGGCCCCGCCCCGGCAGGGATCAGTTCAGCGACGGATCGTCCGGGTAGGTGGCCACCATGGCCAGCTCATTGCGTTGGCGCCGCAGGACCGCGCGCCACAGCTGCTCCGGGTCGGGCGAGGAGACATCACCGGGCTCGGACTCGACCACGTACCAGGCGCCCTCGACCAGTTCGTCCTCCAACTGGCCCGGCCCCCAGCCCGCGTACCCGGCGAAGATCCGCAGACTGCCGAGCACCGCCGCGAGAAGTTCCGGAGGGGCCTCCAGATCGACCAGGCCGATCGCACCGTGCACCCTGCGCCAGCCCAGCGGCTCGTCACCCGACTGGACGCCCGCCCGGTCCGCTGCCGGTACACCGGCGACCTCCACGCCGTCGTCATGGGGGCGGGCGCCACTGTCCACCGACGGGATACCGCCCTCACCGGACAGCCCGCCCGGCACCACGGCCACCCCGAGCGCCGAGTCCAGCGACACCGGTCCGCCCTGGAAGACCACTCCTGGCTCACCGGCCAGTGCGGCCCAGGGCGCGAGGATGTCCGCCACCCCGACCGGAGTGGGGCGGTTCAGGACCACGCCGAGGGAGCCCTCCTCGTCGTGGTCGAGGAGCAGCACCACCGCGCGGTCGAAGTTCGGATCGGCGAGCGCGGGCGTCGCGACGAGTAGCCGCCCTGTGAGCGAGGACACCTCGGTCATGGCCACATGATCCCGCACTTCTGCCCGGAGCGGGGAGTCAACGCCGGGACCCGCGTGAGGGCAGGGCAGGGCGTACGGCGGCAGCACCGGCGCACACCGTCCGCGCCGGACACTCATTGCGGACACTCCCCGGCAATTCCCCCAAAGGGCGATTACAGAGCAAAGACTGATCGTAGCGGAGCGTGTTGTGACAAAGCCATTACATGTGCAAAGCGTGCACGGGCCTACGGACTCACCCTCCGGCGCCCTTACCATTTCAGCTTGGCCCCTGCCCGTCTCCAGGAACGCGAGATCCATGACCGTCTCTACTGACGACGTACTGCTTGTCCACGGCGGCACCCCGCTCGAGGGCGAGATCCGGGTTCGCGGCGCGAAGAACCTTGTGCCCAAGGCCATGGTCGCCGCCCTCCTCGGGAGCGGCCCCAGCCGACTGCGCAACGTGCCCGATATCCGCGACGTACGCGTGGTGCGCGGGCTGCTCCAGCTGCACGGCGTGACGGTGCGCCCGGGTGACGAGCCGGGCGAGCTGGTCCTCGACCCGTCGCACGTGGAGAGCGCCAACGTCGCGGACATCGATGCGCATGCGGGCTCCTCCCGGATCCCGATCCTGTTCTGCGGCCCGCTGCTGCACCGCCTCGGCCACGCCTTCATCCCCGGCCTGGGCGGCTGCGACATCGGCGGCCGGCCCGTGGACTTCCACTTCGACGTGCTGCGCCAGTTCGGCGCGACGATCGAGAAGCGCGCCGACGGCCAGTACCTGGAGGCGCCGCACCGGCTGCGCGGCACCAAGATCCGGCTGCCGTACCCGTCGGTCGGCTCGACCGAACAGGTGCTGCTGACCGCCGTCCTGGCCGAGGGCGTCACCGAGCTGTCGAACGCCGCCGTGGAACCAGAGATCGAGGACCTCATCTGCGTCTTGCAGAAGATGGGCGCGATCATCTCCATGGACACCGACCGGACGATCCGGATCACCGGTGTCGACAAACTCGACGGCTACACCCACCGCGCCCTCCCGGACCGCCTGGAGGCGGCCTCCTGGGCGTCCGCGGCGCTGGCCACCGAGGGCAACATCTATGTCCGCGGCGCACAGCAGCGGTCGATGATGACCTTCCTCAACACCTTCCGCAAGGTCGGCGGCGCCTTCGAGATCGAGGACGAGGGCATCCGCTTCTGGCACCCGGGCGGTCTGCTCAACGCCATCGCCCTGGAGACCGACGTCCACCCCGGCTTCCAGACCGACTGGCAGCAGCCGCTGGTCGTCGCGCTGACCCAGGCGTCGGGCCTGTCGATCGTGCACGAGACGGTCTACGAGTCCCGGCTCGGCTTCACCTCCGCGCTCAACCAGATGGGCGCGCACATCCAGCTCTACCGCGAGTGCCTAGGCGGTTCCGCCTGCCGCTTCGGCCAGCGCAACTTCCTGCACTCCGCGGTCGTCTCCGGGCCCACCAAGCTTCAGGGCTCCGACCTGGTCATCCCCGACCTGCGCGGCGGCTTCTCGTATCTGATCGCGGCGCTGGCGGCCCAGGGCACCTCCCGGGTGCACGGCATCGACCTGATCAACCGCGGCTACGAGAACTTCATGGAGAAGCTCGTCGAACTCGGCGCCGATGTAGAGCTGCCGAACGGCGCGCTGCCCAACTGAGCCGCGCCGAGAGGGCGGTACCCGGACGGGTGCCGCCCTCTGGCTTTGCCTGGCTGCGCCCGGCGCTCCCGGCCGGGCGCCGTCCGGCAGTTGCCCTGCGCCCGGCGGTCACCCGCCCGTAGGGCAGGTTCCGACACCGTGCCCTTCACTCGGGCGAGCACCCGAGGTACAGCGGGAGTTTCCCGTTCAGCGCGCCCAGTTCGGCCCGCTCCGCCTCGGTCGGGGTACGCCGTCCGGTGCCGACCAGCAGCGCGTCCGTGTCGGAGAACGACGCGGGGAACGCGGCCCCGGCGAGCTTCTCCAGCATCGCGCGGGACCGGGCCAGCCCCTCCGCGGGCGGTTCCGCCGCATCCGGCAGACGCGCGATCAGGTCGAGGTGGTGCAGCGTCCACTCCAGGACGTAAGCGGAGAGGTAGTCCCCCGTGGTGAGGACCTCGCCACGGGTGCCGATCCGGCGGTCCGGGTCGGCGAGTTCGGCGGCACGCGCGGCCGCGGAGCCGAGGTCGTCGAGGTGGAACTTGAGCAGCCACGGCTCCTGGTACGCGGCGGCCAGCCGGACGGTCAGCGCGTCGAGCGGGTCGTCACCGGTCGGCGGCGTGGCGGCGACATCCCAGTAGGTCACCGCGTCGCGGGTCGGTTCCGTTTCGGCCGGGGTCACCAGGGTGATCAGGACATCCTGGGCGTCGATGACCAGATGGCACACCAGATCCCGCACGAGCCAGCCGGTACAGCCGGACGGCCGCGCGAAGTCCGCGTCCCCGAGTGCGGCGACCGCCGCCCGCAACGCCGTCCAGGAGCGTGAGAAGAGATCCACCTCGGCAAGGTAGAGCGGCGCGGCGAGGGCGACAAGCGCATTTGGGCGCTCCGACCCGGGGGCAGGTCGGCCGCCCGACCGCGCACCCGACCGTGCCGCATCGCGTACCCGCCCCCGTACGGCCGTGGCAGCCCGCCTGACGGACGTACACCCCGAGGCTTCCCGATCACCCCACCCAACTCCTCCGGGGCGGGCACAGGCCACCTCGCGGGCACCGGCTGCCCCATACGGGCCCATCGCCCGCGCCCGTACGGCCCCGGACCGCTCCTGCGGGCGCCCCGGGCACACGAAAGGCGGCCACCCCAAAAGGGATGGCCGCCCTGTCATGCCGTGCTGAGGGTCTTACTTACCCTTGGCGGCTTCCTTGAGCTTGGAGCCCGCGGAGACCTTCACGCTGTAGCCGGCCGGGATCTGGATCGGGTCGCCGGTCTGCGGGTTGCGCGCGGTGCGAGCGGCACGGTGGGTGCGCTCGAAGGTCAGGAAGCCGGGGATGGTGACCTTCTCGTCGCCCTTGGCGACGACCTCGCCGGTCACCTCGGCGAGGGCGGCCAGAACGGCGTCGGCGTCCTTGCGGGTCACCTCGGCGCGATCGGCCAGAGCGGCCACCAGCTCACTGCGGTTCATGTTTGTACTCCCGTGTTCTTCTTGCCAATGAGGCGTGAGATCGAAGCCGATGCTGCCAGGGTCCTCGGACAGTCCCCGGACCCGGGTCTGGTGCCAGACCCTCGCGCCCGATTACGCATCCTGCCCCCACCTGCGGCGGTAAAGCCAATCCGGCACCCAGGAGGGTCACACGAAAAGCGCCACTGCCTCGTTAGTGGTGACGCTCCGTATCATTCCCGCTCCGGGCCGGCCCCACAGGGCGGCGGTCGCTTGCTGCCCGCCACCCTATGGGGGCCCCAACGACGGCGTGTCCAGCGACGCGCCGTACTCAGACCGCCGTGGTGGCCGTCACAGCCGGGTCACCGCTCTTCGCGGCCTCCCGGACCGCACCGGCCACCGCGCCCGCGACCTTCTCGTTGAAGACGCTGGGGATGATGTAGTTCGGGTTGACCTCGTCCTCCAGGACGACGTCCGCGAGGGCTCCGGCCGCGGCCAGCATCATCTCGGTGTTCACCGTACGGGAGTGGGCGTCCAGGAGGCCGCGGAAGACTCCGGGGAACACCAGGACGTTGTTGATCTGGTTGGGGAAGTCGGAGCGGCCGGTGGCCACCACGGCGGCGGTCTGCCGGGCGATGGCGGGGTCGACCTCGGGGTCCGGGTTGGCGAGTGCGAACACGATCGCGCCTTCGGCCATCTTCGCGACATCCTCGCCGCCCAGGACGTTGGGCGCGGAGACGCCGATGAAGACGTCCGCGCCGACCACGGCCTCCTTGAGGGTGCCGGTGACGCCCTCGGGGTTGGTGTTGTCGGCGATCCAGCGCAGCGGCGAGTCCGGGTCGGCGTCGACCAGGTCCGTACGGCCGGCGTGCACCACACCGTGGATGTCGGCGACGACGGCGTGCCGGACACCGGCCGCGATCAGCAGCTTGAGGATGGCGGTACCGGCCGCGCCGGCGCCGGACATCACGACCCGGACGTCCTCGGTCTTCTTGCCGACGACGCGCAGCGCGTTGGTGAGCGCGGCGAGCACCACGATGGCGGTGCCGTGCTGGTCGTCGTGGAAGACCGGGATGTCCAGGGCCTCGCGCAGCCGCGCCTCGATCTCGAAGCAGCGGGGGGCGGAGATGTCCTCCAGGTTGATGCCCGCGAAGCCGGGGGCGATGGCCTTGACGATCTCCACGATGGCGTCGGTGTCCTGGGTGTCCAGGCACAGCGGCCAGGCGTCGATGCCGGCGAAGCGCTTGAAGAGGGCCGCCTTGCCCTCCATGACGGGCAGGGCGGCCTTGGGGCCGATGTTGCCGAGGCCGAGGACGGCGGAGCCGTCGGTGACCACCGCGACGCTGTTGCGTTTGATGGTCAGGCGGCGGGCGTCCTCGGGGTTGTCGGCGATGGCCTGGCAGACGCGGGCGACACCCGGGGTGTAGATCATCGAGAGGTCGTCACGGTTACGGATGGGGTGCTTCGACGACATCTCGATCTTGCCGCCGAGGTGCATCAGGAACGTACGGTCGGAGACCTTGCCGAGCGAGACGCCCTCGATGGTGCGCAGCTGCTGGACGATCTCGTCGGCGTGGGCCGTGGAGGTCGCCGCGATGGTGACGTCGATCCGGAGCTTCTCGTGGCCGGATGCCGTGACGTCGAGGCCGGTCACCGAGCCTCCGTGGGACTCGACGGCCGTGGTGAGCTGGGAGACCGCGGTTCCGCTCGCGGGCACCTCCAGCCGGACCGTCATCGAGTAGGAGACGCTGGGCGCCGTTGCCATGGCCGACTTCCTCTGCTTTCACCGTGTGGCTGGATTTGCCGTCCGATCGTCGCACCTACCGCGGAGTACGCGGTAGCCGCCCGGCATTGAGAACGTTTTGTTCGCGGACGGCGGCTAGTTCGGAAAACGACTTCCACCATACGAGAGATTGCGTCCGCAGTAAAAGACCACAGCAAAGAGGCCCACGTCACGGGGTGACGTGGGCCTCTCGAACGTTAACGGCACCGACCCGCCATGCTCGCCTCGCGGCAAGTGGTCGCTCGTAGCGACGATGGTTGGGCCCGGGGGCTTGGATCGAGCCGGTGCCGTCACCCAGGCTAACAAACCATCCCCGGAAGCGAATCCCGTCCCGCGGGGCCGATTTCAAGACCCCTCGGACGGCGGCGCGCACGCCCGGCGCAGGCCGCCGAACGGGTGCCGGCCCGGCGCCGGGCGGCCGGCTCAGTCCCGCAGCAGGTCGGGCACTCCGGCCGCGTCCGGTTCGTCCCGTTCGGCCGACAGTACGGTCAGCTGCTGGGTGGCCCGGGTCAGCGCCACATACAGGACCCGCAGTCCGGCCGGGGACTCATCGGCGATCTCGGCCGGTGAGACCACCAGCGTCGCGTCGTACTCCAGCCCCTTGGCCTCCAGGGAGCCCAGCGCCACCACCCGGTCGCCGAGCGGGGCCAGCCAACGGCGGGCCTGCGCACGGCGGTTCATGGCCACCACGACGCCGACCGTGCCGTCCACCTCGCCCAGCAGCCGCTCGGCCTCGGCCACCGTGGCCTGCGCCAGCGCCGCGTCACCGGCGGACCGGTCCGGGCCCTCCCCGTCCGGGGTGAGCGCGAACCGGGGCTCCAGGCCCGTGGAGCGAACCGCCTTCGGGGACGCCATACCGGGCATCGCCAGCGCCAGCACCCGGGCGGCCAGCTCGGCGATCTCCGCGGGGTTGCGGTAGTTCACGGTGAGCGTGAAGCGGCGGCGCGGGCGGGTGCCGAGCGCCTCGTCGCGGGCGACGGCGGCCTCGTCCGGGTCGGACCAGGAGGACTGCGCGGGGTCGCCGACCACCGTCCAGGTCGCGTGCCGGCCGCGGCGGCCGACCATCCGCCACTGCATCGGCGTGAGGTCCTGTGCCTCGTCGACGATGACATGGGCGTAGTCGGTGCGCTCCTCCTCCAGCCGTTCGCGCCGGCTGCGGCCGCCGCCGTTGCGGTCGGTGTAGGTCGTGAGCTCCTCCAGGCCGGTCAGATGGTCCAGCGGATCGGCCTCCCGTGGCCGGGCCGGGCGCACCGGGGCGCCGAGGACCATCTGGAGTTCGTCCAGCAGGGCGACATCGTGCACCGACAGCGGGCCCTGGCCACCGCGGTCCAACCGCTGGAGGGAACGGGCCAGTTGGCGGACCTCGCGCGAGTTGAGCAGCCGGCGCGCCCAGCGGCCGAGCAGCCGCTCGTCGGCCATGGCGGCCAGTACGCCGCGCGGGGTCAGCTCGGGCCACCAGGCGTCCAGGAACTCCTGGAAGTCGGGCTCCGTGGTGATGTCCTCGTCGAAGCCCTCACGGGCCTCGGCGGCGAGCTCGGGGTCCGTGTAGCGGCGCGCGGCGCCCGACTTGGCCCACAGGGCGTCCAGGATCAGCCGGCGGGCCCGCGGGCGCAGCAGGTTGACCGGTGCGGTGCCGCCGAGCGCGGACTGCCGGATGGCGCGCAGCTCGTCGGCCTCCAGCTCGATCCGGCCGCCGAACGCGACGACGCGGAGGCGGGTGGGCGGGCCCGCGTCGGGCGCGGCCGGGCCGGGGCGCGGGCCGCGGGTGCGTCTGCGGCGGCTGCCGTTGGCGGCCGCGTCCCGGTCCGTCTCGTTCCCGGCCGTCCCGTTCCCGGCCGTCCCGATGAGGTCGTCAAGGGACAGTTGGGCGTCCCCGTCCACGGCCCCGGCCCCGTCTCCGGCCCCGTCGCCTGCCGTGGCACCGGTCCCGTTCCCGTTCGCCGCCGTCGTGGTGACTGCCGGGCCGGTGGGCCGCGCGCCCGGCGCCGTCAGCTCCAGGGCGCCCCGGGCCGCCTTGCGCAGCAGCTTCTGCATCCGCGAGGAGCCCTTGATACGGGCCACCGCGGGCGGGTCGTACGCGGTGGCCTCGGCGCCCTCCACCAGCGAGCCGAGTGCCCGGATGGCGACCTGGCCCTCCTCGCCCAGCGACGGAAGTACGCCTTCGGTGTAGGCGACCAGCAGCGGCGTCGGGGAGACGATCAGGATGCCGCCCGCGTAGCGGCGGCGGTCCTGGTAGAGGAGGTAGGCGGCGCGGTGCAGGGCGACCGCGGTCTTGCCCGTGCCGGGTCCGCCCTCGACCTCGGTGACGGAGGCGGCGGGCGCCCGGATCACCTTGTCCTGCTCGGCCTGGATGGAGGCGACGATGTCCCGCATGGTGTGGCTGCGGGCCCGGCCCAGCGCGGCCATCAGCGCACCGTCACCGATCGCCGGCAGCTCCGCGCCGTTCAGCGTCGCGGTGATCTCCGGGCGCATCAGATCGTCCTCGACGCCGAGGACCTTACGGCCCTTGGAGCGGATCACCCGGCGGCGCACGACCCGGCCGGGGGCGACCGGGGTGGCCCGGTAGAAGGGGGCGGCGGCCGGCGCCCGCCAGTCGATGACCAGCGGGGAGTAGTCCGCGTCGAGGACGCCGAGCCGGCCGATGTGCAGCGTCTCGGCGATGGTGGCGCGGTTGTTCTCGATCGCGCCGTCGGCGGGTTCGACGGAGGTGAAGGCGCCGTCCGGGCCCTTCTTGCCGTCCTTGCCGAGGAGCAGGTCGATGCGGCCGAAGAGGAAGTCCTCGTACTCGGAATTCAGGCGGTGGAGATGGACGCCGGCCTGGAAGACCTGGGCGTCCCGCTCGGCGAGCGCGCCGGGCGTGCCGACCTGGCCGCGCTTGGCGGCGTCGTCCATCAGGAATTCCGCCTCGTGGATCTTCTCCTCAAGGCGCCGGTAGACACGGTCCAGATGCGTCTGTTCGGCCTCGATCTCGCGGTCGCGAACGGAATCCGGGGCGTGCTCCGGTGCGTGCGTGGCGTTGTGCGCGGCCACCCAGGCCCCCTTCTGCTGTGCGTAGGGCAGCCGTCAACCGTACGCGAAGCAGGCACGCTGCGCACCTGGTGAAAGGGACAAAAACGGGCGAGTTTGGTCGGATGTTGACTCGGACGGCTACGTCGGGTGTGCCCGGGCGGGGGTTTCGCCGATCGGCGCCCTGCCGTCATGGACCGGCGCCCCGCACCGTCTCCTGCCGGGGCGCCGGTCCGGGCACCCCGGATTCTCAGGCTTTGATCGTGGCCAGCCGCTTGCCGTCCAGTGTGTTGATCTCGAAGTGGTCGATGTCGCCGCGGTTGAGGGCCGCGCCGCCCGTCGCGTAGAGGGGCTCGCGGTTCCACTTCTCGGCGCCGCCCGGGATGCCGTAGCCGCCCTTGGGGACCGCCCAGGTGGTGATGGTCTGCCGCTTGCCGTCCTTGCCGACGGCGACCAGGTCGCAGCTCTGCGGCCCCTTGACGTTGGCGAGTTCCATGACGACCTGGGTGCCCCAGGGCCGGGCGGCCATGGAGACGCCCGCCGAGACCTTGGTCTCCGGGTCGACGGAGGTGACCTTCTCGCCCGCGGCGTACTGGGCCCGGACGGCGTTCGCCAGCGGCGGTGCCGGCTCCTTGTCGCCGCCGCCCGTGAGGGAGACGGCGGCGAGCGGCCCGCCGACGATCAGCACGACGGCCGCGGCGACCAGGAACAGCCGGCGCCGGCCACGGCTGCGGCGGGTGGCGTCGACCTCGTCGAGCAGCCCGTCCAGCACCCGGCGCCCGGGGACGGCCGTGATCGTCTCCGGGGTGGGGGCGGACTGCTTGAACTCGGCGAGCACCGGCGTCAGGGCCATCAGCTCCTCAAGTTCGGCCGCGCACCGGTCACAGCCGACGAGATGCCGCTCGAACCGGTCCGCGTCGGCGGCGTCCAGGACGCCCAGCACATAGGCGCCGACGTCGCTGTGCCGGTCCGGCTGCGTGGGCGGGATCACTCCGTCACTCCTCGTTCCTCGAGCGAGAGCTTCAGGGAGCGCAGCGCGTAGAACACCCGGGACCGCACGGTTCCGGCCGGCACGCGCAGCACCTCCGCTGCCTCATTGACCGTACGTTCCTTGAAGTACGTCTCGACGAGGGCGTCTCGGTGGGCCTGGCTCAGGTCGCTCAGCGCCTCGGAGATCGTCATCAGGCGCAGCGCCCGGTCGATCACATCGGCGGCGGGCATGGTCTCCAGCGGGGTCGCGTCGACCTCTTGGGGCCGTGCCTTACGGCTGCGGTGCCCGTCGATCACGATCCGCCGTGCGACGGTCACCAGCCAGGGACGGATCGAGCCGGTCGCCCGCTGGAGCTGGTCGGCGTTGCGCCAGGCGCGCACCAGCGTCTCCTGCACCACGTCCTCGGCGCGATGCCGGTCGCCCGCCACCAGCCGCAGGACGAAGGCGAGAAGCGGGCCCGCGTGATCGTCATAGAGGGCTCGCATGAGCTCCTCTTCAGGTGTCGTCCTGTCTGCCACGACGGCATCCTTACGCACTCCAACTCCCGGGTCGATAGCCCAGATCGCCCAAGATCGACGGGGACCCTGCCATGAATCGGACTTGCGGTGAGGAGTACGGACGGGACGGGCGGGGTGTTCAGCGGCCGGCGGAAAATTTTTCCGCGGCGGTGACGGGGTCCGTGACAGGGTCCGTGACGGAGCCCGTGGCGGTGCCCCCGGACTGCTCCCGGCGCACCATCGTCCGCCGCCGGTGCCGCGCCACCCGCTCCCGGTTGCCGCACACTTCGCTGGAGCACCAACGACGGCGCCGGCCCCGCGAGGTGTCCAGGTAGACCAGGGTGCAGCTCTCGCCCTCGCACTGCCGCAGCTGCCCGCGCGCCACCGCGTCGGTGAGCAGCCCGATCGCGTCCCGGGCCACCGCGGCCAGCAGTCCGGCGCATGCGGGCGGGCCGGTGAGGGCGCGGGTCAGGGTGCCGTCGGCGGCGCGTACCGCGCTGGGGGCGGGCGGCTGCCCGGCGGCGGCCACGGCGTTGAGCAGCGCCAGATCGGCCGCGCCCGCCCCGCCCCGCAGCTCGTCGTGCACCACCCGGACCAGCAGCTCCCGCAGGGCGCGGAAGTGGCCGAGCCAGCCGCCGTCGACGCCGTCCAGCGGGGTGCCGTGCGGCACCAGACCCGCGCCGGTCAGCCAGGCCCGCAACTGGTCCGGGCCGGTGAGGCGTTCGGCGGCGGTGCCGTCGGCGGTGGCCGCCAGGTCCAGGCAGAGCCGCCCGCAGTCGAACCGCAGATCGCAAGGCACCGCCATGTTCCTGTCACTCCTTAGGGACCGGACGTGTGTGCTCCCAGAGTGCCCGGCCCGCGGTCCGGCCGGAACCCTCCGGAGGCGCCCACTCCGCGCACCCGCGCCACGTAGGCACCGCCAGTAGACTCTGGGTGTATACACTTGATGTATAGTCCGCGGCACGCGCTCCGCAGGCCGTCGGCACCGGTCCGCCGCATGCTGGGGGCGTGTCCCGCTCCACCTGCCCGGCCCCCGTACCTCAGCCCCTCCAGGACGAAGGTCTCCATGTCGCGCAAGTCCCTGCTCACGAACCGCGCCGGCCTCACCCACAAGGTCGGCTACGCGCTCCGCCACCCGGCCCGGATCACCCCGTACGTCAAACGCACCGCCCGTGACACCTGGCTGCGCCTCAAACACCCCGACCACGTGGCGTACTACCGGGCGGTGATGGCCTCCGACACCGGCCGCAACCCGGAGGCCGCGGTCGGCAGCCGCAGCCATGAGCGCTGGCTGGCGCTGGGCGAGATGCAGTTCGACTATCTGGCCGAGCACGGTCTGAAGCCCGACCACCGGATGCTGGACATCGGCTGCGGCAATCTGCGCGCCGGCTGGCGCTTCATCGCCTACCTGGACACCGGCAACTACTACGGCATCGACATCTCGCCGGACATCCTGATCTCCGCGAAGCAGACCCTGACCACCTACGAACTCCAGGACAAGCTGCCGCACTTGACGATCACGCAGGACCTGAAGCTGGACTTCCTGCCGTCCGCGCACTTCGACGTCGTCCACGCGCACAGCGTCTTCTCGCACTCACCGCTCGATGTCATCGACGAGTGCCTCGCCCATGTCGGCCGGATCCTGGCACCCGGCGGCTTCTTCGACTTCACCTTCGACCGCACCGAGGGCGCCGAACACCAGGTGCTGCGCGAGGACTTCTACTACCGGACCGAGACCCTGCTGCGGCTGGCCCGCAAGCACGGCCTTCAGGCGCGCTTCATGGACGACTGGGAGAAGCGCCCGCACGGCCAGTCCAAGATCCGCGTCAGCAACCCGGCATAGGGCGGGGCTTTACGCCGGGCGGCCCCGCCTCCGGGCCGACCCCGCCTCAGGGCCGGCCCCGCCGGCCCTACTCCCCGCCGTACTTGTCCGTGTCCGCATGCGGGTCCAACGACAGCCGGTAGCCCCGCTTGACGACCGTCTGGATCAGCTTGGGGGCACCCAGTGCCACCCGCAGCCGGGCCATCGCGGTCTCCACCGCATGCTCGTCCCGGCCCGCACCCGGCAACGCCCGCAGCAGGTCGGCACGGGAGACCACCCAGCCGGGACGGCGGGCCAGCGCACGCAGCAGCCCCATGCCGGCCGGCGGCACCGGCCGCAGCACACCGTCCAGCACCACGGCGTGCCCCCGGATCTCCAGCCGCCGCCCGGCCACCGGCAACGGCCGTACCCGGCCCGGCAGTTCCCGGCACAGCAGCTGCACCAGCGGCCCCAGCCGGAAGCGCTCCGGCTGGAGGGTGGGCACGTCCTCCGCCTCCAGCGGCAGCGCGGTCACCGGCCCCACGCACACCGTCAGCACGTCCCGCCGCAGCGCCGCCAGCACCTCCTCGCGGATTCCCCGCTCCGCGGCCCGGCGCAGCAGCGACGCGGCGGCCGGCGCGCTGGTGAAGGTCACCGCGTCCAGCCCGCGCCCGGTCACCGCGTCCAGCAGCCGGTCGACCGGCCCGATGTCCTCCGGCGGCATCCAGCGGTACACCGGGACGCCGACGACCTCGGCGCCGTCCGCCCGCAGCGCCTCCACGAACCCCGGCAGCGGCTCCCCGTGCAGCTGGAGGGCCACCCGGCGCCCGGCGACGCCCTCCGCCAGCAGCCGGTCCAGCACCTCGGCCATCGACTCGGAGGCCGGTGACCACTTCTCGGTCAGCCCGGCGGCCCGGATGGCGCCCCGCACCTTGGGCCCGCGCGCCAGCAGCTCCACCCCGGCCAGCCGGTCCAGCAGCGCCTCGCCCAGGCCCCAGCCCTCCGCGGCCTCGATCCAGCCGCGGAAACCGATCGCCGTAGTGGCGACGACGATGTCCGGTGCGTGGTCGATCAGATCCCGGGTCACCGCCAGCAGCTCGGTGTCATCGGGCAGCGGGACGATCCGCAGGGCGGGCGCGTGCAGCACCTGGGCGCCGCGGCGTTCCAGCAGCGCGCCCAGCTCCTCCGCCCGCCGGGCCGCGGTCACCCCGACGGTGAACCCCTCCAGCGGCCGGACGGCCGGTTCGGTACCCGTTTCCGGCGCCGTCCGCGCCGGCTCGCTGTGCTCCTGCTGCTGCTCGTACATGGTCGTCCCGCTCCGCCCAGAGAGGTGTGGTGCCTCGTGCTTCCCGTCCCGCCGCGGCTCGGGCGGCACGGAGTGCCAAGACGCCAGCGTGCCAACAGCACGTGACAGCCCCGGTCCTCCCATATTTCCCCGGGGTTACGACGCTCCGCACGCCCGGCCCGTACGACCGGGCGGATACGGGGGCGAATACGGGACGGGCGCGGGGCGGGCGCGACGCCCCCCGGAGCCCGCCGCGCCCGCCCCTCCCCCGCCGGCTCACACCTCCGCGTACACCGCGGGCCGCCCCTCGTCCGCCGGTGCCGCCTCCGCCGCGCCCGCCGTCCGCGCGGTACGCCGCGCACGGGCCGCCGGGCGCAGGTATACGGTCCAGGTCACCGCGCCGCACACCACATAGCAGCCGAGGAACGACACGAAGGCCGGGGTGCCCGACCCCGCCACCAGGAACGACTGGCGAAAGGCGAGGTTGATGGCCAGCCCGCCGAGCGCGCCCACCGCCCCGATCAGCCCCATCGCCGCCCCGGACAGCCGCCGCCCGTACGCCGCGGCCTCCTCCCCCACCAGCCCGCGCCGCAGCGCCTGGGCCTGGAAGATCCCCGGGATCATCTTGTACGTGGAGCCGTTGCCGAGCCCGGTCAGCACGAACAGCGCGATGAACCCGACGAGGAACACGGCCAGCGACCGCACCGTCGACGCGTAGATGACGACCCCGGTGGCCAGGCCCATCGCCGCGAAGTTCCCCAGCGTGATCCGGGCGCCGCCGAACCGGTCCGCCAGCCGCCCGCCGACCGGCCGGATCAGCGACCCCAGCAGTGGCCCGATGAAGGTCAGCGACGCCGCCTGGAGGGGCGTACGCGCGAACTGGTTCTGCAGCACCAGGCCGAAGGCGAAGCTGTAGCCGATGAACGATCCGAAGGTGCCGAGGTACAGCAGCGACATCACCCAGGTGTGCGGCTCCCGAGCGGCGTCGAGGGCCGCCCCGGTGTCGTTCGTGACCGGCGCGAGGTTGTCCATGAACAGCGCCGCGCACACTGCCGCGACCACGATCAGCGGCACATAAACGGCCAGCACGATCCGCGGATGCGCGGCCCCCGCGGTGCCGATCACCAGCAGCCCCAGCAGCTGGATCACCGGCACCCCGATGTTCCCGCCCCCGGCGTTCATCCCCAGCGCCCACCCCTTCTTCCGCAGCGGATAGAAGGAGTTGATGTTGGTCATCGACGAGGCGAAGTTCCCGCCGCCGACCCCCGCCAGCGCCGCGACCAGCAGGAACGTCGTGTACGAGGTGCCCGGCTCCAGCACCACCGCCGCCGCCGAGGTCGGCACCAGCAGCAGCACGGCGCTGATCACCGTCCAGTTGCGCCCCCCGAACCGCGCCACCGCGAAGGTGTACGGCACCCGCAGCACCCCGCCCACCACCGTCGGCATCGCCACCAGGAAGAACTTCTCGGCCGGCGCGATCCCGTACTCGGGCCCCATGAACAGCACCATCACCGACCACAGGCTCCAGATCGAGAACCCGATGTGCTCGGACAGCACCGAGAACACCAGATTCCGCCGCGCGATCCGCTCCCCCGTCTCCCGCCAGAAGCCCTCGTCCTCCGGGTCCCAGCGCTCGATCCAGCGGCCGCCCCGCCTCTGCCGAACCGCGCCACCACCGCCGTCAGGGCTCTCGTTACGGGTCTCTGCTGCCGCGGCCGTCATCGCGCCTCCCAAGGGGTCGGGTCCTGCACACCGACGCTAGGGAGGGCGGGTTTCCGTGCCGTGCCGCCCGGTGACACGTACGAAACCTTGCGCTCACGGGGTGTGGCGGGGGCGGGTGAGGCGGGCCCGGCCGCCTGGGCGGGGGTGATCTGCGCATTCCCCGGCGGCGGTCGCGCTGCGTAACTATGCTGCCGCGCCATGCGGACCCGTACTCCTGGTGAGTACGGGCGCACACACGGTCACCGGAGCCCGACCAGGGGGAGTGGAAGGCCATGCAGACCCGAAAGAAGCCGAAGAACCGGCACTCCGCAGCCATGGAAGTCATCGGCGCGCAACTGGCGATGTTCCGCGTCAAGGCCGGACTCACCCAGCGCGCCCTCGGCGAACGGACCTCCGTCGCCGAGGAGACCATCGCCTCCATCGAGCAGGGCAGGCGGGCTCTGATGCCTCACCTGGCACGGGAGCTCGATCAACTCCTGGGGACGGGAGGGGCGTTGGCGACGGGGGTGGAGAACCTGCCGGCGAAGGAGAAGTACCCGATCTGGGCGGAGGAGTTCATTGCTTATGAGAAGCAGGCGGTTGCGCTCAGTTGGTACGAGAACCAAGTACTCCCCGGATTGCTTCAAACCGAGGAGTACGCCCGCGCCACCTTCCGCAGCAAGATCCCGCTGCTCGACGAGGAGACGGTGGAACGCCGGGTCGCGGGACGGCTGGAGCGCCAGCAGATCCTCCACAAGGCCAAGCCCGTCGTCACCAGCTTCGTCTTCTCGGAGGCCATCGTGGCGAGCAACCTCGGAGGGCGGGAGGTCATGCGGGCCCAGATTTCCCACCTGCGCACCTGCGCGGACCTCGACGGGGTCTCGATGCAGATCCTGCCGCTGAGCCGCGAGCATCACGCCGGTCTAGCCGGTCCGTTCGTGGTGCTGGAAACCCCCGATCATCAGCACCTGGCCTATACCGAGGCGCAGCGCAGCAGTCTGCTGTTTTCGGACCCGGATGAGGTCAGCATCCTCGCTCAGAAATATGGAATGCTGCGAATGCAGGCCCTCAACGCCGAAGAGACCACGGGTCTGTTGGACCGGCTACTAGGAGAGCAATGACCGACCTGATGTGGTTCAAGTCCAGCTACAGCAGTGAGCAAGGCGGCAACTGCCTCGAAGTGGCTTACGAGTGGCGCAAGTCCAGCTACAGCAGCGACGAAGGCGGCGCCTGTCTGGAAGTGGCCTACGACTGGCACAAGTCCACCCACAGCGGCGACGAAGGCGGCGCCTGCCTAGAGGTAGCCGCCCACCCCGCCACCGTCCACGTCCGCGACTCGAAGGACCCCGAGGGCCCGCACCTCAACGTCTCGCCGGGTACCTGGGCCGCCTTCACCTCGTTCGCGGCACGTATCTCCACCGCCACCGCCGCCGCCCCAACGGCCCCGTAAACAGCCCTACTCGGCCGCCTCCCGCGGCGCGCTCATCCAGATCGTGTCGGCGCAGATATTCATCCGCAGCCGCTTGCCCTTCTCGTCGCGGGCCACGACCGCCTGGCCGTCCGCCTTGTCGTACGGCGCGGACACCACGGCGGTGTCATTGGTGACGGCCACGGGCTCGTTCAGCAGCGAGCCCTTGGGGCAGTCCCGGTAGCGCAGCCCGGCCGTGACCTTGGCGCCGCGCCGCAGGTCTATCGGCAGGGCCCGGCCGTGCCCGCGGGCGTCGGACTGGGGCCCCTTGCCGAGGTGGACCGCGAAGGCCGGGAAGCCGCGGAACACACACGGGTCGGTGCCCTTGTTGACGACGGACAGCCGGGCCTCGCGCTGCGCGGCGTGCGGCTTCTTCTTGAGGACGGTGACCTTCCAGCCGAGGCCCTTCGTCGTGCAGTTGGCGTGCAGTGCCGCCATCCGCGGGGAGCCGCAGCCGGTCAGGGCCAGGCCCGCCGTGACGGTTAAGGTCAGCGCGGCCGCGGCCGCCGCGAGAAGTGAACGCCGTCGCACGGCCGCTCCTCCTGTTCGTTCCACGGACGATTCCCTGCCGTTAAGGAAAGGTTTTCCCGCCCCTACGGTTGCCTGTGCGTGGCTACTTTCTGCCGTACGTGGCACAGCGCCGGTCGTCACCCGTCTACCCCCATCGCCCGCGCATCCGCCTCCGGGAGCCACCATGCAGCGGCCGCGGGCGGCACCAGCCAGGCGTGCCGCCCACCCAGGTCCCGTACGGCCGTCCGCAGCGCGTCCAGCCCCGGATGCCGCAGGCCGCGCCGCCACACCATCGACACCGGCGACAGCGGTACGGGGTCGACGAGCGGCCGCAGCACCATCCCCGGCACCTCCATGAACTCCACACTCGCCAGCACCGACCACCCCCGCTTGCGCACCACCCGGACGAACTCCTGCGAGCCCTCGATCTCCGGGAACGGTGCTGCCATCGCGATCCCGCGCCCGGCGAAGAGCCGCTCGGCCAGATCGGTCCACTCCACGGTCCGCGGGTTCCCGGCGGCGGCGTAGAGCGTCTCGCCGGCCAGTTCCGCGAGGGGGACGGCGGGCCGGGCGGCCAGCGGATGGTCGTCGCGCAGCAGGACCGCCATCGGCTCCAGCCGGACCGGCTGGTGGTCGAGTCCGGCGCGTATGTCGGCGGGCAGCGCAGCGTACCGGCCGAAGGAGACATCGAGCCGCCCGGCCGCCATCTCGGCCGCCGCCCCCGTCAGCCCGCTGTGGAAGCGGGCGACCAGCTCACAGTCGTCCGGCAGCCGGCCCCTGGCCGCCTCCAGCACCGCGTGGGCGGTACCGATCGGCACGCTCACATCGACCAGCAGCGGCCGCTCGGGCGCGGAGCGGAACGCGGCGGCCAGCTCGTCCTGCGCGGTCAACACCCGCCGCGCGTAGGGCAGCAGCCGCTCCCCGTCCGCCGTCAGCGCGACCCGGCGGGTGCTCCGCACGAACAGCGTGGCGCCCAACTCCCGCTCCAGGCGCCGGATATCGCGGCTCAGCGCCTGCTGGGCGACGTACAGCCGGGCGGCGGCCCGGGTGAAGTGCAGCTCCTCGGCGACGGCGGTGAACGCGCGCAGCAGTCGCGGATCGATGTCGTACGGCATCGGGCCATCCTGGCAGGATCACTGCCCGGCATCCCCCGGCACCCCATTCACAACCCAGTCGCGTAAATGGGCGCTGACCAGGTGTTGGACGGGCGAGGGCCGCGGCAGCGACCGTAGACGGCATGATCCTCTTCCTCGCCGCCCGGCCCGTGACCGCCCCTCCCGTTCGCCCCACCTCGCCCGTACGCCCGGCCCCGCGCCGCCGCTGCGCACGCTTCCGTCCGCTCACCCGGCTCCGCCCGTTCGCGCCCTATCGGCGGATCTTCGCCGTCCCCGGCACCCGCGCCTTCACGGCCGCCAACCTGCTGGCCCGGCTGCCCATGGGGATGCTCAGCATCAGCGCGGTCCTGATGATCGCCGGTGCGCGCGGCTCCTATGCGCTGGCCGGGGCGGTCACCGCGACCGGTCTGGCGGCCACGGCGCTGGCCGGCCCGTGGACGGCGCGGCTGATCGACCGCTACGGCCAGTCCCGTATCGCGGTCCCGGCCACCGCACTCGCCACCCTCGGCTCGCTCTCCCTCCTCCTCTGCGTCCACTACGGCGCGCCCGACTGGACCCTCTTCGCCTCGTACGCCGCCACCGCGACCACCCCCAACACCGGCGGCATGTCCCGCGCCCGCTGGGCACACCTCTTCCGCGACGACCCGGCCGCCCGGCACACCGCCAACTCCTTCGAACAGGCCGCGGACGAGCTGTGCTTCCTGCTCGGACCGGTGCTCGCCACGCTGCTGTGCACCACCCTGTTCCCGGAGGCGGGCACCGCGGTGGGCGCCGCGCTGCTGCTCACCGGGGTGCTGCTCTTCGCGGCCCAGCGCCGCACCGAACCCCCGGTCGCCGGCCGCGCCGCGACCGACGCCCCGGCCCGCTCCCCGCTGCGCCTGCCCGGCCTCCCGCCCCTCCTGCTCACCTTCCTCTGCACCGGCGCGATCTTCGGCTCCCTGGAGGTGGTCACCCTCGCCTACGCCGACGCCCACGGCATCCGCTCCGCCGGGGGCGCCCTGCTGGCCCTCCAGGCGGCGGGCTCCGGCGCGGCCGGGCTGCTCTACGGGCTGCTGCCGCCCGCGGCCCGGACCGGCCGCCGCTTCCTTCTCTGCGTCGGCGCGATGGCGGCCCTGATGCTGCTCCCGCTGCTCGCCGCGTCCACGGGGAGCCCGGCAGCACTGGCCGTCGCCCTCCTGGCCGCCGGTATGGCCACCGCGCCGACCATGGTCACCGGTATGGGCCTGGTCCAGTCGCGGACGCCACCGGGGCAGCTGAACGAGGGCATGACCCTCGCCGTGACCGCGCTGCTCGGCGGTATCGCGGCCGGCTCGGCGGGCGGCGGCTGGGCGGTCGAGCACCTGGCCGGTGCGGGCGCGGCCTACGGGGTGCCCGCGGCGGCGGCCGCCCTCGCGCTGACGGTCACCCTGCTCACGGCCCGCCGGCGCCCGGAGCGCCCGTGAAACGACTCAGGCCCCGCTGTCCTCACGGACAGACGGGGCCTGGGCCTACATGGGATGACGGGGTCCGGGGGGGCATACCCCCCGGCTCTCCGTGTGGTGGAGATGGCGGGAATCGAACCCGCGTCCAACGGTGCGGAATCAGGGCTTCTCCGAGTGCAGTTCGCTGCGATTTTCTCGGCCCCGGAGATCACGCGAACAAGTCTCCGACGGGCCCAGTCACTGTTTAATTTCCTTCTGCACCCCGTGACCGGGTCCAGAAGTTTAGTTCCCTAGCTGATGCCAGGATCCGGGTCGGGAACATCCCCGGGCTGACACTTCGCAAGTCGCTACTTAGGCAGCGAGGGCGAAGGAATCGCGCTTGGTGTTGGCGATTATTGGTTGCGACATATGGTTAACGAGATCATTGCCGCTTCCTCGACTCGCTTCCCCTGCTTCGACATCCGCTGTCGAAACCGATCATCCCCATGTTGATTTATCAAGGTGGTGCCTGCGCCCCTCGTGGGGTGCGGAGCCATCGTACGGGAACAACGCCCGCCGTTGCCAGCGTATTCCCGTAGAGCCCGGCCGGACCGGGCCCCATCGGGGCAGATCAGGCCCGCTGCCGCCGCCGGGCCGCGGAGATCGCCCGGTCGGTCTCACGGCGGTCCTGCTGCTCGCGGAGCGTCTGCCGCTTGTCGTACTCCTTCTTGCCCTTGGCCAGCGCGATCTCGACCTTGGCCCGGCCGTCCTTGAAATAGAGGGCGAGCGGCACGATCGTGTGGCCCGACTCCTGGCTCTTGGACTCCAGCTTGTCGATCTCGGCGCGGTGCATCAGCAGCTTCCGCTTGCGCCGCGCACTGTGATTCGTCCAGGTCCCCTGGGCGTATTCCGGAATATGTACGTTGTGCAGCCAGGCCTCATCGTTGTCGATCTGGACGAAACCGTCCACCAGCGACGCCCGGCCCTGCCGCAGCGACTTCACCTCGGTGCCGGTCAGCACCAGACCACACTCATAGGTGTCCAGAATGTGGTAGTCGTGCCGCGCCTTCTTGTGCTGCGCCACGAGCTTGCGCCCGGGGTCCTTGTCCTTGCCCTTGCCTTTGTCCTTAGCCATAGTGCGGCCATTTTCGCACTAAGACCCGCCCCCGAGGCCACCCAATACCGTGCGGGCCCGTTTCTCGGCTCCGCTGCCCACGACGAGGTCGGGCGTGAGGCCGGAGTCGTCGACGGTCCGGCCGGACGGGGTGCGGTAGTGGCCGACGGTGAGCTCGGCGACCGAGCCGTCCGGGAGCTCACTGGGCATCTGCACCGCGCCCTTGCCGAAGGTCGGGGAGCCGACCAGCACCGCCCGGCCACGGTCCTGGAGGGCGCCGGCCAGCAGCTCGGCGGCGCTCATCGTGCCCCCGTCGACGAGGACGACCAGCGGAAGGTGCGTATTCCCGCCGCGCTTGGCATACAGGGCACGCTGATCGCCGCGGACGTCGTAGGTCGCGACCAGACCACCGTCCAGGAAGGCGGAGGCGGTGGCGACGGCCTCGGTGACCAGGCCGCCGGTGTTGCCCCGCAGGTCGAGCAGCAGGCCGTCGTCCGGGGGTGCCTGGCGCACCGCGCGGCGGACCGCGGCACCGGTGCCCTTGGTGAACGCGGCGATCTTGACGCGGGTCGGGCCCCGGCCACCGGCCGGCCGGTCGACGACGACATTGCGGGTCCTGAGCCGGGTGCGGTGCAGCGTCTCGGTCCAGCGGTGGTCGCCGCGCTGGAGATCCAGGGTCACCGGGCTGCCGGCCACGGCGGGACCCCGGGCGTCCCCGGCGGCGGCGCCGCGCAGCCGGGCGACGACCTCGGTGACCGGGGCATGCCGGGTGGGATGGCCGTCAACGGCGCGCAGCCGGTCGCCCACCGCGATACCGGCCCGTGCGGCGGGACTGTCCGGCTGGACCCGGGACACCGCGATCCGGCCGCCGTCCGCCGGCCGCACCCAGAGCCCGACGCCGACATAGCCGCCGCCCAACTGCTCCTGGAAATCCTCGTACTCGCCCGGGGTGTAGATCGTCGACCAGCGGTCGCCGCTGCGGCTGACGACGTCCGCGGCGGCCTGCGCACCGGACTTGCCGTCCTCGACGGCTTCGGAAGCGGCCCGCTCGACGGCGGCGCGGTCCGCGAGGGCGGACGTGCGGGCGTGCGCTGGGGAGGGCATCCGGTCCGCGGTGCGCCCCGCGGCGCCCTCCGCCGCATCGCTCCACGTCCCCGTCACCACACCGGCGGCGAGCACGCTCGCGAGGAACAACGTCAGGGCCGCCCCGCGGCGAATGCGGCGGGGCCGGTCGTACGAACACGGGCCCGACATGCCGGTGAGTCTAGGGGACAAAAGGGCGCCGTACGGCAAGTTGCCGTACGGCGCCCCTTGGCAAAGCTCACACCTTGAGGTACTTGCGCAACGCGAAGAACGCGGCGAGCGCAGGCATCAGCAGCCCGATCAGAAGGACCAGCGGGAGGACCGTCACCACCGAGTCCCAGCCGATGAAGTTGATCACCTGGATCTTCTTCGCCAGCCAGTTGTTGACGAGGATGTACTTGCCGCCCACGATCAGCACACAGGCGAAGGCGGCGCCCAGCAGGCCCGCGATGGCCGCCTCCAGGATGAACGGCATCTGGATGTAGAAGCTGGACGCTCCCACCAGCCGCATGATCCCGGTCTCCCGCCGCCTGCTGAACGCCGACACCCGCACGGTGTTGACGATCAGCATCAGCGCAACGACCAGCATCAGCCCCATCACGACCAGCGCGGCGATATTCATGCCGTTGAGGAGGTTGAACAGCGGCTCAACGGTGTCCCGTTGGTCCTGCACCTCCATGACGCCGGGCCGCTCGGAGAACGCCGACTTGATGACCGTGAACTTCGTGGGGTCCTTGAGCTTGACGCGGTAGGACTCCGGAAGCTGGTCGGGCGTCACCAGACCGGCGACGGGGGTGTCCCCGAACTGCTCCTTGTAGTGCTTGTACGCCTGGTCGCTGGACTCGTACTTCACTTCCTGCACGATCGGCAGCCGGTCGAGCTCGGCCTTGATGTCGTTCTTCTGCTGCTGGGTGGCCGCACCCTTGGCGCAGTTGGCACCGCTGTCGGCGTCGTTCTTGTTGCAGAAGAAGATCGAGACGTTGACCTTGTCGTACCAGTAGCCCTTCATGGTGCTGACCTGGTCGCGCATCAGCAGCGAGGCACCGAACAGACCGAGCGAAAGGGCTACGGAGACGATGACGGCGAACGTCATCGTGAGGTTTCGGCGGAGACCGACGCCGATCTCCGACAGGACGAACTGGGCGCGCATGGCGTCCTTTCAGTGCTGGTAGCCGTACACGCCGCGCGACTGGTCGCGTACGAGCCGGCCCTTCTCGAGTTCCATGACCCGCTTGCGCATCTGGTCGACGATCTGCTGGTCGTGGGTGGCCATGACCACCGTCGTACCGGTCCGGTTGATCCGGTCCAGCAGCTTCATGATGCCGACCGAGGTCTGCGGGTCGAGATTGCCGGTGGGCTCGTCCGCGATGAGCAGCATCGGGCGGTTGACGAACGCCCGCGCGATGGCGACGCGCTGCTGCTCACCACCGGAGAGCTCACCCGGCATACGGTCCTCTTTGCCGCCGAGGCCGACGAGTTCGAGGACCTCGGGAACCGTCTTGCGGATCTGGCCGCGCGGCTTGCCGATGACCTCCAGGGCGAAGGCGACGTTCTCCCCCACGGTCTTGTTGGGGAGCAGCCGGAAGTCCTGGAAGACCGTCCCCACCTGGCGCCGCATCTGCGGAACCTTCCAGTTGGAGAGCTTGCCGAGGTCCTTGCCCAGAACGTGCACGTGGCCATGGCTGGCCCGCTCCTCCCGCAGCAGCAGCCGCAGGAAGGTGGACTTGCCGGAGCCCGAGGAGCCCACCAGGAAGACGAACTCGCCGCGCTCGATCTCGAGCGAGACGTCCCTGAGTGCAGGGCGGTTCTGCTTCGGGTAGGTCTTGGAGACGTTGTCGAATCGGATCACTGATGCACCACGGTCGACCTGGATAGGGGTACGGGATGCCGAGTTGCGGCTCCCGTCGGTGTGCGTGACCATACGCGAACCTCGCAGGGCGGTGCAGTCCCGTGGGGGGTTGGTCCGTTTATTCACGGCACCTACGGGACAAAAGGCGCACATTTTCGCGGGGCGCGCCGTTCCGGCGGCGAGCTGGCATGGTGGAGGAGGGAACCAATGCGCCTTCCGGCGCGTTGGTGCAGTGGAGAAGGAGGTCGCATGACGTACGACCGACTGGTGTGCGCCCATTGCGCGGCCCCTGTGAGCGAGGGCCGCTGCCCCGTGTGCCGGGCCAGCAGGGAACGGCTTCAGCAGCAAGCGGGCGGTCTGTTCGCCCAGCTCAGCCCCGCGATGCTGGTGGCGCTGATGATCCTGCTCATCGCGGTGGGCCTACTGCTCCACCAGGCCGTCTGAGACCGGTCACAGGCTTGCTCGGCGGACGCGGGAGCGCGGACGCCGAGGGGGGGGGGGGGGGGGGGGGGGGGGGGGGGGGAGGAGGGAGGGGGGGGGGGGGGGGGGGGGGGGGGGGGGGGGGGGGGGGGGGGGGGGCTCCCCCCCCCCCCCCCCCCCCCCCCCCCCCCCCCCCCCCCCCCCCCCCCCCCCCCCCTTCCCCCCGGGCCCCCCCCCCCCCCCCCCCCCCCTCCAGCTGTGACGTGCGGGCGATCAGGCCGCCGCGGCGCCGCCGCCGTTCTTGTTGATCAGGCGGGGCAGCATACGGAAGCCCACACCGCCCGCGATCATCGTGGCCGCACCGATGAGCAGGACGGTGGTGCCGGAGGAACCGGTCTCCGCCAGCTCGCCGCCCTTGGCCTGCTGCTTGGCCTGGCCGGGGGTGTCAGCGATCTGCTCCTTGCCCTGGCCGGGCTGCTCGATCGGCTTGGAACCCTCGTTGTCCGGGCCGGTGCCGTCGGTGTCACCGATGGAGGCGCCACCGTCGCTGGTACCGCCGGAGTGGCCGGTGCCGCCGGTGTTCTGGTTACCGCCGGTGGTCTCGTTGCCACCCGTGGTCTCGTTACCGCCGGTGGTCTCGTTACCACCCGTGGTCTCGTTACCACCCGTGGTCTCATTGCCGCCGGTGGTCTCGTTACCACCCGTGGTCTCGTTACCGCCGGTGGTCTCGTTACCGCCGGTGGTCTCGTTGCCACCCGTGGTCTCGTTACCGCCGACATCCTCGCCACCGATGCCGCCGGTGTCCTCACCGCCGATACCGCCGGTGTCCTCACCGCCGATCTCGCCGCCGGTGCTGTCGTCGCCGCCGACCTGACCGGTGGTCTCGCCACCGTCGGTGCTGCCGGTGGACTCGCCACCGCCGTCGCCGCCGCCGATGACCCCACCGATGATGCCGCCGATGATGCCGCCGCTCTCGCCCGGGGTGTCACCCGGGCTGGCCGCGGAAGCCGCGCCGGCGGCGGTGAGCGACGCACCGGCCGCGATCACCGCACCGGCCGCAATGCGCGCTACGCGCAGCCGCGTCTTCTTCGTCATGTACTGCTACCCCCAGTAGCTGAACTCGTCATTGGAGCACCGCTGTACGGGGCGACGAGCCGATGCCGGGGTACGCGAGTTTCAGCTCCGCGCCGCGGGGCGATCCGCCCCCATCCCCGTTACTGCACGCGCCCCAGACATACGCATGCCGCGCTCAGCCTTCCCAGTTCCTTGACTATCGTCAAGGTCGATTAAAGGCCGGATGTCCGAATTACCAAGTGTTGGGCGGTACCTGGACATACGACTGTGACCAAACCCCCACAGCAAAAACAACTACCTCCCCGGGGGAGGCAGTTGTTTCACCTTCAGAAGGCCCTGCAGGCAGGCGTCCCGGCTACTTCTCCTGCTGCTTGCGCCAGCGGATTCCGGCCTCCAGGAAGCCGTCGATGTCGCCGTCCAGCACACCGGTCGGGTTGCCGACCTCGAACTCGGTCCGCAGGTCCTTGACCATCTGGTACGGGTGCAGGACGTACGAACGCATCTGGTTGCCCCAGGAATTGCCGCCGTCGCCCTTGAGCGCGTCCATCTTGGCCTGCTCCTCCTGGCGGCGGCGCTCAAGGAGCTTGGCCTGGAGGACGTTCATCGCGGTCGCCTTGTTCTGGATCTGCGAGCGCTCGTTCTGACAGGAGACGACGATGCCGGTGGGGATGTGCGTCAGCCGGACCGCGGAGTCGGTGGTGTTGACGCCCTGGCCGCCGGGGCCGGACGAACGGTAGACGTCCACCCGCAGCTCGGACTCGTCGATGTCGATGTGGTCGGTCTGCTCGACCACGGGCAGCACCTCGACACCGGCGAACGACGTCTGGCGGCGGCCCTGGTTGTCGAACGGCGAGATACGCACCAGGCGGTGCGTGCCCTGCTCGACGGAGAGCGTGCCGTAGGCGTACGGCACCTGCACGGCGAAGGTGGTCGACTTGATGCCGGCCTCTTCCGCGTACGAGGTCTCGTAGAGCTCGGTCTTGTAGCCGTGCCGCTCGGCCCAGCGCAGATACATCCGCTGGAGCTTCTCGGCGAAGTCGGCGGCGTCGACGCCGCCGGCCTCGGCGCGGATGTTGACGACCGCCTCACGGGAGTCGTACTCGCCGGACAGGAGGGTGCGGACCTCCAGCTCGTCGACCGCCTTGCGGACGGCGGTCAGCTCGTCCTCGGCCTCGGCCCGGGCGTCCTCGTCGCCCTCGGCCTCGGCGAGCTCGAAGAGCACCTCGAGGTCGTCGACCCGGCCGCGCAGGTCCTCGGCCTTGCGCAGCTGGCCCTGGAGGTAGGACAGCCGGCTGGTGATCTTCTGTGCGTTCTCCGGGTCGTCCCACAGGGACGGCGCCGCGGCCTGCTCCTCGAGCACGGCGACATCGGCCCTCATCTTGTCGAGGTCCAGGACGGCCTCGATCGACCCCATGGTCGAGGAGAGGGACTTCAGCTCTTCGGATACATCGACGACTGCCACGCACCCAGCCTAACGGCTGCCACCGTCAGCGTGACCCGGCCCCGGCAGGCCGGTCCCGCCCGGAGCCGCCGCCACCGGGCCCGCGAGGGCCCGGACGCCGGTCACCGCGCCGGTCACCGCCGGGCCCGGGCGCGGCCGCCGCGGGCCCGTGGGGCGTCACGGAGTGTCGGGTTCCGACTGGTGGACGCCCGGTGTGGCGTCGTCCGGCTCGTCGTCGCCCGAGGCCAGCCAGCCGCCCAGACCGGCCGCCACCAGCGTCGCCGCCGCGGCCGCGGCCAGCCTGAGCCGGCGGCGGCGCACCGCCTCCGGCGCCGCACGGTGCCGGGCCGAGCCCGCCCGGCGCTCACCGGCGGCGCGCGGGGCCCGGGCGGTGCCGTGCGCGCCGCCCGCCAGCTCGTCCGGGCCCGGGACCCGCATGCTGGTGTGCGTCTCCCGGTTGGAGTCGGGGACCGCGCCCTGCACCAACGGGACCGCGCCGCGCGGCGGGGTGGCCTCGGCCGGTGCCGCCGACGGGTAGTACGCCTCCTCGCGGGCGCCGGCGGCCTCCTGCTCGCTCTCCGCCTCGTCGTCGTCCGGCTCGTCGATGTCCAGCGGCGGCAGGCCCGCCAGGCCGGGCAGCAGCTCACGCAGCCGGGCGGCGAGCTCCGGGGCGCGCAGCCGGGAAGCCGGCGCCTTGGCCAGGCACTGGAGCAGCAGCTGCCACAGCTCGTCGGGGATACCGGGCAGCGGCGCCACGCTCTCGGTCACATGGCGGCGCAGCACCGCGCCGGGGTGGCCGCCCCCGAAGGGCGTGAATCCGGCGAGCAGCTCGTACAGGACGGTCGCCAGCGCGTAGACGTCCACGGAGGCGCGCGGCGGCAGGCCCTCGATGATCTCCGGGGCGAGGTAGTCGGGGGTGCCGATGACCTTGGTCGCTTTGGTCCGGCGCGGGGAGTCGACGAGCCGGGCGATACCGAAGTCGGTGAGCAGCGCGGGGTGCGCGCCACCGGGGCCGAGCGGGCCCTGCATGTTCAGCAGGACGTTCTCGGGCTTGACGTCGCGGTGCACGATCCGGGCCGCGTGCGCGGCGGCCAGCCCGTCGGCCACATCGGCGGCGATGGCGACGGCGGCCTCCGGGGCCAGCCGGCGTTCGCGCTCCAGACGGGTCCGCAGATCGGTGCCCCGTACGAGCTCCATGACCAGCGCCAGGTCATTGCCGTCGACGACGAGATCGCGGACACCGACGACATGGGGGTGGTCCAGACCCAGCAGCGCCGCCCGCTCCTGTACGAAGCGGCCGACGAGCTCCTGGTCGGACGCGAGCTCCTCACGCAACAGCTTGATGGCCACGGCCCCTTCGGGACCCTCGCCCAGCCATACCGTGCCGGCACTGCCGCGTCCCAGGATCTGGTGGGCGGTGTACCGGCTGCCGATCTTCCGTGCCAAGACTGCTCCGACGTGTCGGGCCCCCGAGCGTCCTGCGGGGGCTGAGGTTGGCGTCAAAGCTACGCGGGTGCCAGGGGGTTCAATGCCCCGGACGGTGGCAACCTTCACTTCTGTGAGCGAAATTCTCCGCCGGAAGTCGACAAATCCACTGGGTGGGTCTTACGGCGCGTCCGCGGACCGGCACCGCCCACGACAGCGCGCCGCCCGCGGGCTCCGGGGAGCGCGCGGGCGGCGGACGGTCAGCGGCCGATTTTCTCGACGAACTGCCGCACTTCGCCGAAGAAGTACCCAACCTGGGAGAAGAAGCCCCTCGTCGTGCCGATCCACTCCTGGAGCGGGGTCAGCTCCCAGATGAGCCAGGCCGCCACGAACAGGAGTATCAGCGTGAACAGACAGCCCTTCAGACAGCCCAGGCCCGGGATCTTCATCGGGTTGGCGCTGCGCTGACGCGGCTCGCGCCGGGGCCTGGGCTCCGGCGCGGGCGGCCGCTGCGGCTCATAGCGCTGCGGCGGCGGCTCCTGGCGCCGCTGGGGCGCCTGCGGCTGCTGCTGCCGTTGCGGCTGCTGCTGGGCGTACGGCACCGGAGCGGGCTGCTGCCGGTACTGCTGCGGGCGCTGCGGCGGCTGCTGCGGGGCGGCCTGCCGCTGCGGACGGCGGCGCAGCGGGTCCTCGCTGGGGTCCAGGTACTGCACCTGGGTCTGCTCGTTGCGGTCGCGGGCGGCGCGCAGCTGGGACTCCCACGGGTGGGGCCCGTCCGGCTCCTGCGGTCCGCCGGCCGGCGCACCCATGGGCATCGGCGGCATCGCCCGTGTCGGATCGCCCTGCGCACCGGGGCCGCCCGGACCGCCCGGGCCGCCGGTGGACGGCAGCACGCTGGTCGCCGCGGCCGGGTCGTACGAACCGGCGCCGGACGGAAGCACCTGGGTGGGGTCGGCGTCGCCGCCGCCGGCCTGGCCGTCGGCGCCCGTCCCGGGGACCGTGGCGGGCGCGGGGTCGGGGGCGAGCAGCGCGGCCACGCCGAGCGCGGCCTCGGCCTCGGCCGGCCGGGCGTGCACCCCGATGCCGGCCGCGACCGTGCGCAGCGCCCGGGCGAGGTTCTCGGCGCTGGGCCGCTCCTCGGGCCGCTTGCGCAGACAGCGCTCGATGACCGTCCACAACGGCTCGGGCAGGGTGCCGGGGCGCTGCGGCTCCTCGCTGAGGTGCCGGTGCAGCACCTCCAGGGCGGTCGACCCGGCGAACGGGGGACGGCCGGTGACCAGCTCGTACAGCAGGATGCCGGCGCCGTAGATGTCCACGGCGGAGGTCTGCGGGCGGCCCTCGGCGGACTCCGGCGCCACATAGGCGGGCGTGCCGACGAACTCATGGGTGCGGGTCAGGCCCGGGGAGTCGGCGAGACGGGCGATGCCGAAGTCGGTCAGCATCGGGTGCATCTCGCTGCTGCCGTCCGAACCGGCCAGCAGGACGTTGGCGGGCTTGAGGTCACGGTGCACCACACCGTCGGCGTGGCTGGCGGCCAGCGCGTCGGCGATCTGGGCGGTCAGCAGCGCGGCGGCCACCGGGCTGAAAGGCCCGTTGTCCCGCAGATAGCGGTGCAGGTCGGGGCCGTCGACCAGGTCCATGACCAGGGCGAGCAGATCGCCCTCGACGACCAGGTCGCGGGTACGGACGATGTTCGGGTGGGTGAGCCGCAGCAGGACGGAGCGCTCCCGCAGGAAGCGCATCACCACGTCCGCGTCGTGCGCCAGTTCCTCCTTGAGGACCTTGATCGCGACGGTCTCACCGGGCTCCCCGGCCACGGCGGCCTCGGCGCCCGCCGTCTCCCGCTGGCGGGCACGCCAGACGGTGCCCGTGGCGCCGCGTCCCAGCGGCTCCTCGAGCAGGTACTTGCTGCCTACCGGCCGCACGTCATGCGCTCCCTGGTCGTGGTGAATCCCTTGCCCGGCCCGCTGGGTCAGCTGATCATCTCCGCGCGGCCCGTCCGACCCACTGTAGTGCCGTCGCACAATCTTTTCGGTCCGGCGGCCCAGTGCGGGCTTGTGGGAAAGACGCGGGTTCGGGACGGATGGTTGCCTGCTGCCCCCGGGAGGGCCGTCTGCCGCCCCCGGACGGTGCGGACGGTGC
The DNA here is from genome assembly GCF_055574515.1 of Streptomyces sp. NPDC029466. Taxonomy (NCBI): domain Bacteria; kingdom Bacillati; phylum Actinomycetota; class Actinomycetes; order Kitasatosporales; family Streptomycetaceae; genus Streptomyces; species Streptomyces sp. NPDC029466. The sequence continues at coordinate 80,788 of NZ_JBVHZH010000030.1, forward strand.
CCGCGCGCGGTCCGGCCGGAGACCTTCCGAGCTGACCACGGCGGTCGAAATCCGGCCGGGCACGGCGCGCAAGCAGGCACTTTTTCGCCCTTAGAAGACCAATCAAGATCACTGAACGGCGGTCGGCGGGCGCGTTGTCAGTGGCAGGTGCGAGGATGCATCCAGCGCGATGCGGCGGGGGCGCGCGGCCCTTGCCGCGACGTGCACTTGGGACTTGTACGTGCCGACGTGCCCGGGTGCGGTGGGGGGAGCGAGCGGGCCCCCTGCCGGACCTCGGCAGAAGGGACCGTTGACGGCGATGCAGATCCGGCTGACCGTCCTCGGGCCGCGCAGCGGCCACACCACCCGGGCCTGCGACGTGCTGGTCACGGCCCCTGCCGGGACCGCGCTGGCGGCGGTGGCCGGCTCGCTCGCCGCCTCCGTGGCGGGCTCGGGTGCGGATGTCGGCGGCGCGGGCGGCGGCAGCGGCCCCGTCGTCCTGTACGCCGGGTCCGACCGGCTCGATCCGCAGCGCGCGGCCATCGGCGAGCCCCCGCTGATCGACGGCGCGGTGCTCTCCGTCCAGGGCCCGGGCCCCGCTCCCGCACACGGCCTGCCGCACGGCTCCGCGCGGCTGCGTGTCGTCTCCGGACCCGATGCCGGCGGCGTACATCTGCTGCACGGCGGCCAGATCCGCATCGGCCGCTCCGCCGACGCCGACGTCCCCCTCGACGACCCCGATGTCTCACGGCTGCACTGCACCGTCACCGTCGAACCGGACGGCTCGGTCTCCGTCGCCGACCTCCGCTCCACCAACGGCACCCTCGTGGACGGCACCGACCTCGACGAACGCCCCGCACCCCTGCGCCCCGGCGCCCTGCTACGCCTCGGCGAGTCCGCCCTGCGCCTCCAGTCCGCCCCCGGCACACCGGACCCCGCCCTGCCGACCGCACCGGACGGGGAGGGTCATCTGCGGATCACCCCGGGTGCCGCGGGCACGGTCGCGGGCGGACGGGCGGAGGAGCACGGGGCGGGTGGTCCCCACGGGGCCACTGCGGCCGTGGGTGGGGCCTATACGGGGGCCGGGGCGTATGCCGGAGCCGGGACGAACGCCGGGGCCGGGGCGTACGAGCGGGTGACGGGTGGGGCGGCTGCTTCGGTCGGGGCTTCGTCGGCGGGGGAGGCAGCGGGCGGATCCGGGCATCTGTCAGCCGGGACCGGGCGTGCATCGGGCCCAGCCGGGCAGGCGCCGGGCGGAGCCGTATACGCACCGGGAGCCGCGCAGGCACCCGGAGCGGCGCAGGCACCGGCCGGATCCCCCCACGCAGCGGCAGCGGCCCCGCAGCCGCCGGCCGCGCCGGGCCGCCGGGACACGCCCCTGCGCGGCACCCCGGCCGGATACGGCGCTCCCGCCGCATACGGCGCAGCGGCCCCCGGCCCCGACGGCTCGCGCCCGGCCGGCGCCCCGTCCCCGGACACCTCCACCGGCCACGTCTACGACCGCACCACCGACGGCGGCAGCCCGTCAGCCGGCTGGGGGCCCGGCGTCCGGGAACCAGCCGACGGTTTCCCGGCCACCGGCGGGCAGCGGACGCACGGCGGGCAGCAGTCTTTGGCACCGGCCGACGAAGGTCCCCGTAAAGGCGGGCGGCGCGGCGGTATCGGGGCCTGGGCACGGCGGCTGGCGGGTGGCCGGCCCGCCGTGGAGCGGCCGGACGAGAGCCTCCCGGCGGCGTACGAACCGGCAGGCGACCCCACGGCCGCCGGCGCGGACGCCCTGGCCGCCGCCCCGGGCCCGGAAGCGCTCGCCGGGCCCGCCGCCGAGGAACGCTGGCCGGACGCCGCCGCGATCCTGCTCACCGCACTGGGCCCGGGGCCGCGGCTCTGGGAGCGCGGCCCGGACCACCCCGACGCACTGACCGTCCGGCTGGGGACGGCGGCCCGCAGCGGCGGCCGTACCGCGCTGCCCGTCACCGTCGAGCTGCGCCGGGCGGGCTCCCTCGGCCTCGCCGGGCCGCGGGCGCGGCTGACCGGACTGGCCCGCTGCGCCCTCGCCCAGCTCGCCGCCCTGCACTCCCCCGGCACCCTCGACATCGTGCTGATCAGCACGGACCGGGCGCGCCCCGCCGAGGAGCGGGTGGCGGACTGGTCCTGGCTCGGCTGGCTGCCGCAGGTCCGGCCGGAGCGTGGCCAGGACTGCCGGCTGCTGCTCGCGTACGACACGGACCAGGCCCTGGCGCGCACGTCCGAGCTGGTGCGCCGGCTCGACGACAGCCCACTGGGCCCCGGCTGGGCCGATGCCGAGCGGGCGGAGATCGCCGCCGCCGCGGCCCGCCACCAGGGCCCGTACACCCTCGTGGTCGTGGACGGCGACCCCGGCACCTCCGCGCTGCGCGAGACCACCGCCCGGCTCGCCGCGGCCGGGGCGGCGGCCGGTGTCCATCTGCTGTGCCTGGCCGAGACCCCGGCCTCCTCCCCCGCCTTCCCGCTGGCCGCGACGTACGAAGCGGCCCGCACGGCGTCGCCCGCCTTCGGGGAGTGCGGGGCGGTCGCGGTGCTCAGCGGCGATGTCGCCACGGCGCTGCGCGTCGTCCAGCCGGGCTCGGGCCCCAACGGCACCGTCGCGACGGTGGACGCGGTCTCCGGCGCCTGGGCCGAACGCTTCGCCCGGGCGCTGGCGCCGCTGCGCGAGACCGATGGGACGGCCACGGCGGCCGGGGGCGGTGCGGCGGTGCGGGTGGCCGTCCCGCTGCCCGATTCGGCGCGCCTGTTGGACGAGTTGGGGCTGGCCCGCGCCACCCCGGCGTCCCTGATGGCCCGTTGGGCCGCCGCCCTGGACACCGACCGGCCCGGCGCCACCGCGGTCCTCGGCGCCGGTCCACACGGTCCGCTGTGCGCCGATCTCGCCGCCGACGGCTCGCACCTCCTCGTGGAGGGCGCGGCGGCCACCGGCAAGACGGAGCTGCTGCGGTCGCTGGCCGCCTCGCTGGCCGCCGCCGACCGGCCGGATCTGCTGTCGATGGTGCTGGTGGACGGCGGCGGCAGCGAACGCGGCGAGGGGCTGCGGGTGTGCACGGACCTGCCGCATGTCACGACGTATCTCGCCGCCTCGGACCCGGTCCGGATGCGGGAGTTCGCCCAGGCGCTGTCCTCGGAACTGAAGCGCCGCGCGGAGATACTCGCCGGCACCCCGTTCACCGAGTGGCGCAGCAAGCATCTGCCGGCACCGCGAATCGTCTCCCCGCGGCGCTCCACCGAGGGCCGTCACGGAGAGCAGGAATCAATCACTCTCCGTAATCGTTGCCGTAACAACGAGGAAGAAGGCGGCACCCCGGCGGACCCGTCAACGACCGGCACCCTACGACTCCGCCCCCGCAGCGGAGCCCCCAGCGGAGCCCCCGCCAATGACCCCGCCCCCGAGCCGGCGGTACCGATGCCCCGGCTCTTCGTGCTGGTCGACGACTTCGACGCCCTGGTCGCCCCGGCCCTCGGCAGCACGGGCCGCCCGGCCGCCGGGTCCGTGGTGCGCGCCCTGGAGTCGGTGGCCCGGGACGGAGCGGCGCTCGGGGTGCACCTGATAGCCGCGACCGGCCACCCGGACCGCACGGCCGAGACCGCGACCAGCGAACGGGCTGATCTGCGCGTCCAGTTGGGCGCCACCACCGATCCGTCCGAGCCGGTGCCCACGGGCCGCGGGCGGCTGTACCGCGCGGCGGACGGTTCCTCGACGCCGTTCCAGGCGGGCCGGGTCACGGGCCGGATACCCCGTACCTCCACCCTCCGGCCGACGGTCGTCCCGCTGGAGTGGCAGCGGATGGGCGACCCACCGGCCCGGCGCCCGCTGCGCGAGCTGGGCAACGGCCCGACGGACCTGGCCCTGCTCGCCAGCGCACTACAGCGGGCCGCACAGTCCTCGGGCGCGGCGACCTCCCCGCCCCTGCTGTGAAGCACGTGCCATGAAGCATGTGCTGTGAAACTGAAGCACGGACGTGCGGTGAGAAGTGGACGTGCCGCGAGAGGCCGACGTGCGGTGAGAAGCGGACGCGCTGCGAGACGTGGACGTGCGGTCAGAAACGGACGCGTGGTGAGACGCGTACGCCACCCATAACAGCCCCGTCACGAAAGGCCGGTTGACGCGGAAGGCGGTATTGCGGCCCCCGTGGCCAGGGCGTAGGACTGTCGCACAGCGCAACGCCGCGGCGCACCGGTACGACGCACCACGCGGCGCACGTTGGTACGACGCACCACGCGGCGCACGTTAGGACGCACCGCACCACGCAGCGCACCGCAGAACACACCGCACCGCACGACGCGCCCCACGGCGCGACGCACCGCACCACGCGGCGATACCACCCGCACAGCACTGCACCACCGCACCGCACCACCGCACAGCACCGCACCACCGCACAGCACCACCCGCAAGGCAGAGGCGTCGTGGCGCGTTATGGCGCGGCGTTCTTCCGTTGGCACGGCAGGCGCAGGGACAGGGGGCTACGGGGATGGGCAGACGACTGGACCGTATTGACCGGGCGGCTGGGCGGGCCGTGGCCGGGGTGGCGGTGAGTGTGGCACTCGCCTTGGCGCTGGCCGGATGTGGGAGTGGCGGCGGGGGGAAGAAGGATGAGGGTGAGGGGGGTGGTGGAGGGAAAGGGGGGAGTACGGCGCCGACGGTGCGGCTTCCTTCGTTGAAGGGGGAGAAGCTTCAGGTCACCGCGGTGTGGACGGGGCCGGAGCGGGAGAACTTCCAGAAGGTGCTGGAGGAGTTCGAGAAGCGCACCGGTGCCACGGTCGACTTCGTGCCCAGTGGTGACGACATGGCCGGTTTCATCGGGTCCAAGATCGCCGGTGGTGGGCCGCCGGATGTGGCGATGCTCCAACAGGTCGGCGTGCTCAAGGAGTTCGCCGGGAAGGGGTGGCTCAAGCCGCTCGGCGCGGGCGCCAAGGCGCAGCTCGCCAAGAACTATGCGAAGGGCTGGCAGGATCTCGGCGCCCATAAGGGCACCCCGTACGGGGTCTACTTCAAGGCCAGCAACAAGTCGCTGGTCTGGTACAACGCCCGGACGTTCGACAACGCCGGTGCCAAGGAGCCGAAGACCTGGCCGGACTTCGTCAAGGCGGCGGAGGTCATCGGCGAGTCGGGCGTGGAGCCGGTGTCGGTGGGCGGTGCGGACGGCTGGACGCTGACCGACTGGTTCGAGAACATCTATCTCTCGCAGGCGGGGCCCGGGAAGTACGACCAGCTGGCGCAGCACCGGATCAAGTGGACCGATCCGTCGGTCAAGCAGGCGCTGACCACGCTCGGGCAGCTCTTCGGCCGGAAGGATCTGCTGGCGGGCGGCAACTCCGGTGCGTTGCAGACGGACTTCCCGACGTCGGTGACCCAGACCTTCAGCGGCGGTGACGCGCCCAAGGCCGCGATGGTCTCCTCGGCGGACTTCGCCGCCGCCAACATCACCCAGACCAGGGCCAAGGTCGGCAAGGACGCCAAGGTCTTCCCGTTCCCGGCGGTGGGCGCCAAGTCGCCGGTGGTGACCGGCGGGGATGTGGCGGTGGCGCTCAAGGACGGCAAGGCGTCGCAGGCGCTGCTGACGTTCCTGGCGTCGACGGATGCCGCGAAGATCTGGGCGCAGGCGGGCGGGTTCATCTCGCCCAACAAGGAGCTCGATCAGGCGGCGTACGCCGATGACGTGCTGCGGGAGATCGCCAAGGCGCTGGTCGCGGCGGGTGATGACTTCCGCTTCGACATGTCCGACCAGGCGCCCGCCTCGTTCGGCGGCAAGCCGGGCCAGGGCGAGTGGAAGGACCTTCAGGACTTCCTGAAGGACCCGAAGGACATCGCGGGCACGCAGGCGCGGTTGGAGAAGGACGCCGCGAAGTCGTTCGGGCGCTGAGAACGCGAAGTCGTACTGAGAACGCGAAGTCGTACTGAGTACGCGTAGTCGTCCGGGCACTGTGTATGTGCCGCCGTCCGTGTCGAGCGGGACCGGGGGACCGTCACGATGAGCGACGTACAGGTCAGCGGGGCCGGTGAGCGGCGCCGGAGGAGAGCCGCGAGCGGGGGCCGCGGGCGGGCGCGCGCCGCCCGCCGCCGCCCTGGCACCCGCCGGTGGCTCGCCGCGGTGTTTCTGCTGCCGGCGCTGGTGCTGCTCGGTGCGCTGGTCGGCTATCCGATCGTGTTCTCCGTCGTCCGCAGCCTGTTCGACGCGTCCGGTGACGGCTTTGTGGGGCTGGACAACTACGGTGCGATGTTCTCGGACGAGGGCATCCGCACGGCGCTGCGGAACAACGTCGTCTGGGTGGTGGTGGCGCCGACGGTGTCGACCGCGCTGGGGCTGGTCTTCGCGGTGCTGACCGAGCGGATCCGCTGGGGCACCGCCTTCAAGCTGGTCGTGTTCATGCCGATGGCGATCTCGATGCTGGCGGCCGGGATCATCTTCCGGCTGGTGTACGACCAGGCGCCGGAGCGTGGGGTCGCCAACGCGGTGTGGGTCGGTGTCCATGACACCTTCGCCGATCCGGCGCCGTTCCCGGGCGCCAAGCCGCGGCCGCGCGCCGGTCTGCAGCCGTCGGGGGGCGGCTCCTTCACCACCGGGTCGGCCGTGCGGGCGGGGTCTGTGGTGCTGCTGCCGCTGGTCGCCGTGCAGCCGGAGGATGTGCGCGGGGCGCGGGCGGCGGCCGTCGCCCGGCCGCAGCCGGGCAAGGTCACCGGTACCGCGTGGCTGGACTTCACCCGGGGCGGTGGCGGCCGGCCGAAGGTGATCGACGGCAATGAGAAGGCGCTGGCCGGTCTGCGGGTCGAGGCGGTCCGGGGCGGGAGGGTGGTCGCCTCGGCGACGACGGCGGCCGACGGCAGTTTCGCGCTGCCCGCCGGCCGGGCGGACGGTGCCCGGCTGCGGCTGCCCGCGGCTGATTTCGCCGAGGCGTATCGCGGTGTCGACTGGCTCGGTCCGGCGCTGGTGACCCCGGCCATCATCGGCTCCTATGTGTGGATGTGGGCCGGTTTCGCGATGGTGCTGATCGCGGCGGGTCTGGCGGGCGTGCCGCGGGAGCTGCTGGAGGCGGCGCGGGTGGACGGTGCGGGCGAGTGGCAGGTCTTCCGCCGGATCACGGTGCCGCTGCTGGCGCCGGTGCTGGTGGTCGTGCTGGTCACGCTGATGATCAACGTGCTGAAGATCTTCGATCTGGTCTACATCATCGCGCCGGGCTCCAGCATCCGCTCCGCGAATGTGCTGGCGCTCCAGCTCTTCCAGTCGTCGTTCGGCACGGATGTCGACGAGGGCCTGGGCAGCGCGATCGCCGTGTTTCTGCTGTTGCTGGTGCTGCCGGTGATGTACGTCAATCTCCGGCGCCTGCGGAAGGAGCGTCGCCGATGACGACCGTGGACGGTGTCGTGCGGAGCGGGCGTTCCGGGGCCGGTGCCGTACGGGCCCGACGGCCGCTCGCCGCGCGGCTGGTGGCGCGGGCCGGCGGCGGCGTGATGCGGGTCTTCCTGGTCCTGGTGGCGCTGTTCTGGCTGATGCCGTCGGTGGGGCTGTTGTTGTCGTCGCTGCGCAGTCCGCAGCGGATCGCCGAGTCCGGCTGGTGGCAGGTCTTCCGTGAGCCGGCCCAGATCACCTGGGACAACTACAGCCAACTGCTGTCGAACGACAAGGTGATGGGTTCGCTGCTGACCACGGCGGCGATCACGGTGCCGGCGACGGTGCTGGTCGTCGTCATCGGCTCGCTGGCCGGTTACGCGTTCGCCTGGATGGATTTCCCCGGCCGGGACGGCTGGTTCCTGGCCGTGGTGGGGCTGCTGGTGGTGCCCGTGCAGGTGGCGCTGATCCCGGTGGCGAAGCTGTTCGGTGCGGTCGGGCTCTTCGAGACGACGGCCGGGGTGATCCTTTTCCATACGGCGTTCGGGCTGCCGTTCGCGGTGTTCCTGCTGCGGAATTTCTTCGCGGAGATCCCGCGGGAGCTGCTGGAGGCGGCCCGGCTGGACGGGGCGGGCGAGCTGCGGCTGTTCACCCGGGTCGTGCTGCCGCTGGGCGGTCCGGCGATCGCGTCGCTGGCGATCTTCCAGTTCCTGTGGGTGTGGAACGACATGCTGATCGCGCTGATCTTCGCGGACAGCGGGCATCCGCCGGTCACCGTGGCCCTTCAGCAGGAGGTGCGGCAGTTCGGCAACAACATCGATGTGCTGGCGCCCGGCGCCTTTCTGTCGATGGTGGTGCCGCTGATCGTCTTCTTTGCCTTCCAGCGCCAGTTCGTGTCCGGTGTGATGGCGGGTGCGGTGAAGTGATCTGCGCACGGGGGCCGGGTGCCGCCGGGCCGCACGCCATCTTCCGTTCATTTTCGTCCGCCTACGATGTCGTCGCTGCCGTGCCACGCACGGTGCGGCCGGGCTCCGTCCTGGCGACTGCCTGAGCCGCGCCCGCACGTCCCGTGCTCCGGGGCGTGGCGCCCCGGCCCCTGCCGGGCCGTGCTCCTGCGCAGCGGCTCCGGCGCCGGGTGCGCCCACAACTACAGAGACGCACCACCGCGGAGACGCACCACCGCAGGCCGCAGATCTCTCCCCGCGTTTCCCCGGTACATCCACGGCAGCCAGGCCGGCACATATCGCACCTCCCCCACGCACGTGTCGTCTTACGCCCTACGTTCCCGACCGTCTGGAGACGGACCGCACATGACTGCCCCCATCGCAGACCAGAGTGCCGCACAACTCCCGCGCCCCACCCGGCTGTCCGAGGTCAAGGGCTGGTTCTTCACCGCGGACCAGCTGCTTTTCGACTGGTTCCTGACCCGCCAGAAGGAGCGTGCGGAGCCGGGGGATCTGCTGGAACTGGGGGCGTACATGGGCAAGAGCGCCATCTTCCTGGGTGCGCGGCAGCGGGCCGGCGAGCGTTTCACGGTCTGCGATCTCTTCGACTCCCCCGCCGAGGACGCCTCCAACTCGCAGGAGATGAAGAAGTCCTATGCGACCTTGACGCGGCGCGCCTTCGAGGCGAACTACCTGGCGTTCCATGAGGAGTTGCCCACCATCGTCCAGGGCCTCAGCTCGCTGGTCAGTGAGCATGTCGACGCGGGTTCGGTGCGCTTCGCCCATATCGACGCCTCGCATCTGTACGAGCATGTGCACGGCGACATCCTCGCGGTGCGCGAGCTGCTCACCGGCAGTGGTGTGGTGGTGATGGACGACTACCGTGCCGAGCACTGTCCGGGGGTGGCCGCCGCCACCTGGCAGGCCGTGGCGAACGAGGGGCTGCGCCCGATCTGCCTCACCGGCACCAAGTTCTACGGGACCTGGGGCGATCCCGAGCCGCTCCAGCAGGCGCTGATCGAGTGGATCAAGGCCCGCGGCGACATCTGGCACGAGGTGCAGTACGTCAACGGCGCCCCGCTGGTCCGGCTGAGCGCCAAGGGCGCCAAGGAGCCCGCCCACCCGGTGTCCCGGCACCGGTCCTCGGGTGCCCGTGCCCCGCTGCGGCCGGCCGCGGCCCGGGCGCCGGAGGTCTCCGCGGCCCGTCCGGGCCCGCGCGCGCCGTTCCCGGCCCGCCGCATGCTGCGCCGGGTCGCCCTGGACGTGCTGCCGCCGGTCCTGACCCGGGCGCTGGTGAACGCCCGCAAGCGGGCCCGTACGCGCTGATCTCGCCGCGCGGGGCCGGGGGCACGCGCCTGCCCCGGCCCCTAGCGCGGCACCTGCCCCAGCAGGACGAACACATTGGCGCGCAGCAGCATCCCGGCCGGGCGGGGCAGCGGATGGGAGTACGTGCGCCGCACCGTGAGCCCGGCGGACTCGGCGAAGGCGCGCAGCAGCGGGAAGTCGGTGAAGCGCACCGGGGCGGGGCCGGCCCGGTGTCCGGCCTCCTGCGCGGTGATCAGCAGCACTCCGCCGCCGGGCCGTACGTACGGCACATAGGCCCGCAGCAGGCCCTCGACCTGTTCGTCGTCCAGGTGCTCCAGGACGTGGGCGGTCAGCAGCGCGTCGAACGCGCCGGGGCGGGCGTGCGGGCTCGCGAGGAAGGTGTCGGCCGTGTAGGCGGTCAGTCCGCGCTCCCGGCAGCGCGCCACGGACCGCGGGTCGTGGTCCACGCCGACGCTGCCGGGCGCGCAGTCGGCGAGGGTGTCGCCGGTGCCGCAGCCGATCTCCAGGACCCGTCCGCTGCCGATCCGCCGCAGCTGGCTGCGGTACGGGGAGCGGGCGGGCAGCAGCCGGGCCGGTCCGCGGCGTCCGCGTTCGGCCGGCAGCCGGGCGGTGGAGGCGGACGGGGCGGTGCCCGCGGGGGGCGCGGGCCGAGCGGTCCGGATGTCGCTGCCGGGCGGCCCGGCGTCGGGGCTGTCGGTGGCGGCGGAGCTGTCGGTTCGGCCGGGCATCGGGACGCGGTCACCTTCCCTGGGGAACAGGGCGCACGGGGCGCCGTAAAGCTGTGCAACGGGTCTACGGCATCGGACGCGGCCCGGCACTACGGCGCGCCGACTTCGCACACTGAGCGCAATCATGTGAACACACGGTGTCGATGATGGGTCTCACCCTTTCAGCGCAGATCCGGTGACCGTGCCGCCGTGGGCGAGTTGAACGGACCGGTCTTGTGCATCGCCAGTCCGGAAAGGCTTGGTCCGCGTATGAAGCCACGGCTCACCGTCGTCGTCCCGGTACCCCGCGCCGAGGGGTCCGAGCGGAATGTGGAGGAGTGCCTGGAGTCGGTCGCGGCCCAGACGCTGACCGAGCTGGATGTGGTGCTGGTGGACGGCCCACCGGGGGCGGGGCCCGGGGGCGCCGCCTCGGGGGCCGGCCCGGCCGCGCTCGCCCGGCGGTTCGCCGCCCGCGATCCGCGGTTCCGGATCGTCCACCACCAGGAGGGCGGCCCGGCCGGCGGCTGTGGCGCGGCCCGCAACGCCGGTGCCCGGCACGCCTATCCGCACACCGGCTATCTCGCCTTCCTCGACGCCGAGGAGGATGTGCTGCTGCCGCGCGCGTACGAGGATCTCGTCGGCGTGCTGGACCGGTCCGGGTCGGATCTCGCGACCGGCAACGTCTACCGGCTCGGTGCGGCCGGCCGCAGCCAGTCCGCCCACCATCCGGCGGGCCGGGAGACCGCGCTGCGTACCCGGATCGGCGACGACCTGACCCTGCTGTCGGACCATGTCGCCCGCAACAAGGTCTTCCGCCGCGCCTTCTGGGACCGGCACGCGCTGGCCTTCCCCGAGGGCGAGTGGTGCCATGACGCGGCGGTGACGCTGCCCGCGTTCTTCCTCGCCGACGCGGTCGATGTGCTGCACGAGCACGTCTGTTACCGGCGGCTGCCGGAGGGGCCCGGCTCACACCGGCAGCTCGACGCCCGGGGCGTACGGGACCGGTTCGCGGCGGTGGCCGGTGTCCGGCGGTTCCTCGCCGATCCGGCCCGCGGGGCGCTGAGCGGCCACCGGCGCGACTATGACCGGGCGCAGCTCACCGAGGGGCTGCTCGATCTGGTGGAGGCGCTGCCGGGGGCCGCCCCGGAGTGCCGGACCGCGTTCCTGGACTGCGCCCGCGACTTCCTGTCCGGTGTGGAGCCGCGGCTGTTCCCCACGCTGCCGGTGGAGCTGCGGATGCGCTGGTATCTGATCCGCGCCGGGCGGCTGGCCGATCTGCTGGCGCTGCTCACCCATGAGGCCCGTAACCCGGCCGGGTTCACGGTCGCCGGGCCGCCGCTGCGCAAGCGTGCGGTGCTGCCGCTGGCCCCGCCGCTGGAGCTGCCGCCGGGGGTGACCCGGCTGGAGAGGGCCGACTTCCCCGTCGTGGCGCGGGTGCGGGAGGCGGTGTGGCGGGACGGTGTGCTGGTGCTGCGCGGCTACGCCTATCTCCGCAATCTGGACGCCGCGGCCCGGCACCGCTATCTGCGGACGGCCGTGCTGTCGTGCGGGCGGCGCCGGGTCCTGCTGCCGCTGCGCACGGTCCCGATGCCGGAGGCGACCGCGGAGTCCGGTCAGGAGCTGCACTGTTACGACTGGTCGGGCTTCGAGATGCGGCTCGATCCGGCCCGGCTGCGCAAGGGGGGCCGCTGGGAGGAGGGCGACTGGACGGTCGGGGTGCTGCTGGCGTCGGCGGGGGTGGTGCGGGCCGGGGCGCTGTCCGCACCGGACACCGGTTCGGGGGCCGCGCCGCGCACCCATGACGTGGCCGGGGACGGCGCGGACGAGGGGCTGCGGATCACGCCCTGGTACGCGGGCGGGCGGCTGCGGCTGTCGGTGCACCGGCGTACCCGGCGGCTGGCCGGGCACCGTGCCGCGGCGGCCGGCGATCTGGACCTGACCGTCGGCGTGCCCGGCCCGCCGCCCGCCGCGCTGCGGCTGACCCACCAGGGGACCGGCACGGTGGTGTCGTTCCCGGTGGAGCCGGCGCTGCCCGGGGAGGCGGGGGCCCCGGAGACGGGTCCGGGGGCGGCGGGCGGTGTGCCCGGCGGCCCGCCGTCGCCGCACACCTTCCGCATCCGGCTCGACGCCCTCGCCGCCGCCCTCCCCACCCGGGACGGCGCGCCGCGGGCCGTGCCGTCCGCGCACACCGACAGCTGGGCGCCGGAGCTGGTGCTGCCCGGCGGCGGCACCGACCCGATCGCCTGCGCGCCGGAGCTGACGCCGGTGCCGTATCCGCTGCCGCACGGCCGTGAGCTGGTGGTGGCCGCCACCCCGGACGGGCGGCTCGTGCTGCACGACCGTGTCCCGCAGCCGTACCTGGACCGGCTGCTGTGGCGCGCGGACGGCACCCTGCTCCTGTCGGGCGGGTTGCCGGCCGCCGCGCCGCACGCCACCGAACTGGTCCTCAAGCACGGGGCGCACGCCACCGAGCTGGCCTTCCCCACCACCCATGACGAGGGCCGGTTCCACGGCTCGCTGCCGCTGGGCGCGCTGCCCTCGCTGGCCGGGGCGGTGCCGCTGCGGGAGGGCCGCTGGACGCTGCATCTGCGCGAACGGGGCGCGCCCGGCTGCCCGTTGGACGCCCCGGTCCGCTGTGCGCCGTCGGTCCTCGACGGGCTGCCGGCGACCCGTACGGTCCGCGGCAAGCCGTTCAGCCTCGACCGGCACCGGCACGACGAGGCGCTCGTGGTGGCGGGGCCCGCGCTGCCGGCCACCGACCGCGGCCCCTACCGGCGCCGGATGCTGCGCGAGCAGCACTACTCGCTGCACCGCTCCCGGCCGCTGCGCGACACCGTCCTCTACAGCAGCTTCGGCGGCCGCGCGTACGGGGATTCGCCGCGGGCGGTGCACGAGGAGCTGGTCCGCCGGGGCATGGAGGTGGAGCATCTGTGGGCGGTGCGTGACGCGCAGAGCGCGGTGCCGGCGACGGCCCGTGCGGTGCTGGTGGGCAGCGCCGAGTGGCACGGGGCGCTGGCGCACAGCCGATGGGTGGTCACCAACACGCATCTGCCGCGGTGGTTCACCCGCCGGGGCGGCCAGCGGATCATCCAGACCTGGCACGGCACCCCGCTCAAGCGGATCGGCGCCGATCTGGCGGGCACGGTGTGCGCGGGCCTGGCGCATCTGGCGCCGCGGCCGCGGGTGAGCCGGCAGTGGAGTGTGCTGCTGTCGCCCAACGCGCACAGCACTCCGGTGCTGCGGTCCGCGCTGGGCTACTCGGGCCGGCTGGTGGAGACCGGACTGCCGCGCATGGACGCCCTGTTCGCGCCGGACCGCGAGCTGACGGCGGCCGCGGTGCGGGAGCGGCTGGGCATCGAGCCGGGCCGGAAGGTCGTGCTGTACGCGCCGACGCCGCGGGACGATCTGGCCTACGACGCGGGTCATCACCGGCTGCATCTGCCGCTCGATCTGGACCTGGCACGGCGGGAGCTGGCCGATGACCATGTGCTGCTGGTCCGCGGGCATCCGCTGGTGGCCGACCGACTGCCGGCGCACCATGCGCCGTTCGCCCGCGATGTGTCCGCGCACCCGGACGCCACCGAGCTGCTGCTGGCGGCGGATGTGCTGGTCACCGACTATTCGTCGCTGGCCGTGGACTTCGCCAACACCGGCCGCCCGATGCTGTTCCTGACCCCGGATCTGCCGCACTACCGGGACACGTTGCGGGGCTTCACCCTGGACTTCGAGGCCCGGGTGCCGGGGCCGCTGCTCGGCTCGACCGGTGAACTGATCGACGCGCTGGGCGACTTGACGGCGATCGCGGCGGCGGGCGCGGACGCGTACGCGGATTTCCGGGAGTCCTTCTGCCACCGGGACGACGGCGGTGCGGCGGGCCGGGTCGCGGACCTGATGGAGCGGTGACCGGGGCCGGTCCGCCGCGAAATGAGGGTGGCTGGATCGGCATCCTGCGGCACTCGCGTCGTTACAGCATGTGCAGGTGCCCTCACGGGCCCCGGCACACCCCGAGCCCGGCTCCCGCCCGGCAGAAACGGCAAGAGGGCGGAAAAGCGGAGCGACGGGTGCAACCGTGCGACGGATTTCACCCTCTGAATCATCGGAAATGGGTTCGGAATTCCCGCTCGCGCCAAGAGATGCTGTCGACACGAAATGTAGATTTCAGTGACTGTGAAAGAAGCCCTTGAGCCACTGCCGGGGCCCACCATCACGCCATCCGCGCAGGTCAGCATCGTCGTCATCGCCTTCAACGATGTCGGCCATGTCGGCGAGGCGGTGCGCTCCGCCCTCGCGCAGGGGAAGCCCGGCGAAACGGTCACCGAAGTGATCGCGGTGAACGACGCGTCCACCGACGGCACCGGCGCCGCCCTGGACGCCCTCGCCCGTACCGAGCCGCGGCTGACGGTCATCCACCGCGACGAGAACAGCGGCGGCTGCGGCACCCCCCGCAATGACGGACTGCGCGCCGCCACCGGGCGGTTCGTGATGTTCCTCGACAGCGACGATGTGCTGCCGCCGGGCGCGGCCCGCGCGCTGCTGGCCGCCGCGCTGGAGCATGACGCCCCGGTCGTGGCCGGGGCCTGTGTCCGCCGTGAGCTGCCGGCGCACCGCGATGTCCCCTGGCAGCCCGGCCTCTACCGCGAGCCGGCCGTCCACGACTCGCCCGACGCCAGCCCGCAGCTGGTCCGGGACACCTTGTGCGTCAACAAGCTCTACGAGCGGGCTTTTCTCGACAAGCACGCGATCACCTTCCCCGAGGGCCGTTTCACCTACGAGGACTTCGTGTTCACCGCGCGGGTGCTGGCCGCCGCCCCGCGGATCGCCACCCTCCCCGACCGGGTCTACATCTGGCATGTACGCCGTTCCGCGGCCCGGCAGTCGATCTCGCTGGACCGCGCGGACGTCGCCAACTGGCAGGCGCGGATCGCGGCGCACCGGGCCAGTGTGCAGATCTTCCAGGAGGCCGGGCACAAGGCGCTGGCGCATGCCGCGCGCACCAAGTTCCTCGACCACGATCTGCGGATGTACGTCCGGGAGCTGCACACCCGCGGCGCCGACTACCGCGCCGAGTGGTGGCGGCTGACCCGGGAGTATCTGGCCGGTTTCGACGAGCCCGATCTGCGGGCGGCGCGGGCCCCGGCGCGCTGGCTGGCCCGGGTGGTGCTGGCCTCGCCGGCCCCGCGGGACCTGGGGCGGCTGACGCAGCTGGCGGCGCGGCCCGGCCGGCTGCTGCCGCCGTACGCGGAGGCCGGCGGCCGCGCGGTGTGGTCCGGGGACCTGCCCGAGGTGGAGCTGGACGCGATCGGCACCAAGCCGATGCACCGGCTGCCGGTGACCATAGACGCGGAGCCGGCCGTCAGCAGCCCCGGTGTGCTGCGGCTGCGGGTGCACGATCTGTACGGGCGGCTGGCCGCGGCCGGGCCGGAGAGCATCGACATCGAGCTGCGGCGCCGCCGGGACGACCGGCGCGGCCCGGTGCACACCGCCGCGCTCACCCCGGCTCCGGCTTCCGGCGGCTCGGAGGCCTGCTGGACCGCCGAGATCGTGCTGGATCTCGGTGCGCTGGTCGAACGGGACGGCGCGCACCGTGCCGACCCCGAGCCGTGGGATCTGATGGCGCGGGTCAGCTGCGCGGACGGGGCCGGTTTCCGGGCCGCGCTGCGGGCCATCGGTCCGGGGCTGCGCCGCCGGGTGCTGCCCAGCCGCCGCCATGTCCTGCTGCTGGTGCAGCCGTACGCGACGACCGGCGGCGCGCTGTCGCTGCGGGTCGCGTCGGGGCTGCGCAGCGTCTGGCGGATCGCCGCCCGGCGGCTGCGGAGCTGACCGTCCCGGACCCCTCCCCCTCCGCTTCGTCCCCGAGCCTAGGATTGATGCCATGTCTTACTTGATCACGGGTGGTGCCGGCTACATCGGCTCCCATGTCGTACGGGCCCTGCGCCAGGCGGGCGAGACGGTCGTCGTGCTCGACGATCTGACGGCGGGCGTGTCCGCCCGGATCCCGGAGGACGTCCCGGTGGTCGTCGGCTCCACGCTCAACCGTGAGCTGCTCGACACCACCTTCGCCGAGCACGGCATCACCGATGTCATCCACCTGGCGGCCAAGAAGCAGGTCGGCGAGTCCGTCGAGATGCCGCTGCTCTACTACCGGGAGAATGTGCACGGTCTCCAGACGCTGCTGGAGGCGATGGCCGCGGGCGGCGTCGGCCGGCTGGTGTTCTCCTCCTCGGCCGCCGTCTACGGCATGCCGGATGTCGAGCTGGTCACCGAGGACACGCCGTGCACGCCGATCAATCCGTACGGCGAGACCAAGCTGGTCGGCGAGTGGATGGCCCGGGCGGCGGGGCGGGCGCACGGCATCAGCACCGCCTGCCTGCGCTACTTCAACGTCGCCGGGGCGGCCACGCCGGAGCTGGCCGACACCGGGGTCTTCAACATCGTCCCGATGGTCTTCGAGCGGCTCACCGCGGGCGCCGCGCCGCGCATCTTCGGCGATGACTACGACACGCCGGACGGCACCTGCATCCGCGACTACATCCATGTCGCCGATCTCGCTGAGGCCCATGTGGCGGCCGCCCGGAAGCTCGCCGAGCCGGGGCCGGTGCGCGATCTGACGCTGAACATCGGGCGGGGCGAGGGGGTGTCGGTGCGCGAGATGGTCGATCTGATCGCCGAGATCACCGGGCATCAGGGCGTCACCGCCGAGGTCACCCCGCGCCGGGCGGGCGACCCGGCCCGGGTGGTGGCGGCCGGCGACCGGATCGCCGACGAGCTGGGCTGGAAGGCCCGGCACGACGTCCGCGACATGATCACCTCGGCCTGGGAGGGCTGGCGCTACCACCACCCGCAGGCCTGAGCGGGCCGCGTACCCCGCGGACGGCCGCCGGCACCGTGCTCAGCGGTACCGGCGGCCGCGTCGTGCGGGGGGGGGCGTCCGGTGGGGCGGCGGGCCTCAGGCCCCGGCCGGTTTGCGGGCCAGGAGAGCGGCCTGCCGGGTGGACTCCCCCAGCTCCTCGTCCGGCTCCCGCAGCAGCTGGGTCCGTACCTCCAGGCCGGCGGCGGCCAGCATTCCGGCGATCCGGTCCGGCCGGCGCCGCCGGAAGTCGAGCGCCACGGGGTGGCCGAACGGCTGCGCCACGTGCAGCGGCTCGTCCCCGACCTGGAAGGCGAGCAGCAGCATGCCGCCCGGGGCCAGCAGCCGGTGGAACGCGGCGAACAGCTCCGGCAGCCGCTCCTCGGGGGTGTGGATGATCGAATACCAGGCCACGATGCCGCCGAGGGCACCGTCCGGCAGCTCCAGGCCGGTCATCGAGCCCGTCTCGAACCGGAGCTGCGGATGTAGCCGCCGGGCCAGCGCCACCATCTGCGGTGACAGATCGACGCCGAAGACGGGCAGGCCCAGGCCGGCGAGGTGGGCCGTCACCCGGCCGGGCCCGCAGCCGAGGTCGGCGACCGGGCCGGCGTCGGCGGCCCGCACGAGTTCGGCGAACCCGGCGAGCACCGCCCGGTCCATCGGTCTGGCCGCGAGGTGATCGCGGAAGTGCGCGTCGTAGTCGGTGGCGACAGCGTCGTAGAACGCCCGGGTGGTCTGCAGGAAGTCCGGTTCGGTCACGGACGGGCACCCTACTGCGCGCGCCGGGCCGGTGGGCGGGGTGCGGCGGGTGCCGCTCAGGTCAGCGGGTGGGACGTCCGGCCGGACGCCTCGTCGATCTCGTCGTGTGCCTTGGTCAGCAGTTTCATCGCCAGTTCGTTGAGCGCTCTGGCTCCCGCGACCTCTTCGCCGACTCGTGGCTGGTTGGCGTCGACGGGGTGGCGGCTGGCGTACCCGTGGCCGCGCACCTCGGTCCCGTCGGGGAGCCGTACCAGGGCGGCGGCGCGAGTGCGGTGGTTGTCCTCCTCGAATTCCAGCTCGACATGCCATCCGACAGCGGTCTGCAACATGACGATCACCTCCGGAACCGCTGTTACCAGGGTGCGCCCGCTTGCCGTCCGCCGCACGGTGTGCGGGGCCGGGCCTCCCGGTGGGAGACCCGGCCCCGGCGCCTCTCAGGGGTGCCGCACGGCTACGGCTGGAGGGTGATCGAGTTGATCGGCGTCATGTCCTTGTCGATGTAGTTGTTGGCCGGCAGGTAGCCCTGGCAGCCGGTGCCGTTGTAGCCGGTGCAGGTCCGCATGGTCGCGCCCCCGGACTGGTTGTTGTAGATGCGGTGCACCCCGACCATGTTGCTGAGGTTGTGGGCCCCGTAGCTGTAGTAGAAGTGCGACGGGTGGCCGCCGTTCCAGCCGGCGTTCTGCGGGTAGATGCAGACCGCGCCGTAGGGGCATCCCTGGGTGGTGGCGGCCTGGGCGGCGGCGGGTCCGGCGGTGGCGACGACCGTGCCGGCCGGGACGACCAGCGCCGCGACGGCCGCGGCCGCTATGCCGGCTCGCTTGATGACGGACATATCTGTTCCCCCTGTCATACGGCCCGCGAGCCCCTCGCTCGCGGTGGCACCGTGGCCGGTGCCTGATAGTCGGTCAGCCTGTGGCAGCGGGGGCGGGCCGGGCAACGGCATTCGGCTATGACCGAAAGGGGCTCGCGGGGCCGGGTGTTGACGGCCGCGGGGCGGAAGCGGGGGCGTACGGGGGCGTCAGCGGCGCGCCCGGCGCAAGAGCCGCGTCCGGCGCAGACGGCCCGCCCGGCGCAGGAGGCCCGCCCCGAGGCCGCCACCGGGCACGGTGAGGGTCAGTGCCGCGGCCCCGTCGTCCCCGCGGCCGGCCGTATGGACCGGCAGCTCGCGGCGGAACGGGCCCGCGGTCACCCGCAGCGCCACCCGCCAGGTGCCCGGCGGGCCGCCGCGCAGCCGGGCGCGCACGGTGTAGCGGTCGCCGGCGGCCCGCTCGACCGTGGTGCGCAGCGCCACCGTGCGGGCCGCGTCGTGGAGGACCAGCCGCAGTGCGGCGTCCACGGGGCAGCCGGGGAGGGTGAGCTGGGCGGTGACGGTGGCGCGGCCGGAGCGGGTGCGGTCCGCGGTGCCGCGCAGATCGCCGCCGAGGGGCCGGCGCGCCCCGTCGGGGTCCAGGTCGAGGTTCAGATGGCCGTGCGGCCGGGAGCGGAAGAGCGCGGCGACGGCCGGGCCGGCCGGGCCCCGGCCGACGATCCGCGGCACGAAGCCGGGGTCGCTCTCCTGCTGGCCGTCGCCGTCCGGGACCAGCCAGGCCTCGCGGCGGAGGGCGGGCCCCGCGGCGCCGCCCGGGCCGTACGCGGTGACCGCGATCTTGAGGCCCCAGACGCCGTCGGGCAGCGGTCCGCCGTCCGCCGCGGTCGCCGGGTCGACGGCGGCCCGCCAGGCCCCGTCCGCGTACCGGGCGGGGAGGCGGTGGGTGGTGCCGTTGCGGCGCAGCAGGATCTCGACGCTGTCGCCGCCGAGACCCGGGAGGGTGGCGGTGCCCCGCAGATGCAGGACGCCGCCCGCCCAGTGCTGCCGGAGCAGCCGCTGGCGCAGCACCACGCGGTCGGTGAGGTCGTAGCAGGCGTCGGGGAGGGCGCGCTCGGGGTCGCGGAAGTACGGGTAGCCGGCGTAGACGCGGCCGTCGTCGTCGAGCCGCGGCGGGTCCGGGCGGGTTCCGGTGTCGGCGCGGACGACGGCGGTCAGCTCGTCGTCGAGTCCGGCGCGCAGGCAGTGGGCGCGCAGCCGGAGGCCAGGCGGCAGGGCGGTCAGTACCCGGTCGGTGAGGTGGCGCTCCACGAGCGGGCGGGCGGCGGCCGCCATCGCGGTGCGGCCCGCCGGGTCGCGGGCGAGGTAGGGGGCCCCGAAGGGCATGAGTATCTCGCCGTGGAAGTGCCGGACCATCAGCTTGTCGCGGTCGGCGCCGGGCGGGACCTCGGCGGCGACCTGGTCGAGGACGGTGCCGATGTAGCCGAGGTATTCGCACCAATCGGTGTCCTGGCGGCTGGCGTTGCTGTTGTCCTCGCGTCCGTGCAGGTAGTAGCAGGTGCGGTCGGCGAAGACGGAGACGACGTCGGCGCGCAGCAGGGCGGTGATGCCGAACGGCAGGTCCTCGGCGAGCAGCCGGCCCTCGACGAAGCGCAGCCGGTGGTGTTCGACGAAGGACCGGCGGAAGAGTTTGTAGGCGGCCAGGGACCAGTAGACGGGGGAGTCGAAGACGGAGACCCGTTCGCTGGTGGTGCGCAGGTCGACGGGGGCGGCGCGGCCGTCGGCGCCGGCGATCCGGCCGTAGACGATGTCCGAGCGGCACTTCTGGGCCGTCCGGGTGAGCCAGAACAGCGCCTCGGGGTCGAGGCGGTCGTCGGAGTCGAGGAAGAAGACGTAGTCGCCGGTGGCGCGGGCCAGCCCGGCGTTGCGCGGCTTGCCGGCGCCGCCGGAGGCGTCCTGGCGCAGCACCGTCAGATGGGGGTGGCGGCGGGCCTGTTCGGCCAGCCACTCGGCGCTGCCGTCGGTCGAGCCGTCGTCGACCGCGATCACCTCGATGTGGCGCCGGTCCAGCGTCTGGGCGAAGACGGAGCCGAGGCTGCGGTCGAGGTAGCGCCGGGTGTTGTGCACCGGCACGATCACGGAGACGGTCGGCGCCGGGGCGCCGGGTCCGGTGGGGACCTCGGCCGCGGGGTCTTCAGGGACGGGCACCGTGCCTCCGTTCTTTCGGCAGTCCCCCGGACCGCCCGGCGCCCCGGCGGGGCAGAGGGGACTCCTCAGACATATAACGCGGGGTGAACGTTCGCCGATCGTGGCGGCGGACGGCCGGTGGCTCCGGGCCCGCCACTCCCCTAGAGGCGGTCCGCCCCCCGGAGGTTGCGCATCCGCTCACCTTTCCGCGCCCCGGTGCCCCGGACGGCATCGGCGCCTCAACGGGGACACCGCCCGAAAATTCATCACTTGACGAGATCTGTGATGAGCAGCACAGAAATTTTCGATGAACGAGCAACAACCTTTTCGGGTGAACAGTGGTCAGAAAGCTGACACCACAGGAGGCCCCTTCGGGCCTTTTTGTGTTCCGCACAGCGCGCCACGAGGAGTAGCACCACATGTCCGAGACAGGCCCCGACGCCGGACCCCGCTTCAGCATCATCGTGCCCGTGTTCCGGGTGCGGGGCTTTCTGCGCGCATGCCTGGACTCGGTGCTGGAGCAGGATTTCCCCGACTTCGAGCTGCTCGCCGTCGACGACTGCTCGCCCGACGGCAGCGGCGCCATCCTGGACGAGTACGCCGCGCACGACGACCGGGTCCGGGTCCTGCACCTCCCGGAGAACGCCGGCCTGGGCCCCGCCCGCAACGCCGGTCTGGAGCGGGCGCGCGGCGACTACCTGCTCTTCCTCGACAGCGATGACACCCTCGTGCCCGGCGCGCTCGGTGCCCTCGCCGAACGGCTGGCCGCCACCGCGCACCCCGAGATCCTGGTCTTCGACTACGCCCGGACGTACTGGGACGGCACCACCCGCCGCAACACCCTGTCCGCCCTGCTCGACGAGTCCGGCGCACCGTCGTCCTTCCCGCTCTCCGAACGGCCCCAACTCCTCGATCTGCTCCAGATCGTGTGGAACAAGGCCTACCGCCGCGACTTCATCGAGGAGCACGGCTTCACCTTCCCGCCGGGCTACTACGAGGACGCCCCCTGGACGTTCTGCACGCTGATCACCGCACCGCGGATCGCGGTCCTCGACCGGGTCTGTCTGCACTACCGCCAGCGCCGGCAGGGCGGCAACATCCTGCGCACCACCAGCCGCAAGCACTTCGACGTCTTCGACCAGTACGCCCGGGTCTTCGGCTACCTGGACGCGCACCCCGAACTGGCGCACTGGCGCCCGCACATGTTCCGCAAGATGACCGACCACTATCTGACCGTCCTGGACAAGCCGGGCCGGCTGCCGCGCCCCGCCCGGGCCGAGTTCTTCCACCGCGCCGCCCGCGACTACCGCCTGCGGCGCCCGGCCGGCTTCGTCCGCCCCGGCGGGGTGACCGGCGGCAAGTACGCGCTGCTCGCCAGGGACGCCTACCCGGCGCTGGCCGGTCTGAAGGCCGCGGGCACAGTGCAGCGCGCGGTGCGCAAGCACGCCGGCAAGCGGATCAGGCAGGCCAAGCGCAAGGCCATGGACCTGCGTTACCGGGCGCTGCTGCGGCAGCCGCTGGACGAGAACCTCGCGGTCTACTCCGCGTACTGGAACCGGCTGCCGGCCTGCAACCCGCTGGCGGTCTACGAGAAGGCCAAGGAGCTGGCGCCGGACGTGCACGGCGTCTGGGTCGTCAAGAAGCAGCTCGCCGGGGCGGTCCCGGCCGGCATCGACCACGTCGTGCTGAACTCACCTCGCTACTGGGAGGTGGTGGCCCGCGCCAAGTACCTCGTCAACAACGTCAACTTCGCCGACAACGTGGTCAAGCGCGAGGGCCAGGTCCACCTCCAGACCCACCACGGCACCCCGCTGAAGTCGATGGGCACCGACCAGAAGCGCTACCCGGCCGCCGCCAAGGGCATGAGCTTCCGCAAGCTGCTGGCCCGCGCCGACCGCTGGGACTTCTCGCTCTCCGCCAACCGGCACACCACCGAGCAGTGGGAACGCGTCTACCCCTGCGACTTCGCTTCGGTGGACGCCGGTTACCCCCGTAACGACGTCTACTACCGGGCCACCGCCCAGGACGTCCTGGACATCCGCGAACGCCTCGGCATCGCCCCCGGCAGGACGGCCGTGCTGTACGCGCCGACGATGCGCGACTACCAGGTCGGCTATGTCCCGCGGCTCGACCTGGAGCGGATCTCCCGCGCGCTGGGCGAGGACTTCGTCCTGCTGGTGCGCACCCACTACTTCTACGACCGCGACCCCGGCCTCCAGACGCTGCAGGAGCGCGGTGCGCTGATCGACGTGTCCGGCCACCCGGTCGTCGAGGAGCTGTGCCTGGCCGCCGACGCCCTGGTCACCGACTATTCGTCGATCATGTTCGACTACGCCAACCTCGACCGGCCGATCATCAACTACGCCGACGACTGGGACACTTACGTCCGCTCCCGCGGCGTCACCTTCGACCTGCTCTCGGGCCTGCCCGGCGACACCCCCGGCGTGCTCGCCACCACGGAGGGCGAGCTGATCGAGGCGTTCCGCAGCGGCCGCTGGGACGACGACCGGGCCGCCGCACTGCGCGCCGCGTTCCGCGCCCGGTTCTGCCCCTGGGACGACGGCCACGCCGCCGAACGCGTGGTCCGCCGGGTCTTCCTCGGCCAGGAGACAACCCCCGAGCCGCTGCCCCAGGAGGAACGCACTATCGCCCCGACCCCGCGCGCCGCGGCCGCGGCAGCCGGCCTGTGCACACCGACAGCTCCCCGGAGGGGGGCGGACGGGGAGGTGCGGGTGCGGGGGGTGTTGGGGGCTTCGGGGGCGTCAGACGTGGAGATGGCGGGCTGACCGGTCGGTCGGTGCGCGCACTGCCCCCCGGCCGGATTCTGGCGGGGCCGTGCGCGAACCCGCCCCAGCCGTGCGCCAATCCGCCACCCGCCCCACGGGAATACCCGCCCCACCCCACCCGTTGTGGCCTCGCAGGGGGCCCGCGCACCCCCTACGGGATCCGTTCGCCCCCGCCCTAGGTGCCGTCCCGCCTCACTCCGCCCGGAGCGCCGCCACCACCGAGCACGACAGGGCGTCGAGGTACCCCTTGGGGAGCTCGTCGCGGGCGACCAGGAGCCGCCAGTACAGCGGCCCGGTCAGCAGGTCCAGCGCGAGGCGGGCGTCCACGTCCTGCGGCAGTTCGCCGCGCTCCACGGCCCGGGCCACCACCGCGGCCGCGACGCCCTCCTGACTGTCGTGCAGCGCCGCCTTCAGCGCCTGCGCGAGTTCAGGACTGCGGGACGCCTCCGCCAGCAGGTCCGGGATGATCTGCGAGGCCATCGGGTGCCGCAGCGCCCGCGCCGCGACCTCCAGCAGCATCCGTACGTCGCCGGCCAGCGACCCGGTGTCCGGCGTCGGCATGCCCGCAGCGGCCACCGCGGAGACCACGTCCAGGACGAGGTGCAGCTTGGAGCGCCACCGCCGGTAGACGGCGGTCTTGCCGACGCCCGCCCGCCGCGCGATGCCCTCGATCGACATCCGGGCGAAGCCCGCCGCGGCCAGCTCCTCGAAGACCGCGGCACGGATCGCCTCGGTCTTGTCCTCGCGCAATACGGCGGCGCCTGCCGGGGCCCGGCGCGCCGCCGCGGGTTCGCTCCCGCTGCCGTCTTGTGCCATGGCTGGAGCCTACCGTTACGACGCTACGGTTGCGTTTCGACGCGAGCTCCCTTTAGTGTCGGCGTCGCGACGATACGGACCCGTCCCGTCGTCGCGCTCCGTTCCGCTTCCCCCGTCACGCAAGCGAAAGCGGCCCCATGCCCCAGACCCTCGCTCCCCCGGCCCCGGCGCCCACCGGGGCCTCCACCCCCGGCGCGGCCCCCGACCCGGAGCTGCGCGCCCTGGCCGAGCGCCATGGGCTCACGGTGAGCGGCGCCCGCCCCTCACTGCCCCAGTACGTCCGCCGGCTGTGGCAGCGGCGGCACTTCATCAGGTCGTTCGCCGGCGCCAAGCTCACCGCGCAGTACAGCCAGGCGAAGCTGGGCCAGCTGTGGCAGGTGGTGACCCCGCTGCTCAATGCGCTGGTCTACTACTTGATCTTCGGTCTGCTGATCGGCACCAAAAGCCATGTGGACGACTACATCCCGTTCCTGGTGACCGGTGTCTTCCTCTTCACCTTCACGCAGAGCTCGGTGATGGCCGGTACGCGGGCGATCTCCGGCAATCTCGGCCTGGTGCGGGCGCTGCATTTCCCGCGGGCCTGTCTGCCGATCTCGTTCTGTCTGATGCAGCTCCAGCAGCTGCTGATGTCGATGGGCGTCCTCATCGTCATCCTGCTGGCGTCCGGGCAGCTGCCGACGTGGTCGTGGCTGCTGGCCGTGCCGGCGCTGGTGCTCCAGTTCGTGTTCAACACGGGGCTGGCGATGGTGATGGCGCGGCTGGGTTCGAAGACCCCGGACCTGGCGCAGCTGATGCCGTTCATCATGCGGACGTGGATGTACGCCTCCGGCGTCATGTACAGCATGAGCGCGGTCACCGCGGGCAAGCATGTGCCCGCCGTCGTCCAGCTCCTCCTGGACCTCAATCCGGCGGCCGTCTACATCGACCTGATGCGGTTCGCGCTGATCGACAGCTTCGTCGGGAAGCAGCTGCCACCGCATGTCTGGGCGCTCGCCGGGGGCTGGGCGCTGGTGATGGGCGTCGTGGGCTTTGTGTACTTCTGGAAGGCTGAGGAGCGGTATGGACGTGGCTGAGCAGCAGAACGGCGGCCGGCCGGCCGAGGCGGCCGCGGAGCGGGTCCCGACGGTGATCGCGGACGATCTGCACATCGTCTACCGCGTCTACGGCACGGGTGCGGGCAAGGGCAGCGCCACCGCGGCCCTCAACCGCATCGTGCGCCGCAAGCCGTCTTCGGGCGTGCGTGAGGTGCACGCGGTCAAGGGTGTCTCCTTCACCGCGTACCGGGGTGAGTCGATCGGGCTGATCGGTTCCAACGGCTCGGGCAAGTCGACGCTGCTCAAGGCGGTGGCCGGGCTGCTGCCGGCGGAGCGCGGCAAGGTCTACACGCACGGCCAGCCCTCGCTGCTGGGCGTCAACGCGGCCCTGATGAACGATCTGACCGGCGAGAAGAACGTCCTTCTCGGCGGGCTGGCGATGGGCATGAGCCGCGAACAGGTCCGGGAGCGCTACGACGGCATCGTCGACTTCTCCGGCATCAACGAGAAGGGCGACTTCATCTCGCTGCCGATGCGCACCTACTCCTCCGGCATGTCGGCCCGGCTGAAGTTCTCCATCGCCGCGGCCAAGGACCACGATGTGCTGATGATCGACGAGGCGCTGGCCACCGGTGACCGCAGCTTCCAGAAGCGCTCCGAGGCCCGCATCCGCGAGCTGCGCAAGGAAGCCGGCACGGTCTTCCTCGTCAGCCACAACAACAAGTCCATCCGCAACACCTGTGACCGCGTCCTGTGGCTGGAGCGCGGCGAGCTGATCATGGACGGCCCGACGGAGGAGGTCGTCAAGGCGTACGAGGCGCACCGCTGACGCCGCGCCGGACATGACGGAGGGGCGCACCCGCGACGGGTGCGCCCCTCTGCCGTACCGGAACCCGGGCCACGCGGCGGCCCGGCTCCGTCAGTTGTGCGTGCGCAGCAGCGTACGCATCGTCCGCATGGCCACGGACAGGTTCGCCAGATCGAAGCCCTCCGACCCGTGGATCTCCTCCAGCGTCGCGCGGGCGCGGCTGAGGATCGCCGCGTTGGCCTGCTCCCAGGCCTTGAACCGCTGCTCCGGCGTCGAGGAGCCATTGCCCACCGACAGCACGTCCGAGGTCAGCGCCGCATGGGCGGCGAAGAGGTCCTCGCGGATCGAGGCGCGGGCCATCGACTGCCAGCGGTCGTTGCGCGGCAGCTCCAGGATGCGGTCGAGGAGCTGGTTGATCCGCAGCCGGTCACCCAGGTCGTAGTAGACCTCGGCGACATCCAGCGGCTCCTTGTCCAGCCGGTCGGCGACGGCGACGATGTCCAGCGCCGGGAAGACCGAGGAGAAGCCGGACACCTGGACGGCCAGCTGCTCGGGCACGCCCGCGTCGGTCAGCTCCTCCAGGATCGCCTGGAACCATTCCAGGTCGCCGCCCTGGAGCAGCTTCGGCAGCTCCGACCACACCTGGGCGACCCGGTCCGCGAAGAAGTCGATGGTCTCCGACAGCTCCAGCGGCTGCGGGCGGTTGTTGAGCAGCCAGCGGGTGCCGCGCTCGACCAGCCGCCGCGAGTGCAGCCGGATCCGGGTCTGGACGTCGGCCGCGACGACATTGTCGAGCGCCTCGACGTCGTCCCAGACCTGGTTGAGCCGGAAGATGGCGCGGGCCGCGGTGTGCGCCCGGACGACCTCTTCGAGGGAGGCGCCGGTCTCCTCCCGCATGCGGTGCAGGAAGCTCGTACCGCCGGTGTTGACGGTGTCGTTGACCAGCACCGTGGTGACGATCTCGCGGCGCAGCGCATGCCCGTCGACCTGCTCGGGGAACCGGTCGTGCAGCGCCGAGGGGAAGTAGGCGTGCAGCAGCCGCTGGAGGTAGGCGTCGTCCGGCAGCCCGGTCTGGATCAGCGCCTCGGAGACCGTGATCTTGGTGTACGCGAGGAGCACCGCGGTCTCGGGCTGGGTCAGCCCGCGGCCGGCGTTCAGCCGCTCGCGGATCTGCCGGTCGGTGGGCAGGAACTCCAGCGCCCGGTCGAGATCACCGTCGCGCACCAGCCGGCGCATGAAGCGCTGCTGGGCGTTGAGCATGCTGGAGGACTGGGCGAGGGCCAGCGCCAGCGCGGTGTTCTGCGCGTAGTTGTTGCGCAGCACCAGCGCGCCGACCTCGTCGGTCATCTCGGCCAGCAGCTTGTTGCGCTGCTTGACCGTCATGTCGCCGTCCGCGACCACGGAGTTGAGCAGGATCTTGATGTTCACCTCGTGGTCGGAGGTGTCCACACCGGCGCTGTTGTCGATCGCATCGGTGTTGATCTTCCCGCCGGCGGTGGCGAACTCGATCCGGCCCAGCTGGGTCAGGCCCAGGTTGCCGCCCTCGCCGACGACCTTGACCCGCAGGTCCTCGCCGTTGACCCGGATGGCGTCGTTGGACTTGTCGCCCACATCGGCGTTGGACTCCGCCGAGGACTTCACATAGGTGCCGATGCCGCCGTTCCACAGCAGGTCGACCGGCGCCTTGAGGATGGCCTGCATCAGATCGGCGGGCGTCATCTTCTTCACCCCGGCCTCGATGCCGAGGGCGGCCCGGATCTGCGCGTTGATCTGAATGGACTTGGCCGAGCGCGGGTGGATGCCGCCGCCCTGCGAGAGCAGCTCGGTGTTGTAGTCCGCCCAGGAGGAACGGGGCAGCTCGAAGAGCCGGCGGCGCTCGGCGTACGAGGTCGCCGCGTCCGGGTTCGGGTCGAGGAAGATGTGCCGGTGGTCGAAGGCGGCGACCAGCCGGATGTGCTCGCTGAGCAGCATGCCGTTGCCGAAGACGTCACCGGACATGTCGCCGACGCCGACGACGGTGAAGTCCTCGGACTGGGTGTCCACGCCCAGCTCGCGGAAGTGCCGCTTGACCGACTCCCAGGCGCCGCGGGCGGTGATGCCCATGCCCTTGTGGTCGTAGCCGGCGCTGCCGCCGGAGGCGAAGGCGTCGCCCAGCCAGAAGCCGTACGACTCGGCGACCTCGTTGGCGATGTCGGAGAAGGTGGCGGTGCCCTTGTCGGCGGCGACGACAAGGTAGGTGTCGTCCTCGTCGTGCCGGACGACGTCCGTGGGGTGCTCGACCTCGCCGCCGACCAGGTTGTCGGTGATGTCCAGCAGACCGGAGATGAAGGTCTTGTAGCAGGCGATGCCCTCGGCGAGCCAGGCGTCGCGGTCCTGCGACGGGTCCGGCAGCTGCTTGCCGACGAAGCCGCCCTTCGCGCCGACCGGCACGATGACGGTGTTCTTGACCATCTGCGCCTTGACCAGGCCGAGGATCTCCGTACGGAAGTCCTCCCGGCGGTCCGACCAGCGCAGACCGCCGCGCGCGACCTTGCCGAACCGCAGGTGGACGCCCTCGACCTGCGGGGAGTACACCCAGATCTCGTACGCCGGGCGGGGCGCGGGCAGGTCGGGGATGGCCTGCGGGTCCAGCTTCATGGACAGGTAGGAGTGCGGCCGGCCCTGGCTGTTCTTCTGGTAGTGGTTGGTGCGCAGCGTCGCCTTGATGACCGTGAGGAAGGACCGCAGGATCCGGTCCTCGTCCAGGGAGGCGACCTGGTCGAGCGCGCCGTCCAGTTCCTCCAGCAGCCCGTCGGTCAGCTCCGTGCCGGCCCGCTGCCGGTCGGGGGACATCCGTGCCTCGAAGAGGGAGACCAGCAGCCGGGTGGTGTGGACGTTGTTGGAGAGGGTGTCCTCCATGTACGTCTGGCTGAAGGTCGAGCCGGCCTGCCGCAGGTACTTGGCGTAGGCCCGCAGCACCATCGCCTGGCGCCAGTTGAGGCCGGCCCGCAGCACCAGGGTGTTGAAGCCGTCGCTCTCGGCGGCGCCGGTCCACACCGCGGTGAACGCGTCCTGGAAGCGCTCGCGGGCGTCGTCGCCCTTGATGTGCTCGGGCATCCGCAGCCCGAAGTCGTAGACCCAGGCGATGGTGGCGTCGGCGCAGCGCAGCTCGTGCGGGCGCTCGTCGACGACCTCGACGCCCAGGCGGTTCAGGCCGGGCAGCACCCGGGACAGCGAGACCGGCTCGCCCCTGCGGTAGATCTTGAAGCGGCGCTCGCCGGGGCCCGCGTCGACCGGCTCGTAGAGGCTGACGGAGAAGTCGTGGCCGGGCTCGCCGGTGAGCTTCTCCAGGTGCTGGACGTCGGCGACGGCGCTGCGCGGGCTGTTGTCGGCCTTGTACCCCTCGGGGAAGGCATGGCCGTAACGGCGCAGCAGCTCGGCGGCGCGCTCCTCGCCGACCTCGGCGTTCAGCGCCTCGGAGAAGCCGTCGGCCCAGGAGCGGGCGGCCTCCACCAGCCGGCTCTCCAGGCGGTCCGCATCGGCGTCGGTGAGCTCCGGCAGGCTGGCGCCGGGCTCGACGCGGATGACGAAGTGCAGCCGGGAGAGGATCGACTCGGTGTTCCAGGCGGTGAAGTCGACGCTGGTGCCGCCCAGTTCCTCCTTGAGGATGTCGATCAGGCGCAGTCGCACCCCGGTGGTGTAGCGGTCGCGCGGGAGGTAGACCAGCGCGCTGTAGTAGCGGCCGTACTCGTCCTGGCGGAGGTAGAGCCGCAGCCGGCGGCGCTCTTGCAGGTACAGGACGCTGGTGGCGATGGACCGCAGTTCGTCGACCGGCGTCTGGAACAGCTCGTCGCGCGGGTACGTCTCCAGGATCTGGAGCAGGTCGCGGCCGTCATGGCTGTCGGGGCTGAAGCCCGCGCCTTCCAGGACCTCGGCGACCTTGCGGCGGATGACCGGCACCCGGCGCACGGACTCGGTGTACGCGGCCGAGGAGAACAGGCCCAGGAAGCGCCGCTCGCCGACGACATTGCCCTTGGCGTCGAACTTCTTGACGCCGACGTAGTCGAGGTAGGAGGGGCGGTGGACGGTGGCGCGGCTGTTGGCCTTGGTCAGGATGAGCAGCTTGTGCTCACGGGCCTTGGCGCGGGCGTCGGCGGGCAGCCGGTTGAAGGACGGCGAGACGGGGTGGCCGTCGGCGGTCTCGCGGTGCGGCGGGTCGGCGCGCAGTATGCCCAGACCGGTGCCGGGCACCGCGGACAGCACATCCTCGTCGACGCCGCCCTCACCGGGCGCGGTGGTCAGCTCGTACTCGCGGTAGCCGAGGAAGGTGAAGTGGTCCGCGGACAGCCACCGCAGCAGCTCCTGGGCCTCCTCGATCTCCCGGGCACCCAGGTCGTCGGCGACCGGCTCGGCGGGCAGCTCCTCGGCGATGCGGCCGGCGGCGGCCCGCATCTTCTCCCAGTCCTCGACGGCCTCACGGACGTCGGACAGCACCCGCAGCAGATCGGCGGTGATCTGCTGGAGATCCTCGCGGTCGGTCTCGCGGTCCATCTCGACATGGATCCACGACTCGGTCACCGCGTCGTGCGGCAGCTTGGTGGCCTTGCCCTTGCCGGTCTTGCCGTGGGCGTCGCAGTTGGAGTCGAAGACCTCGATGAGCTTGCCGGTCACATCACGGCGGACGATCACCTGCGGGTGGATCACGACATGGATGCCGCGGCCCTGCCGGGAGAGCTCATTGGTGACCGAGTCGACCAGGAACGGCATGTCGTCGGTGACGACCTCGACGACGGAGTGGCTGCACGTCCAGCCGTTCTCCTCGACGGTCGGGGTGTGCACCCGGACGTTCGCGGTGCCCTGGGGGCGCATTTCCGCGAGGCGGTAGTGCGAGAGCGCGGCGCCGACGACATCGACCGGGTCACGGTCGGTGAGGTCCTCGGGGGCGGTGTGCAGGTAGTAGCGCTGGAGGTATCCCGAAAGGGTGTCCGGGTCGAGGCCGCGTCCGGGGTGCTTGCCCCCGGTCTGGCTGCTTTCAACGACCCGGGCGGCCCTGGCGAGCAGCTCGGTTTTGGCTTCGTCCAGCTTGGTCTGCATGTCCTCTGGCTCCTGTCGCGCGCCGTTGCGTGACGTTGTGGAAGAACGTGGTGGAAGCCGCACAACGCCGCGACGTGGGGTGTCCTGTCGCTGTCGACGCTATGCCGCGTGAAGAGAAGGCCGTGCCGATATCGGCAATCTTTGACAATGCCGACATGGGTAGGTGGCCGCAAAGACCAGCGACCGCCCGGTCACGGTGGTGCCCCGGGCGCACGGCAGGGGCCTCGATGCCCCCGCGGGTTATCGCGCTGATCACGGTGCAAGGCTATCGCTCCCCACGTGGGTGCCGTCATGGGCCGTGGGGGAACAAATCCTCGGCCCGAACTTAGACCTTCTGGACAACGAAACGCCGATGTGCGGTGTGCACGCCGTCACAGCGCCCGGGTACCCGGCGGACCGCCGGACGACCGGTGTGTGGGAACGCCGTGCCCAGGAGACACACAACGGCCCGGGGCGCCTTCCGCCCTAGAGGACGATCTCTCCCGCCAGCCCGACCGCCTCGGCGAGCGTGTCCACCACCGGCACCCCGGCGGCCTCCAGGCTCCCTCGGCTGTGCGAGCCGCCCGTGTAGAGCACCGCGTACGCACCCGCGTCCTGCGCCGCCACCGCGTCGTCCACGGCGTCACCGATCACGACCGTACGGCCCGGATCGACGCTCTCCATCGCCGCCAGATGCCGCACCATGTGCGCGCTCTTGGAGCCCCCGGACGGCCCGGTCCGGCCGTCCACCCGCACGAACCGCGACTCGATCCCGAAGTCGCGGACGATCGGTATCAGCTCGTCGTGCCCGTACATGCTGAGGATCGACTGGCTGCGCCCGGCCGACTGCCACCCCTCCAGCAGCGCATGCACCCCCTCGGCGAGCTCACAGCCCAGCCGGTGCGTGCTGTAGTGGCGGTGGAACGCCTCGTCCATCACCAGCCACTCCGCATCCGTCGGCAGCCGCCCCATCAGCCGCTCGTAGAACCGCGGCACGGGTACGCAGTACAGCTCCCGGTACGTCTCCAGCGTGATCGGCTCCAGGCCGATCTCGGCGAAGGCGGAGTTCGTCGCGCCGATGACGGCGTCGATGTCGTGGAACAGCGTGCCGTTCCAGTCCCAGACGATGTGCGTGGCGTGTTTCCCCATGCGGTCCCCCAGATCGGAGCCGGTGCGCTTCCCCATGAAGAAAAAGTACCCGCACCCACCGACAACGCGTCGGGACCGGCCCGCGTCCCGCCGTTCAGCCGAGCAGCTGCGGGATCTCCTGCACCCCGAACCACATCAGGTCGTGGTCCTCGGCACCGTCCACCGTGAACCGGGCGTCGTCATCGCCCTGGTCCGCCGCGCCGAGCGCCGCCGCGGCCGCCGCGATGTCCGCCTCCGCGTCGTCGGCGTCCACATGCACCGCCGCGGCCTTCGACAGCGGCACCGGCCCGGCGACCCGCACCTCGCCCAGCGCCGACTGGTCGAGCCCGCGGTCCGGGTCGGCCACCGCCGCGCCGTCGGGCACGTCCACGGCCACCACGACCCGCCGCCGCGCGGCCTCGGGGTGCCCGGCGAGCAGGCGCAGCGATGCCTGGGCGGCGCGGCCGAGCGCCGCGTACTCCAGCTCCTCGATGTCGTCCGAGACGTACCACTCGCGCAGCGCCGGGGTGACGGCGTACGCGTCGAGGGGGCCGGGGCCCAGCTCACCGTTCTTGTGCGCCTCTGCGAGACCGGAGAGGGTCAGGGGGACGTAGACGCGCATGGCAGCCGCTTCCGCTCGATTCACTCGACTCCGAAGATTGTCCCGCCAGCATACGGGCGTGCGTCCCCCATCGTGCCGCCCCCGGGGCCCCCGCGTCGCCCGCCCGGGGCCCCTGCACCGCCCGGCTCCCACGGCTTGATCCCGGGCCCGCGCCACGGACGGGTGAACTCTGCGCACCCCTGATTCCGGCCCGTCCGCGCCTTGCTGCCGTCCCGGCCGCGCCGATAGAAGATCCCCACCACAAAAAGCTACCGCCCAGTAATTCACGGGCCCGGCACCACGGGGGCGATCACGAGCATGACCGGAACTGACCACACCACGGCACCCACCACGGCACCCATCACGGCACCCCTCACACCCACCGCCGGCGCCGCCGGTACCGCCGCGGGGCGCGTCACCCCTCCCGCCGCCACGGGGCGCCCCACCCGGCGCGCCACGCCGCCGGCACCCCTGGCACCCGACGGAACGACAGGCGGACCCGACGGCACGACGGCCGGCCGCGGCCCGCGCCCCCGTACCGCCGTCGCCCCGGGCACGCTCCCGGCCGTTCCCCGGCCGCGACGGTCTCCCGCCGACCGCCGCCCCCTCGGCCCGGCAGGCAGCGGCCCGGGGGCGTCCGGGCGCGGTGCCGGATCGTCCGGACGCCCCGGCACCGCCGACCGAGGCGGCTGGGGCGGCCGCGGCCCCGGCACCGCCGGCCGTGGCCCCGCCCGGACCACGCCACGCCTCGCCCACCCCACCGCGGCGGCCGCCGCCGAGAGCCGCCGTCTCCGCACCGGCACCCCCGTCGACGCGGCCGGTGCCCCCCTGCCGACCGCCGGCGCCCGGCAACGGGCCCACGAGAGCCGGCCGCACCACTGGTTCGCCCAGCAGCTGGTGCTCGCGCTCAGCGGGCAGCGCCCGGTACACGCCCTGCTGGGGCATGCGCTGCCCGCCGCCTACGACCGGCTGGCGGAGCTCGCCCCGCAGGCACCGCTGCGGCCCGCTATCGGGCCCGGCCGGCGCGGTCCGGCCCCCACGGTGCGTGACTGCGGGCTGTGCCGGCCGCGCCGCGGCGTCATCGAGGCCTTCGCCAGGATCGCGGCGGGCGAACGGCTGCGGGCGCTGGCCTTCCGGCTGGAGCTGGGCGCCGACTCCCGCTGGCGCTGTGCCGCCCTCGACATCGGCCCGACCCCGGCCCGTGGGTGCGCGGTCTCATGACCGGCACACAGCAGGGCGCCCCGGCCGTCCTCCGGCCGGGGCGCCCTCCGCGCCGGGGGGAGGGGGGGAGGGGGGGGGGGGGGGGGGGGGGTTTTTTTTTTTTTTGGTTTCCCGGCGTTTTTTTTTGTTTTTTTTTTCTCTTCTTGTGGGGAGAAATCCCTCCCTCGCGAAGGAGGGGGCCCC
>NZ_JBVHZH010000031.1:0-108801 GCF_055574515.1 Streptomyces sp. NPDC029466
GGCCGGACGAACTCCCACTCGGCATCCGACAGTTCATGGCGACGTATCACCCGACCATGATCCACCACCCGAGATCATTTGAAGACACTGCCTAGGGGAGGGGTGGCGGTCCTGGCCACCCCTTCACCTCTCAGCAAATTCGCAGCAAACGTGCATTTCTCACGGGTTCTTCGTGACAGTCATGACTGTTTCCCGGCCCCCGCGGCATGACAGCGTCAGCCCTGTCACCAGCCGAGGGAGTGCGATGAACAAGGGTTACGCCGTCTTTTGCGACGCCGACCGACAGTTCTACGACGCTCCCCACCGGCTGCCCGCGAGCAGCACGGGCCGCGGTGCCCAGTACGCGACGCTGAGCCGGGAGCTGCCCGAGGGCTGGCAGCGCCACCGCTCCGGCGACTGGCTGGCGTTCCGCCCGCTGGACCGCGAACTGCCCAGCCAGGGCTGGAAGATCCATGTCTCGGCCTGTCTGGACAACGCCGAACGTGTCCTGGCCAAGGTCTGGGACTACTGCGTCCCGCGCTCGATCGCCTTCAAGTGCATGCCGACCCGGTACCTGCTCCACATCCGCAACGCCAAATACGCCGACCGCGGCGCCAGTGGAAAGTTCCTCACGGTCTACCCCGCCGACGAGGAGCAGTGCGGCCGCATCGCCAAGGAGCTGAACGAGCTGCTCGCCGGCGAGCCGGGCCCGTACATCCTCAGCGATCTGCGCTGGGGCGCCGGTCCGGTGTATGTGCGCTACGGCAGCTTCACCGAACGGCACTGCTACGACGACAAGGGCGAACTCCGCCCCGCGATCGAGGACGGCCAGGGGCAGTTGGTCCCCGACCGCCGCGAGCCCGCGTTCCGCGTCCCCGAGTGGGTCACCCTCCCGGAGTTCCTCCAGCCGCATCTGACCGCCCGCTCCGCCACCACCGTCACCGACCTGCCGTACAAGATCGAGCAGGCACTGCACTTCTCCAACGGCGGCGGCGTCTACGTCGGCCGGGACCTGCGGACCGACCAGCGGGTGGTGCTGAAGGAGGCACGGCCGTACGCCGGACTGGCCGCCGATGAAGCGGACGCCGTGGCCCGGCTGGAGCGGGAGCGGGACGCGCTGAAGAGACTCTCCGGACTCGGCTGCGCCCCCGAGGTGCACGACTGGTTCACCCTCGGCGAGCACACCTTCCTGGTGCTGGAGTTCATCGAAGGCCGGCCGCTGAACAGCTTCTTCGCGCACCGTCACCCGCTGATCGAGGCCGATCCGAGCCCCGAGCGGCTCGCGGAGTACACCGAGTGGGCCATCCGCGTCCACGGCCTGGTGGCCGACGCGGTCAAGGCGATCCACTCCCGCGGCGTGGTCTTCAACGATCTGCACCTCTTCAACATCATGATGTCCGAGGACGAATCCTCCGTGGTGCTGCTGGACTTCGAGGCCGCATCCGTCGACGACGAGTCCAGCCGCCAGGTGATCGCCAACCCGGGCTTCGTCGCTCCCGCGGACCGCCGGGGCTTCGATGTCGACCGCTACGCCCTGGCCTGTCTGCGACTTGCGCTGTTCCTCCCGCTCACCAGCCTCTTCGCGGTGGACCGCAACAAGGCGGCACATCTCGCGGAGATCGCCGCCGCACAGTTCCCGGTGCCCCGCGACTACCTCGACGAAGCCGTGGCGGAGATCCTGCGGGGGTACCAGCCCGCGCACGCCCCCGTCCGCACGGGCCGGACCGGGGGAGCGGACTACCTCCCCGTGGCCCTCGGCGACTGGCCGCACAGCCGCGACTCCATGGTCCGGGCCGTGCTCGCCTCGGCCACCCCGGACCGGGAGGACCGCTACTTCCCCGGCGACATCGCCCAGTTCTCCACCACGGGCGGGGGCACCTGCTTCGCCTACGGGGCGGCCGGAGTGCTGTACGCCCTGGCGGAAACCGGCGCGGACCGCTGCCCGGAGGCGGAGGAGTGGCTGCTGCGGAGGACGAAGACCCCCGCGTCCGGCAGCCCGCTCGGCTTCTATGACGGGCTCTCCGGCGTCGCCTGGGTCCTGGACCGGCTCGGACACCGGGACCGGGCCCTGGACCTCATCGACACCGTCGCCACCCAGCGTTGGCAGGACATCGCACCCGATCTGCACAGTGGCCTGGCGGGCCTCGGCCTGGCCCTCGACTCCCTGGCCGGCACCACCGGCGAAACCGCCCTCGGCGAGCAGGCCCTGCACTGCGCCCAGCTCGTGGCCGACAAGCTCCGGACCGCCGCGCCAACCACCGAGGGCGGCGCGACGCCCCGCGCCGGGCTGCTGCACGGAGACAGCGGAGCGGCCCTGCTCTTCCTGCGTCTGTACGAGCGCACCGACGACCCCGCGCTGCTCGATCTGGCCGCTGACGCCCTGCGCCGGGACCTGTCCCGCTGCGTCCGCGGCGCCGGGGGCGCCCTCCAGGTCAACGAGGGCTGGCGGACCATGCCCTACCTCGGCGCCGGCAGCGTCGGCATCGGCATGGTGCTCGACGACTTCCTCGCCCATCGCCCGGACGAGGAGTTCGCACGGGCGCGGAGCGAGATCGTGCAGGCCGCCCAGGCCAAGTTCTATGCCCAGCCCGGCCTGTTCCGCGGCGCGGCGGGCATGGTGCTGCACCTCGCCCGCACCACGGCCGGCGGCCCCGGCACCCATGCCGCCGACCTCCGCCGCCAGATCGACTCCCTTGCCTGGGGCGCCGTGCCCTACCAAGGCCATCTTGCCTTCGCCGGGGAGCAGATGATGCGGCTCTCCATGGACCTGAGCACCGGCACCGCCGGATGTCTGCTCGCGCTGGGCAGCGCACTGCACGACACACCCGTGCACCTGCCCTTCCTCCCGCCGCCCAGGCGGCCCTGAAGCCGGCCCCGTCCGGGGCCGATCGAGAAAACCCGTCCCCATCAGAGAGGAACCACCATGTCCCTTCTTGACCTGCAGACGCTGGAGACCCCCAAGGCCGAGGCCACGGAGGAGCTGCACACCGGCAGCCGCGCGAGCCTGCTGCTCTGCGGTGACAGCAGCCTGAGCGTCACCACCTGTAACTGACTTCTCGCCGCTACGGGACCTCGGTCCCCATAGCGCGTAAGTCACGGCGAGCCCCGGGTGGCCACACCGCCCGGGGCCTGCCGCTGCCGCCCGTACCCGTCCCTTGGAGGCGAGGTCCGCACCCGCATGCCCCGCACCCCCGGGCCCTCCTCGCCGCCGCCCCCGCCGGCCGCCCGGCGCGGACCGGACCCCGGCGCCCGCTCCGTCCTGACCGGTGCCTTCCGGCACAGCCCCGTACGCACCCTCGCCGTCTGCCTCTTCAGCGTGGCGTCCGCGGGTGCCGCCATCGCGCTGCCCGCCGTACTCGGCCACACCCTCGACCTCGTGCTCGGCGCCCGTCCGGGCTTCCACGGGGCCCTGGTGCTCTGCGCCGTGCTGCTGAGCGCCGAAGTGCTGCTGGACGCGCTGGTGGCGCTGACCGGCGGCGTCACCACCGCCCGCAGCACCGCCTGGCTCCGGCGGACCGGTATCGACCATCTGCTCTCCCTCGCCCCGCACCGGGTCGCCGACCGCTTCACCCCTGGTGACCTGGTGACCCGTCTCACCGGGAACGCCGCGGACGCCGGGACCGCGCCCACCGCCGCGGCCACCGGTCTCGCCGCCGTCCTCACCCCGGTCGGTGCCCTGATCGCCCTGGCGCTCACCGACATCTGGCTGGCCGCCGTGTTCCTCGCCGGGCTGCCGCTGCTGACCCGGCTGCTGCGCCGCTTCGCCCGTGGCTCCTCCGACAGCGTCCGCCGCTATCAGCGCGTCCAGGCGGATCTCGCGACCCGGCTCGTCGAGGCGCTCGGCGGCGCCCGGACCATCGCCGCGGCGGGAACGGCGGGGCGCGAACGGGCCCGGGTCCTCGCACCGCTTCCCGAACTGGGCGCGCAGGGACGGCACATGTGGCAGGTCTACGGCCGCGCCGTGGTCAGCAGCAGCATCCTGGTACCCCTGCTGACCACCGCCGTCCTCGCCGTCGGCGGCCTCCGGCTGGCGTACGGCAGCCTCTCCGTCGGTGAGCTGCTGGCGGCCTCCCGGTACGCCGCGCTCACCGCCGGGCTGGGTGGCGTCGTCGGGCAGCTCAACGCCCTGGTGCGCAGCCGTGCCGCGGCCCACCGCACCGGCGAACTCCTCACCCTGCCCACACCGCCGCAGGGGTCCCGGCCGCTGCCCGCCGACGGCCCCGGCCGGCTCGAACTGCGCGCGGTCACCGTCCTCCGCGGTGGCACCCCCGCGCTGCGCGAGGTCGACCTGGTGGTGCCCGGCGGCACCACCATGGCGGTCGTCGGGCACTCGGGGGCCGGCAAGTCGCTGCTCGCCGCCGTCGCGGGCCGGCTCACCGATCCCGACAGCGGGCAGGTGCTGCTGGACGGGATACCCCTCGACGAGGCCGACCCCGCGCAGCTGCGCCGCGAGATCGGCTACGCCTTCGAACGGCCCGCCCTGTTCGGCGCCACCGTAGGAGCCGCCATCGGCTTCGGCCCCTACGAGCCCCCGGAGCGGACGATCGAGGCCGCCTCCCGCGCGGCCGGTGCGGACTCGTTCGTCCGCCTCCTCCCCGGGGGATACGCCGCGCCGCTCACCGACGCCCCGCTGTCCGGCGGCGAGGTCCAACGCCTCGGCCTGGCACGGGCGTTCGCCCATGCCGGCCGACTGCTCGTGCTCGACGACGCCACCTCCAGCCTGGACAGCGTCACCGAACTCCATGTCCGCCGCGCCCTGGTCCATGACGTACGGACCGGCAGCAGACTGCTGATCGCCCATCGCGTCTCCTCCGCCGCCCGCGCCGATCTGGTCGCATGGCTGGAGAACGGACGGCTCCGTGCCGTCGCCCCGCACGACCGGCTCTGGACGGACGCCGACTACCGCGCGGTGTTCGCCCACACCGAGGACGAGGACACCCGGACCGCCTCATGACGACCGCGACCGCACGACTGCTGCCCCGGGCGAGGCGCTTTCTCCGCCGCCGGACCCGCGTACTGCTGCTGCTGGCCGGCTGGTCACTGCTGGAGTCCGCCCACACCTTCCTCGGCGGCTACGGCCTGGCAAAGGCCCTGGACCAGGGCTTTCTGGCCGGCCGGACCGGAGTCGGGCTGGTCTGGCTGGGCGTCACCGCACTGGCCGTCATCGTCGGCGGGCTGGCCGGCCGGGGAGTCTTCCGCGGGCTGGCCGACCTCGTCGAGCCGCTGCGCGACGGCCTGGTCCGTCAGGTGGTGTCGCGTTCGCTGACCCAGGCGGTGGCGCAGCCGGCCCGGGCGGCGGGCAGTGCCGTGGTCTCCCGGCTGACCAACCAGACCGAGATCGCTCGGGACAGCTTCGCCGGACTGGTCCTGGTCGCCCGCTCCTTCGTGTTCACCGCGGCCGGAGCGGTGCTCGGACTCCTCTCCCTGGCGCCCCAGTTGCTGCTGATCGTGGTGCCTCCGCTCGCGGCCGGGCTGCTGCTCTTCCTGGCCACCCTCCGGCCGATGGCGGCCCGCCAGCGCGCCTTCCTCCAGGCGGACGAGGACCTGGCCACACAGTTCGGCGCCGTCGCCGAGGGGCTGCGTGACGTGGTGGCCTGCGGTGCGCAGCAGCGGACCGCGGACCGGGCGTACGGCGTCATCGAGGACGAGGCCCGCGCGGCACGGCAGTTGGCGCGCTGGGCCGCCGTCCGCTGTCTCGCGCTCGGCCTGGCCGGCCAACTGCCCGTCCTGTTGCTGCTGGTCACCGCGCCCTGGCTGCTGCGGCAAGGGCTCACCCCCGGCGCCGTGCTGGGCGCGCTGGCCTATCTGACCCAGTCCCTGCTGCCCGCCCTGCACACCCTGATGAACGCGCTGGGCTCGGCCGGCACCCGACTGCTCGTGGTCCTCGACCGCCTCACCACCGGCCCCGCTCCGGAGCCCTCCAGCGCTCCGGAGCCCCCCACCGCGCCGCCGCCCACCACCACGCTGGAGCCCGCGCCCCACGTCCCCGCCCCGCCCGACGGCCCCCGCGTCGAACTGCGCGCGGTGACCTTCGCCTACGGGCCCGCCGCCCAGCCCGTGCTGCACGACCTCGACCTGACCGTCGAACCGGGCGAACACCTCGTCGTGGTGGGACCGAGCGGCATCGGAAAGTCGACCCTGACCGCGCTCGTCGCCGGACTGCTCGCCCCCGGCCGGGGCAAGATACGGGTGGCCGGCCGGCCGGTCCGCGCCCCCTTGGGAACCGATCCGTTGGGCACCGATCCGTCCCTGCTGCGCGTGCTCATCCCGCAACAGGCCTACGTCTTCTCGGGCACCCTGCGCGAGAACCTGCTCTACCTCCGCCCGGACGGCGCCTCCACCGCCGCCCTGGAGGCGGCGTCGGATGCCGTGGGCCTGGACACGCTGGTGCGCCGGCTGGGCGGATTCGACGCACCGCTCGACCCGGGCGCCCTGTCCCAGGGGGAACGCCAGCTGATCGCACTGGGCCGGGCCCATCTGTCACCCGCCCCCCTCGTCCTCCTCGACGAGGCGACCTGCCATCTCGACCCGGCGGCGGAAATGCGGGCCGAGCGCGCCTTCGCGGAGCGCCCCGGAACGCTGATCGTCGTGGCCCACCGGATCACCTCGGCCCGCCGGGCCGACCGCATCCTGGTACTCGACGGCCACCGGGCCACCTGCGGTACCCATGAGGAGCTGCTCGAACGCTCGCCCCTCTACCGGGACCTGGCGGGAAGCTGGCAGCCGGACGCACCGGAGCGCGCGGAGAATTTCGCCGTGAAGTCCCGCTTTCTCGGCTGATCACGGGACTTCGCGGACTCTCCGGACAGGTGTCAGGGGTTGTCCGCCCTAGACCCAGCCCGCCCCCTGCGATATCCGTATCGCGTCCACCCGGTTCCGTGCGCCGGTTTTGCGATTGATGGCCGCCATGTAATTGCGTACCGTGCCGCTGCTCAGATGCAGTTCACGGGCGATCTCGGGGACCGAAGCGCCGCCCGCGGCGAGTGACAGCACGCTTAACTCACGCGGGGTCAGCGGCATGTCGGCGGCCTCCAGGAAATCCGGGCTCAGTGAATGGTCGACATAGCGCTTCCCGGCGGCGACCAGGTTTATCGCGTGCAACAGCCGGGCCGGTGGCGCGTCCTTGTCCACGAACCCCCGCGCTCGGGCGGCGATCGCCCGGCGCAGCGTGCCGGGCCGGCAGGCGCTGGCCAGGACCAGCAGGGCACATCCCGGGCCGCCGGGGTGGTCCGCCGAGGCCACCGAACCCGCACAGTCGCCATCGACGACGCACACCTGCGGCCGGAAGGAACGGGCTCGCCCGGGGGCACTTCTCCAGCAGGCGGCGACCGCGTCGATACCCTCCTCGTCGCGCAACAGCGCGGTGAGCGCCGAGCGCAGCAGCCGCGTTTCGTGCACCACCAAGACCCGGATCACGTTCGTCCCTTCGTTTCTGCTTCTGCGGTCTGCCCCCGTCGTCGGACAGCCACCCGGGGAACAACCGGCGATGTGGCGACAGTTACCCCACGAGTCTCTGCCGCAGCACACACTTTCAGCCCCGCACGCTGCCTTGCAGAATTGTTACGGCTGTCATTCCCGCCAGATGCATTTTCGCTGGAGATGACTGGAAACCGCGTCATCGAGCCCGGGTGCGGCCTCGTTCATTACCGCTCGGGATGGCAGGACTCCACAATGCGCGGGGCGGTCGGTGGGTGCTGGTGTCCCCGCAGGCCGGTGCGCGGGCGGAGCTGCCGCGGCGGAGCGGCGGGCGCCCGGTGGCCGCCGGTGTTCGTAGGAACTTCACACACCAAGGGGGCGGATTCCGGAAAGCGTCCAGGGCGTCAGGCGCAAAATTCCCGCCAACCTCGTGATGACCGCTTAGCGGGTTGTTTCCTGCACTTGTTACGGGTGTGACGGACGTGCCGGGTGATTTCGATTGGGGGGCGCGCGGAAATTCCGCGCGCCCCCCATAGGGGGTGTCTCAGGGCAGCAGGGTGTCGAGGAACGCATTGGAGAACACCCGTGCCGGGTCATAGGAGTTGAGGATGTCCCGGGCGGTGCGCCACTCGTCGAACGCGGCCGGCACGGTGCCGCCCAGCGTGCCGGAATCGCGCCAGGGCCCGCTGTCCGTATAGGCCCAGCCCTTGGACCACTCGGGACGTACGGTCGCATACGACCCGGTGTAGGTCTGCCAGATCCACTGCTCCAGCTCACGGAAGAAGGGGGCGGCGCCCGGCGTACCGGGATAGGTGGCGAAGTCGAGCCACACCACGGTGTCCCACTCGGGACGGTCCCGACGGGCCCGGGCCGGGGAGAGCAGGGGACCGTCGAGCGGGTCCGTCCCGGTGATCCGCAGTTCGATCGGCCCGTTGACGGGATAGGAGCCGCGGCCCTGATGAGCCGTGAGCACCTGCTGATAGCGGGAGTAGAAGTCACTCACCACCCGCTGCACATTCGCC
Source organism: Streptomyces sp. NPDC029466 (assembly GCF_055574515.1). NCBI lineage: Bacteria > Bacillati > Actinomycetota > Actinomycetes > Kitasatosporales > Streptomycetaceae > Streptomyces > Streptomyces sp. NPDC029466. Next base: position 8,418 of record NZ_JBVHZH010000031.1, read on the forward strand.
CGGGAGGTGAGCACCGCCCACCCCGCCTCGACGATCCGCAGGGTGGTCGGTTCGACGTACAGCAGGCTGTTCTTCGACCAGCCCCAGACATCCCAGGTGCCGGTGACGATCAGCCCGGAGCCGACGATGGACATCGCCAGCTTGGTGAAGACGGGCGTCTTGTCGCCCCCGCCCGCGGCGATCTCCCCGAGCAGCCGCGACATCTCCTCGGTGACCCGGTTGGCGAAGGTGTAGGCGTACGGGGTGTCGATCTGCCGGGAGAGCAGCGGCTTGTTGGGCGCCACGCTCCACACCTTCAGCCACGGCACATCGGTGAACGGGAACCAGATCGCCTCGATGCGCCCGGTGCGGTCCAGGTAGGAGCCGATCGTGCGGCCGCCCGTACCGGGCGGGCCGAAGACGGTGCCCACGTTCACGTCGTACCAATTCTGGCAGCGCAGCCGGGTGTTGGCCGCGGCCGTCAGCGTCACCTCGGTGACGAAGGCACGGCCCAGGTGGACGAGGAAGGCCCGGATGTCCGGGTCGGAGCGGGAGAACGTCTTGAGCACATAACGACCCTCCGCGGCGCTCCAGACCACGGCGGTGAGCGAGGTGACCAGCGAGCTCAGGGTGCCGAAGCCGGAGCCCGCCGGCGGGTTCTCGGTGGCGGTGGGCACCCCGGTGCCGTGACCGCCGATGGCCAGCACCCCGCCGATGGTCAGATCACCGGGCGCCGTAGTGGTGGCGAGACCGAGCCCCGACTCCTCCAGGCGGGCGAGGATCCGGTCCAGGGTCGCCCCCGCCTGCGCGGTGACGCTCCCCGGATTGCCGCCCCGCACACTGACCGCGGTGAGGTGGGAGGTGGTGTCGACGATGACCGTACGGTTGGTGTCGGCCCCGGCGGGCACCACCAGCGGCGACCAGGTGTGGCCCTTGCCCCGCGCCCGGAGCCGGTAGCCGTGCTGATGAGCCCAGTTGGCGAGGGTGACCACATCGTCGGGCGTACGGGCCGAAGCCGTCCAGACCCCCTCGACGACGATCTCCAGCGACCAGTTCCGGAAGGCCTGTTGGGACAGGGGGATGCCCGCGGGGAAGTCGGGCGGAGGGGTGAGAGTGGCCGCTGCACTGCCCGCGGGGATGCGATGCGCGGGCTGTAGCCCGGCCGCCGCGGCAAGCCCCGCGGCGGCGGCCCCGCTCAGTAACGTACGGCGGGTGAGGGAGGGTCTGCGAGCGCTGTCGTCGGACATGGCTGTCCTTCCGGCACGCGGCGCGCCGGCCCCGTTGCACCGCGCACGGATCGTAGGGGTGAGACCGTACGAGCGCCCCGGTGCGGTGGGGGTGTGCCGGAAGGGTAGGGTGACGGGCCGTCAGTTGCAATGCCCGTGCGGCGTACGGCGGAAGCGGCCGGCCGGGGACCGCGGATCAGATGGCGTCGTCACGCGGCAGCAGAGACCCCAGGGGACCGAGATCGAGATTGAGGTCCCGCATCGTGAGGCCGTAGCGCTCACAGAGTTCCGCCATCCGGTCCTGGAGAATCATCAGCGTCAGCCCGACCCGCTCTTCCTGCTCCTCGCTCAGGTCTCCCTGGTCGACACGGTGCAAGGCGGTCCGCTCCATCAGCTGCCGCAGGAGCTCCACGATGGTCAGCACCAGCTTGATGAGATCGCGCTCCACCGTCTCCGGATCGGTCCGCAGCCGCTGGGCGAGAGCGCTGTCCCGCCCCGGCGGCGGCCCGTCGGACGGGGCCGGCACCAGCTCGAAGGCCCGGGCCGCGGCCTGCGCCACCTCCGCGAAGGCGGGCTCCACGGGGGCGGCCGGTTCATTCGTCATGGATCTCCCTCGTCATGGGCGCTGCTCGTCGGGAAGGCGGGCGCACGCTCTCTCACCACGGCGCCGGACCGTCGGGCGTGATCGAGCGAATGACCGCCCGCAGATTGATGTGCACCAGGTCCACATCGGCGATCGACAGCACCACATCTCCGGTGAGCACCGCGCCGCCGTTCAGCAGACGGTCCAGGAGATCGATGAGCGCGATCTGCCGGCCGGCCAGAGACTCTTCCGGGGTGAGGTCCGCCGGGGCCGAGACCTCGGCGGACGAGACCTCGGCGCCCGCGGCCTCGGGAAGATCACCCGCCATCACGCACTCCGGGTGTCCGCGGGCGGGGTCGCGAAGGAGTACGGGGCCCATGGCCCGGTGACCTCGATACGTACACCGGGGACACCGTCGGCCAGGCCCGCCACCGCCTGGTGGAACTCCCGGAGCCGGTCCGTGGGCACCAGATAGGCCTCATTCGCGATGTTCTCCCCCGCACCGGCGGCCAGTTCACCCTGCTGGGGGCGGTGGGCGACCCGGTCCCGGGCAAAGGCGGCCGCCCGGCCCCGGACCTCTTCGGCCACGGCGCCCGCCGCCCGGAAGGCATCACGCTGCGTCCGGCGCTGGGCCCGGCGCTGTTGCAAGTAGGCCCGGCCGGGGCTGACCGGGGGAACAGCGGACTCCGGGCCGTCGGAAGCGGGAGCCGGGTCGGCGGCCGCGGCGCGGGGATCCGCGTACACCTTCACCCCCAGCTCGGCATGGCCTTCGAGCCGGGAGAGCAGCGCGTCGAACTCCGCGCCGCGCTCCCGCAGCATCGACCGCACCCGGGCGTCATCCAGATATACGGTGGCCAGCCGCATGGGGAGCACCATCGTGCCGGTGTGGGCGGCCTCGACGACGCCGTGGTGGGTACGGGCGATCTCCTCCAGCTCCGTCAGATTCTCCAGCTGCGCCTTCATGCCCTCCTCGCTGAAGGCGTCGGCCGGGACGGAGGAGACGAGCGCCGTGAGGCCGTCGGCGGACGCCGTCCGCACCCGCCCGTCCCGCAGCCCGGTGAGCCGGGGAGCCGTCGTGTCGAGACCGGCGCCCGCCCGGCCGATGGCGTAGACGTACGAGCTGGACGGGGGAGCGGACTCCCGCTGCTCGGGGGCGAGACCGAGCGGCTGCCGCGGGGCTGCGGCCGACGCCTCGTTTCCTTGCGGGTGGCTGGTCACTGCTCCTCCTCGTGGTGCGTCCGGTGCCCGTCGGAGCCCTGGGACGGGCCGATGGCCGCCCGCAGCTCGGCGAGCTCGGCGCGCAGCTGCCGGTTCTCCTCGGCCAGCGGATCGCGGCCGGTCTCCGGCGGTTGCCCGGCGGACACCTGCTGCGGCGGGCGGGCACGGGACGAGAGTGAGGGATCGTGCTCCCACCAGTCGATGCCCATCTCCTTGGCCTTGTCGACGGAGGCGACGAGCAGCCGGAGCTTGATGGTCAGCAGCTCGATGTCGAGCAGATTGATCTGGATGTCGCCCGCGATCACGACGCCCTTGTCGAGCACGCGTTCCAGGATGTCGGCCAGGTTGGCGGAGGACCCCTGCCGGCCGTACGGGGACGGACCGGAGCCCGGCCCCATACGGCCGGCCAGTGAATCGGACATGATCAGCCTCGTCTGTGCGGTCGGGACGGGTCAGCGGGCGGCGGCGGTACGGCGGCCCCGGGAGGGCGGCGCCGGCTCGTCCTCGTACGCGTCCCGCTCGTCCTCGTAGGCATCCGGCTCGTCCGGAGGGACGTCGTCGCCCTCGTCGAGGGGCTCGTCGAGGTCGTCGTCCGCATCACGCGGCTCGTCGAGGTCCTCGTCCTCGTCGACCGGATCGTCGAGGTCGCCGTCCTCCGCCGCGGTCCCGTCCTCGTCGGCCAGGTCCTCGTCGGCCAGGTCCTCGTCGGCCGGGTCCTCGTCGGCCGGGTCCTCGGGCTCGATGTCCGGGTCGTCGGCTTCCGCGTCCTCCCCGGCCTTGTCTGCCGCCTCCGCGTCGGGGCGTCCGTCGTCGTCGGAGCCGGGCCCGGCGTTCTCCTCCTCCTGCTCCGCCTCGACGGCGTCGGCGTGCTCGACCACCACCTCGCCGTCCTGGATCTCGCCCCGCCAGCCGTCGGTGGCTTCACCGCGCAGCATGATGAATTTGCGGTAGAGCTTGAGGTCCAGCCGGGCCCGGCGGCCCTGGGCGCGCCAGATGTTGCCGGTCTTCTCGAACAGCCCCTTGGGGAAGTACTCCAGAACCAGCAGCACCCGCGTCAGGTTGTCGGTGAGGCGATGAAAGGTCACCACGCCCTTGACCGTGCCCTTCGCGCCCTCGGTGGTCCAGGTGATGCGCTCGTCGGGGACCTGCTCGGTGACGTTCGCGCGCCAGCTGCGGGTGGACTTGGCGACCTTCACCTTCCAGTTGCTGGTGGTGTCGTCGGATTTCTCGACACTGACGACCCCCTTGGCGAAGGTGCTGAACTCCTGGAACTGCGTCCACTGGTCGTACGCCTCGCGCACGGGCACGCCCACATCGATGTCCTCGACGATGGTCACGCTCTTGGACTTGCCGCCGCCGCCCTTGCGGCCCTTGCCGAACAGCCCCTTGACCTTGTCCTTGACGGTGTCCTTGAGGTGCGAGGCGCCGGCGGTCAGGGCCGCCTGCTGCGGCGACTTGCCCTTGCCGAGCGCCGCACCGCCCTTCGCCAGGCTGTTCACCAGGCCCCCGGCGCCCCGGCCGGGTTCGGCGAGCTTGCTGACGCTCTCGCCCAGCTTGTGGCCGAGGCTGGTGACGGCGTGCTCCGCCCGTGCCTGGAGGTAGTGCTGCAACTCCTCCTTGAGCTGGTCGGCCGCCGGGCTCTTGGTCACCTCGTGCTTCACCTTGCGGAAAGTGGACTCAGCCATTGCGGCCTCCACGGTCGGCGGCCGTGCGGGCCGCACCGGACGCCTTCTTACGGGCCCCCGCGGCGGACTTCCGCGCCGAGGAGTTGGCGGGGCGCCCGCGGGACGCACCACCGGCGTTCTTGCCCGATGACTTCGAGGTCCCCGAGGCGCTTGACGACGAGCGGCGCGCGGTGGACCGGGCGGCGCCGCCCGACTTCTTCGCCGAGGCGGCGGCGGACTTCGTGGCCGTCTTCGCGGACGCGGCGGCAGGCGCCTTGCGGCTCGGCGCACCCTTCTCCGCGGCTTCCGCCGCGCCCCCGGCGTCCTCGGCGTCGCCCCGTGTGCCGTCCTCGGGCGGCTGCTCCTCGTCGTCCGCCGCGGCAGGCTCGCCGTCCGCGGTCCGCTCGGTCCCGCCGCTCACGTCCCGGCCTTCTTCGAGGGCCAGGGTCCGCTCGTGCAGGGAGTCGGCGAGGCCGGACATCCGCTGGGTGAGCGCGGTGCCGGCCGCCGCCTTCGTGGCGTCCACCAGTTCCTTGCGCACCTGGTCGTTGAGGGGGCCCAGCACCGGCGAGTTGGCGACCAGCGTGCCCAGCTGCTTCGGATCCAGATTCAGCTTCTTGCCGGCCAGGAACAGGCCCAGGCCGAGGGCCATCTTGGCTTTCTTCGTGCGCCCCAGGAGGTAGCCCCCGACGAGGGCCACTCCTATCTTGGCGTTGGTCATCATCTGTCGTACACCTCAATCTCCCCTGATCAGGAGTCGGTACGGAGTCGTTGTCGGTGGGCCTCCAGCCACTCCAGCCGGTCCAGGAGCTCGTCCTCGCGGGAGTCGAACTCGTCGGGCCCGATGCTGCCGTCCAGCAACTGCTGTTCCAGCGCGGCCAGTTCCTCACGGACCGGCGCCGGGTCGTAGTACTCGCGCTCGGCGGTGAGCAGCACCTGGTCCAGGACCCAGACCGTGCCCCGCACCGGGGCCAGCGGCAGGGTCAGAAGCTGTGTGAGCAGGCCCATGGCCGATCTCCTCTCGGAGGTCAGACGAAGCTGTACGGCGGCAGCGGGCCGTGCAGGCTGAAGGTGTAGCTGTCACCGCGCTGCCCGGCCTCCTCATGGACCGCCTCCGAGAAGGCCGCGGCCTTCTCCCGCTCGACGAGGAAGGACACATTGAGGAAGTGCTGCTTGGTCGGTTCGACGTCCGCGGTGCGCACGGCCGCCGGAGCGAGCCGGGCCACGATGTCCGCGCGGGCCCGCTCCTGACGGGCCTGCACCTCCTGCGAGATCAGCTCGCCGAGCGCCACCTTGTCGTCGTACGCGCCGGGGTTCTGGCGGGTCCGCTCGTTGAGCCGCTGTACCTCGGCGGAGTCCCGCATGATCTCCCGCAGCAGGTCGTCCTCGTCGCGCTCCACCTTGAGGTGGTACTCACGGCGGCCGTCGACCTCCGAGAGCCGCTGGAGGTAACTGTCGCGATCCTGCTCCAGCACGGCGGCCACCTGGGCGTCGTCGGTGCCGACCAGCCCGAAGCGCATCGGCAGCGCGGCGCCGTCGGCCAGCAGTCGTTCCTGAACTCCCTGATGGGCCGCCACGTCGCGGCGCTTGGCCCGGAGTTCCTGCGGTGCGTCGCTGACCACCGCGCACAGATCCTTCGTGGTGACGGTGCGCAGCTCGGCCGCGGGGTCGCCGACCCCGTTGAGGCCGGACAGCCGCAAGGGGTGGCCGGCCGCGGTGATGGCGTAGAGGTACGTTCCCATGGCTCACTCCTCCCGGCGGCGTGCGGTGCGACGGTTGCTTGCCGCGGAAGATTTGCGGGCCGGGCGCTCATCCTCTTCCGCGGAGTCCTCCTGGCCCTTTTGCAGGGATTCGCTGAAGGCCTCGACCGCGCCGGTCAGCGCGCCTTTTGACTTTCCTTTGGCGCCGCTCTCGGTCGCCTCACCGACCAGATCGGTGAGCTGGCTCGGCGCCTTGCGGCCGGATTCCAGATCGAGTCGGTTGCATGCCTCGGCGAAGCGCAGATAGGTGTCCACACTCGCGACGACGACACGCACATCAATCTTGAGGATTTCGATGCCGACGAGGGAGACCCGCACAAAGGCATCGATTACCAGCCCGCGGTCGAGGATCAGCTCAAGAACATCGTAGAGATTTCCCGAACCGCTCCCACTGGTGGGCGCGTTGGATTGCTGAATGGCAGTCATGATGGATCGTCCCTTCCAGTTGACTGGAGCGGGTCATGCGGCCGTGTGAGGCCGTGGTGGGTGCCGGGCGACGGCCGGACTACCTGTCGATCTGGCCCCGCCCGTAGCGGCGGGTCCGCTCATATCCCACGAGTTGGCCCTGTTCATCGAGGTGGACGCGGTAGGAAGCCATGACGCTCGCGGTGTCCGGCACCCTTTCGATCTCCACCACTTCCACATTCGCCAGCCAACCGTCATCGGTGGGCTTGAGTGCCGACACCGAAGCGGGCTCGCATTGCAGCATTTGGGCAAGTTGCCCGGCGGCGTGGCGCATAGCCGTGGGAGCGGAGATCCGCTCCGGTCGCTTGTCGTGTGCTTTCCCGCGTTCCGTGTTTTCCTCGGTTGCCATGATCCCGCCCGTCGTGCGTCGTAGGGCTTTCTGTCGAAGTACGGAGGCCGTTGCTGGCGGTAGAGGATCGGGTGCCCCTGGGAGTCGAACGTATGCGTAATCGCGTACAGGGGGCGGCAATTCCATTGCGCCGAGGACCGCCGTCGCCCGGCAGTGCGGGGCGTGATGTGCAGGTACACGCGCAGGTCGGCGCGCGGGTCGACGTACAGGTCACCGCACGAAGCGGAAGGCGGTCACCGGGCCGACGGGTGGATCGACGCAGGCATGCGCTCACCGTCGTTCATCGCGAGCAGTGTATGACGACAGGCGCAGCAGGAGCAGGCAGCTCAACTCCGAGCCGTTGAAAGGTAGTTCAGGGGCAGGGTGTTACGCGTCGGCCGGTGGTTCGCCCGCGACGGCCACCTGGGCGGGGCGCAGCAGCTGGTCGCCGACCCGGTAGCCCAGGCGGAGCACCTCGGTGCAGGTGGCCTGTTCCAGCCGGTCGGTGGGGGTGAAGGTGATGGCCTCGTGGATCAGCGGGTCGAACGGGTCACCCACCGCGCCGAGGGCCTGGAGGCCCAGCGCCCCGAGCTCGGTGTGCAGTTCCTCGGCGATGCGCGCGAAACCACCGGTCACCTCGCCCCGCGCGGTGGCCTCGGCGAGCGAGTCGAGCACGGGCAGCAGCCGGCTCAGTACATTCGCCACCGCGATCTCGCCGACCGCCAGCCGGTCGCGGTGGACCCGCTTCCGGTAGTTGTCGTACTCGGCCTTCAGCCGCTGGAGATCGGCCGTCCGCTCCCGGAGTTCGGCGTGCAGCACCGCCTCCGGGGGCGCGGGCCGCCCGGCGGACTCGTCCTGGCCGGACGGCCGGCCGGTCCGCTGCCCGGTCCGGTCCTCCGGGGGGCCGGTGGCGTCGGGCGGGCCCGGTTCGGGGCTCTTCGGCGGCCCGTGTCCCACGAGGGCCGGCGGCGGGTGGGGCAGGCCGTGGACATCGGTCGGGCGGTTCATCGTCCGCTGCCCTCCTGCTTGTCGTCGTCGACGATCTCCGCGTCGACGACATCGTCCTGCTCGCCGGCGGCGGCATCCGCGCCGCCCTCACCGGCAGCCGCGCCCTGGGCACCCGAGGCGGCCTGCGCGCCCTGGGTGTCGGCGTACATGGCCTGGCCCATCTTCTGGGAGACGGCCGCGAGCTTCTCGGAGGCGGTACGGATCTCCGCGGTGTTGTCGCCCTCGGCGGACCCGCCCTTGAGCTTCTCCTTCAGCTCGGTGACGGCTTCCTGGACCTCGGTCCTGACCTCACCGGGGACCTTCTCCTCGTTGTCCTTGAGGAACTTCTCGGTCTGGTAGACGAGCTGCTCGGCCTGGTTGCGGGTCTCCGCGGTCTCCCGCTTGCGGCGGTCCTCCTCGGCGTGGTGCTCGGCGTCGCGGACCATCCGGTCGATGTCGTCCTTGGGCAGTGAGGAGCCGCCGGTGACGGTCATCTTCTGCTCCTTGCCGGTGCCCAGGTCCTTGGCCGTGACGTGCATGATGCCGTTGGCGTCGATGTCGAAGGAGACCTCGATCTGCGGGACGCCGCGCGGGGCCGGCGGCAGACCGGTCAGCTGGAACATCCCGAGCTTCTTGTTGTACGCCGCGATCTCGCGCTCGCCCTGGTAGACCTGGATCTGCACGGACGGCTGGTTGTCCTCGGCCGTCGTGAAGATCTCGGAGCGCTTGGTCGGGATCGTGGTGTTGCGTTCCAGGAGCTTGGTCATGATGCCGCCCTTGGTCTCGATACCGAGGGACAGCGGGGTGACGTCCAGCAGGAGGACGTCCTTGACCTCACCCTTGAGCACACCGGCCTGGAGCGCGGCACCCACGGCGACGACCTCGTCCGGGTTGACGCCCTTGTGCGGGTCCTTGCCGGTCAGCTCCTTGACCAGCTCGGTCACCGCGGGCATCCGGGTCGAACCGCCGACCATGATCACATGGTTGATGTCGGCGACCTTGATCCCGGCGTCGTCCACCGCGTTGTGGAACGGGGTCTTGCAGCGCTCCAGCAGGTCGGCGGTCAGCTGCTCGAACTGGGAGCGGGTGAGCTTCTCGTCCATGTGCAGCGGCCCGTCGGCGGACGCGCTCAGATAGGGCAGATTGATCGTGGTCTCGGTCGCCGCCGACAGTTCGATCTTCGCCTTCTCGGCGGCCTCCCGCAGCCGCTGGGTGGCCATCTTGTCCTGGGACAGATCGATGCCGTACGCGTTCTTGAACTGCTTGGTCAGATGATCGACGATCCGCTGGTCCCAGTCGTCGCCGCCCAGGTGGGTGTCGCCATTGGTGGCCTTCACCTCGACGACGCCGTCACCGATCTCCAGCAGCGAGACATCGAAGGTGCCGCCGCCCAGGTCGAAGACCAGGATGGTCTGGTCGTTCTCCTTGTCGAGGCCGTAGGCCAGCGCCGCCGCGGTCGGCTCGTTGACGATCCGCAGCACCTTCAGGCCCGCGATCTCGCCGGCCTCCTTGGTCGCGGTGCGCTGGGCGTCATTGAAGTACGCCGGAACGGTGACCACGGCATCCGTGACGTCCTCGCCCAGGTATTCCTCGGCGTCACGCTTGAGCTTCTGGAGCACCCGCGCGGAGATCTCCTGAGCGGTGTACTGCTTACCGTCGATGTCGCCGCTTTCCGGGAAGCGCCACTGCGCCTCGCCCATGTGGCGCTTGACCGACCGCGCGGTGCGGTCGACGTTGGTCACGGCCTGCCGCTTGGCGACCTCGCCCACCAGCACATCTCCGCCCTTGGCGAAGCCGACCACCGACGGGGTGGTCCGGGCGCCCTCGGCATTGGTGATCACCGTGGGCTCGCCGCCCTCCAGCACACTGACCACCGAGTTCGTCGTACCAAGGTCAATACCCACTGCACGCGCCATGGTCTTCTCCTCACCTTGCGGCCCGTCCGTGGAACGGCCCGCGTGGGCCTCCTCACCTGCTGATATGGGGAGCAAGCCGCCTACTCATCTGCATAAAACGCACTGTCCCGCATGTCAAGATATTCCTATTCAAGGCAAAAGTTCGGTATGCGCCAACCGCTGCCCGGCGCCTTCCGACGGCCGCTCCCAGGTGATCCTCCCCCCGGCATCCGGCCGCACCGCGGCTCTTCCCGGGGCAGCACGGTCCCGGCGCCTCCCGCGCGGCCGCACCGACGCGAGCCCGATCGCTACCCCAGGGGAGTGAGCCGTCGCGGTAGCGCGCCGCACGCGCACATGCGCGGTGCGCCCGGCGGATCACCGTCCGGGCGCACCGCGCATGTGCGCTCATGCCGCGGCAGGGGTCGAGGCCCAGGTGCCCAGGGCCATCTCGGCGGTGATGCCGGGACCGAATCCCGCCAGCAGGCCGCGCTGGCCGTCGACGGCCGACGCCTCGTCGAACATCCTCGCCAGCGCGTCGAGCACCACACCGCTGGCGATATTGCCGTACTCGGTCAGCGTCGCGCGGCTGAAGCGGAACGCCTCGGGCGGCACCTCCAGGAAGTGGCACAGGTCGTCCAGAATGCGCGGACCGCCCGCGTGGACGATGTAGAAGTCCAGTTCGCCCGCGTCCCATTGGTGCTCCTGCGCGATGGCGCGCAGGGCCGGGGCGAGCGGCTCCATGGTGCCGGGCACGCGCTTGTCCAACTGGAAGTGGAAGCCGGTGGACCGCACCGCGTAAGAGATCCAGTCCTCGGTGTGCGGGATCAGATAGGAGCTGTTGCGCTCCAGCCGGACGCCGGTGCCGCCCGTCCCCCGGACCACCGCCGCGGCGACCGCGTCGCCGAACAGACCGTTGGACAGCAGCGATCCCACGCCCAGATCGGTGGGCTGGTAGCACAGCGAGCAGAACTCACACGCCACGATGAGGACGTTGGAGTCGGGGTACGCCGTGCAGAAGTCGTGGGCCCGGTTGATCGCCGCGCCGCCCGCGGCACAGCCGAGCTGGGCGATCGGCATCTGCCGGGTCTCCGAGCGGAAGCCCAGGGTGTTGATGAGCCATGCCGTCAGGGACGGCATCATGAAGCCGGTACAGGAGACGTAGACGATCAAGTCGATCTGCGCCGGCTCCAGTTCGGCCCGGTCGAGCGCCTCGCGCACCACGGCGGGGACCCGGGCCTTGGACTCCTCCTCGTAGACCGCGCTGCGGGCGTCGAGCCCGGGATGCTTGAGTACCTTGTCGATCGGCTGGATCAAATGCCGTTTGCGTACACCGGTGTGCTCGATCAGGCGGAGCACCAGCCGCAGCTGCGAATGATCCTTGTGCATCCGCCGCGCGAGTTCGAGGGTGTCTTCTTGGGTGAGGATGTATTCAGGGACCGCGATTGCAGGTTTGCACAGAACCGCCATGGGATGGGCTCCTTGCAGACTTGTGGGCCGCTCAGGGAATTCCCGGTATCCATTTCGGTCGCAGTCGCCGGTGGGCCCGCCACGGCAACCTGCCCGAGCTGACGGGCAAGTTGACATGGGCGGAATCGGCGGACTGAAGTGGCACGACCTGGAGAGAACTATGGGCGGACCATCCGTCGAAGAATGAACTCTCCCCGTGCTGGTGGATCTTCTTTCCGACTAGTAACCGTACGCCAGCGAGGTGAGTTCTGCATTCGCGGCACCGGGGCCCCTTACCAGGCGACCGGCAGCTCCAGCGGATAGCGCCAGATCGAGTTCGTGTTCCAGCGCACGTCCTCGGCCGGCTGGGCCAGCCTGAGCTCGGGGAAGCGCTCCAGAAGGGCACCGAGGGCGACTTCCAGCTCCGTGAAGGCGAGCGGGGCACCCAGGCAGTGGTGGCCGCCCCAGCCGAAGGTCATGTGGGACGGGCGGTCCTCCCGCTCAAGGTCCAGCTCGTCGGGCCGGTCGAACTTGCGGCCGTCCCGGTTTGCGGTCAGGTAGGAGACGTGCACGATGTCCCCGGCCCGGATCGTCACCCCGCTCAGCTCCACGTCCTCAGTGGCGACCCGGGGAATGCCGACGCCCTTACGGAACGGGATGAACCGCAGCAGTTCCTCCATCGCCTGCGGGAGCATCTCGGGGCGGGCCCGCACCATGGCGAGCTCCTTGGGCCGGGTGAGCAGGGTGTAGGCGAGATTGCCGATCTCGTAGGTGGTGGTGTCCTGGCCGGTGATGAGCAGCACCATGGCCAGCACCGTCAGCTCCTGGTCGTTGAGCAGCTCATCGCCGTCACGAGCCGTCGCCAGCGCGCTGATCAGGTCGTCTCCCGGGTGCTGGCGCCGCTTCGCGGTGAGCGTCTTGAAGTACGCCCGCATATCGGCCTTGGCGCGGACGGCGCGGTCCCGGTTCTCGACGGTGACGTTCATCATCGTCCGTGCGTGCCCGCGCAGTTGGGCGCGGTCTGCCTCGGGGATGTCGAGGACCTCACAGATCGTGGTCAGCGGCAGCGGGGACGCCAGGCTCTCCATCAGGTCCGCCGGCGAGCCCTGCGCGGTCATCCGGTCCAGCAGGTCGTCCACGACCCGCTGGGTACGGGCCCGCATACGTTCGACCTGACGCGGGGCGAACGCCTTGGAGACCAGGCTCCGCAGCCGGCTGCTGGCGGGCGGGTCCATCACGTTGATCGCCTCGTCCTGCACGATCGGCTCAGGAGTCATCCGCGGGAAGTCCCGGCCGATGATGGCACTACGGCTGAAGCGCCGGTCGGTCGTCACCGTGCGCACATCCTCGTACCGGGTCACCAGCCAGGCTTCGCCCTCCCCGTAGGGCAGCTTGATACGGGCAACCGGTTCCTCGGTCAGCAGACGCTTCAGCGTCGGATCGAATTCCAGTGCCTCGGCATAGTCGAACGGGCAGTTCCACACGGTAGCGCCGGATTCCATCATGAGCTCCCGAAGTCAGAGGTGACGAGCGGATTCACCGCCTGTGCAGGCAGGAAAGAAGGCGCACGTACGTGTACGTACCAGGCCGTCAGCCAGAAACGCGCCAATTCATCCCGGATATCGTAAACACCGGGCTGCGGGGGCGGCTCAACTGACCGATCACGCAGGGGAATGACGGATGCCGTGGTCCGCCATTCCCCGGTGAATTACGCCGGAGTGCGGGTGTCCGGGGCGTTGCGCCATAAGGGTGATATCCCCGGGATCCCCGAGATCCTGTACCGGCCGCGGCAAATTGACAAACGTGATTGCCGGTACGGCAAAGAGTGGGGCTCGCCGGCCTCCGCACGGTGCCTGGGTGTGCGGCACCCAGGCAGCAGCCGTCCTGGTCGCGGTGCGCTCGGCCGTGGAGGCTCGCCGGTGAAACAACTGGCAAAAGGAGCAGCCCATGACGGAGCACGAGAAGGTCGTCCTGATCACCGGCGCGAGCAGCGGCATCGGCGAGGCGACCGCCCGCCGCCTGGCCGCCGATGGGCACCGCGTCTTCCTCGGTGCCCGCCGCACCGAACGACTGGAAACGCTGTGCCAGGACATCAACGGGGCCGGCGGCACCGCGGCCTTCCGGCGGCTGGACGTCACCTCCGCCGAGAACATGCGGTCCTTCGTCGCGGCCGCGCACGAGACATTCGGCCGGGTCGACGTTCTGGTCAACAACGCGGGGGTGATGCCGCTGTCGCCGCTGGAGGCGCTGCGGGTGGCGGAATGGGACCGGATGCTCGACGTGAATGTGCGCGGCGTCCTTTACGGGATCGCCGCCGCGCTGCCCGTGATGCGGGCCCAGGGCGCCGGACACCTCATCAATATCGCGTCCGTCGGGGCGTATGAGGTGGTGCCCACCGCCGCGGTCTACTGCGCCACCAAATTCGCCGTACGCGCCCTCTCCGAAGGGCTGCGCCAGGAGGCGGCGGCCGGTATCCGGGTCACCTTGGTCTCACCGGGCGTCACGGAATCCGAACTCCCGGACAGCATCACCGATCCGACGGCCCGGGAGGCGATGGCGGCCTACCGCGCGGTGGCCCTGCCGGCCGCCGCGGTCGCGGACACCATCGCCTTCGCCGTCAGCCGGCCACCGGAGGTCGAGGTGAACGAACTGGTCGTGCGCCCCGCGGCCCGTACCTGAGAGCAGGGCGCCCCTCGCGGCACCGGGAGCGCCACCGGCACCGGTGGCACTCCCGGCCGCTGCACCCGCCGGGCTCGGCTCAGTTCGCCTGTCCCAGGGCGTGGCCCTCGCTCGCGGCGAGCACGAAGGGGTGGCCCGCGGGATCCGCATAGCGACGGGCGTCATAAGGCCCGCGGTTCTCCCGGGTCTGCAACGGCCGCGCGCCCAGGCTGACCGCCTCGCGCTCCACCTCGTCCATGTTGTCCTGCGGGACGAGGAAGTGCAGATGCGCCTGTTGTGAGTCGTCCGGGCGGGGCCAACTCGGCGGCGCCGCACCCCGGTCCCGTCGAATCGCGAGGTGTACCTTGTCGCTCTCGACGACCTCGATGTAGTCCGGGCTGGACCCGATCCGCACTTCTCCGCCGAGGAATTGTGCGTAGAAGTCCGCCAGTGCCGCGGGCTCCGCGCAATCCAGTACCAGGACGCTGGTCTTGGCGATGGCCATCCCGCCCCCTTCCTGTCGACGGGCCCCCGCCCGCCTCTTCCGACCGCTACCCCGAGACGGCCCCGGCACTCCGCGGACCGGAAAGCCGGCGCACCCGACGCGGCGTACCGGCCGTTGGGAAGGGGGCGCGCGCTGCGGGTGTGGTGCCGAGGGGCGGTCGCGGCAGTAGAGTCTGCTCCCATGTCGAAGCCCGACGAGCTGCTTGTCGACATCGCCGCCATGGTGGAGTCGGAGCAGAGCAATCAGATGTCTCTCACAGTGGTTGTCCAGGGCGCTGTGATCACCGGACGGTTGGCGCCCGAGAGCGTGTGGCGGCAACGCGTGGCCGAGGTCCTGGAACAGTCGGAGCGGCTGGGACCGTTCTCCGCCCTCTTCTCCTCAGCCGGCGCGGACACCCGCCCGCCGCAACGGAAAGGGCCGCCCACCCACCTGTATTTCCATGTGGCGAGGATTCTCCAGGGCAGCATCGGCCTGCCCGAGACCGGCGGGATGTACCGGGTCGAGATCAAGGACGTGAGCGCCTGGACGGTGGGCGACTTCAGCTACTCCGACCACTGAGTCCGCGGTACCGCCCCGCCAAGGAATCGCCCCCCGTACAAAGCTGGGCTCCGACCGGTGCGGTCGGAGCCCACTTCGTTGTCCGGTGGTGTCCGGTCTCAGCTCGCCGGGTCACCATCGGGCGTCGACGGAGCCTGGAGCAGGGCCGAAGCCTCCTCAAGAGGGGTGCGGACGGCGGGAGCCGAGGAGCTACAGGTGAAGCCGAGGCGGGTCAGCGCCCGGCTCACCTCGCCGGCGGTGAAGTCGCGGCGGTCCTGCCGGGTGATGACCTCGCCGACCTGCTTGACGGGGTAGTGGCGGCCATTGATGAGTACCGAGTCACCCGTGATGGGTTCGGGCTCGACACCCTTCATCGAGTCCTGCACCTCGGTCTTGATCAGGTCGAAGGGGAAGCGGGCGATGACGCAGCGCATAGTGCCTCTACAGGGTCGAAGCGAACCGGAATCGGACTGACGGCGGAGCGGGAAAAGCGCGGTGTACGAACCGTACGGCTTCCGTGCTACGAGGTCTTGCCGGCCGAGCGCCGACGCTGCGGCGTCCCGGACGTGGTCCGGGGCGTTCCCGTACCGGAGGACCGACGGGCCTGGGCGGAGCGGCTGCGCCGGCCGCGGGTCGAGGACCCGCTGCGCTTCGGGCGTTCGACGACCGGCGCCGCGATGGTGACGGGAATACCGGAGGGAGCCTGCGCACCCGTGATACGGCTCAGCTCGGCCTCGCCGGAGCGCACCTGGGTGGACTGCGGTGTGATCCCCGCGTCGGCCATCAGCCGGTCCATCTCGCGGCGCTGGTTGGGCAGGACGAGGGTGACCACGCTGCCGGACTCCCCGGCGCGGGCGGTGCGGCCGCCGCGGTGCAGGTAGTCCTTGTGGTCGGTGGGCGGGTCGACATTGACGACGAGGTCGAGATTGTCGACGTGGATGCCACGGGCCGCGACGTTGGTGGCCACCAGCACGGTGACCTGGCCGGTCTTGAACTGGGCCAGGGTCCGGGTGCGCTGGGGCTGGGACTTGCCACCGTGCAGGGCCGCGGCCCGCACCCCGCTGTTCAGCAGGTGTTTGGTGAGCTTGTCCACCGCGCGCTTGGTGTCCAGGAACATGATCGACCGGCCTTCGCGGGCGGCGATCTCGGTCGTGGTGGCGTGCTTGTCGGCGTCGCGGACGTGCAGCAGGTGGTGTTCCATCGTGGTGACGGCGCCCGCCGACGGGTCGACGGAGTGGACCACCGGATCCGTCAGATAGCGCCGGACCAGCAGGTCGACATTGCGGTCCAAGGTGGCCGAGAAGAGCATCCGCTGCCCCTCGGGACGCACCTGGTCGAGCAGCGCGGTCACCTGCGGCATGAAGCCCATGTCGGCCATCTGGTCGGCCTCGTCCAGCACCGTGATGCCGACCTGGTCCAGACGGCAGTCACCGCGGCCGATGAGGTCCTTGAGCCGTCCGGGAGTCGCGACGACGACCTCGGCGCCACCGCGAAGGGCGCTCGCCTGGCGGCCGATCGACATTCCGCCGACGACGGTGGCCAGCCGCAGCGACAGCGCCCGGGCGTAGGGGGTGAGCGCATCGGTGACCTGCTGGGCCAGCTCCCGGGTGGGGACCAGGACCAGGGCCAGCGGCTTGGTCGGCTCGGCGCGCTGCCCGGCGGTACGGGCCAGCAGGGCCAGCCCGAAGGCGAGGGTCTTGCCCGAGCCGGTGCGGCCACGGCCCAGTACGTCCCGCCCGGCCAGCGAATTCGGCAGCGTGGCGGCCTGGATCGGGAAGGGGTTCGTCACCCCTTCCGCGGTCAGCGACGTCAATAGCGCGGCCGGCATGTCGAGTTCGGCGAACGACTCGGCCGGCGGCAGCGCGGGCGTATGGGTGACGGGCAGGGCGAACTCCCCCTGCGGCGCGGGCCGGCGCCGCTTGCCACCGCCACCGGAGCGGTGGGACGCCTGCGAGCGGTAGCCGCCCCGGCCGGAGCCGGCGGAGCGGGTACGGGAGGAACGGTCGTTCGGACGAGATGCGCGGTTCATGGAGAACCTTCCTCGATGCGGTACGTCGAGGAATTCCCGGCAGCTGTCAGCCGCACACAGGAGAATCGCAAAACGGACCGGAGAAAACAGATGGAGCGCGGCGGGGCGGAATCGACCGCCGGCGCGGGAAATGACTTCGCCGGAAAGCGGCGAATGTGTTGCCGGATCGGGGAGCCGGGCGGGGCGGCGTGCTGTCGCAGCGGGCCGCGTGGTCCGGTACCGGGCGGGTTGCTCCGTGTGGTCGACGCGGCCGTGACGGCACCCGCGGCGTCTTCCGGGCAACGAGCTGGGGCCCGCACCCAAGGTGCGGGCCCCAGCTGCGATGTGCGCGTCGGCGTCAGGCAGGGAGAATGTTCTCGGCCTGCGGGCCCTTCTGGCCCTGGGTGACGTCGAAGGTGACCTTCTGGCCTTCCTGGAGCTCACGGAAGCCCTGGGTGGCGATGTTCGAGTAGTGGGCGAAGACGTCAGCGCCGCCGCCGTCCTGCTCGATGAAGCCGAAACCCTTTTCCGAGTTGAACCACTTCACGGTACCGGTAGCCATTTTTATCTCCTTCGGGGGCAGAGCCGGGGCCGCACTGTGCGGACCCCGCGTCGCCGCGATGATTGCCCCGTCCGGAAAACCGGAAATACAAAAGCGCTCCCGCCGGCCTGGAATGGCGGCGGGGGTGCGAGAAGTCTTTGGGAACCACAACCACAACTGCAACTGAGATCGACAGTAGCACGGCACGAGCAGCCGTGCGCAGCTGTTGCTCCGCCATTTCCGGGCGCGGAAACCCTGCTGACCTGGCGAATTTCCGGTGGTTCGGCCAGCCCGGGTCGCGGGACGGCAATACGGGGAGCGGCCGGCGCCCGATGGCCGTCCGGCGTCGGACAGGGACCGTACGGCCCCTGTGCGGCAGGCGCGGCACCTTCCAGGCTGGAGGTGTCACGGGCCGGGGGACATCGGTCCGGTACCGAGGAGGCATCATGCAGAACACTCCGCACCTCGTCAGCGATGTGATGACACGGACCGTGGCCGCGGTCGACCGGGAGGCGCGGTTCAAGGAGATCGTCGAGACCATGGAGAAGTGGCAGGTCAGTGCGCTGCCGGTGCTGGCGGGGGAGGGCCGGGTGGTCGGTGTGGTCTCGGAGGCCGATCTGCTGCCCAAGGAAGAGTTCCGGGAGTCCGACCCCGACCGCCTGGAGCAGCTGCGGCGGCTCGACGATGTGCGCCGGGCGGGCGCGCTGACCGCGGGGGAGCTGATGACCGGTCCCGCGCTCACCGTGCGGGCCAATGCCACGCTGTCCCAGGCGGCCCGGACCATGGCGCGCGGCTCCGTCAAACGGCTGCCGGTGGTGGACGCGCACGGGGTGCTCCAGGGCATCGTCAGCCGGGCCGACCTGCTGAAGGTCTTCCTGCGTTCGGACGACGAGCTCGCGGAGGAAGTCCGCTACGTCGTGGGGGAGCTGTTCACGACGCCCGTCAGGGATCTGCGGGTCACGGTCGTCGACGGGGTGGTCACGCTCAGCGGCCGGGTCCGGGACACCTCGCTCATCCCGGTGGCCGCACGCCTGGTGCGCGCGGTGGAGGGGGTCGTGGACGTGCAATTCGATGTCAACGCCCCGGCCGCCGCCCGGGCCCGGACGCCGATGGCGGGCCCGCAGCGCTGACGGGACCGTTCGCCGGTTCGCACGGGCGGGCGCCGCGAGCACCGGAGGGCCGGGAGCGGGCGCGAGAGCGCGCCGTACCGAGGAGGCGTCATGGCGCACAGCCCCTACACCGTCAGCGATGTGATGACCCGGGCCGTGGTGGCGATCGGCCAGGAGGCGCGGTTCAAGGAGATCGTCGAGACCATGGAGAAGTGGCAGGTCAGTGCGCTGCCGGTGTTGGCCGGGGAGGGCCGGGTGGTCGGTGTGGTTTCCGAGGCCGATCTGCTGCCCAAGGAAGAGTTCCGGGCGGCGCAGCCGAGCCGGCTGGAGCAGGTGCAGCGGCTGGACGACGTACGCAAGGCCGGCGGGCTGACGGCGGGGGATCTGATGACCGCGCCCGCGCTGACGGTGCACGCCGGTGACACCCTGGCGCAGGCGGCGCGGACGATGGCGTTCAAGTCGGTGAAGCGGCTGCCCGTGGTCGACGGCCAGGGACTGCTCCAGGGCATCGTCAGCCGGGCCGACCTGCTGAAGGTCTTCCTGCGACCGGACGAGGACCTGGCTGCGGAAGTACGTACGGAGATCATCGGCCGGCTGTGCCCCGCGGCCCCCGACCAGCTGTCGGTCAGCGTCACCGACGGGGTGGTCACCCTCAGCGGCACGCTCCGCGACCCGTCGCTGCTTCCCGTCACCGCCCGTCTGGTGCAGGCGGTCGAGGGCGTCGTGGACGTGCGGTTCGATGTCACGGGACCGGTGCCCGCCGGGCAGGGGCGCCGGGCGGGACCCGGTTGACGCGTACTTCCGGCCGTGCCCGCCGCGGGACCGTTTCGGCCTGGCAGGCCCCTGCGAGAGGGGTCACGATGGGGACAGTGAGACGGACGTCGTGGCAGCCGGAGGGCGTCATGAGCGAAGCGGAGGCATTCTCACCGCACCGGCCGATCCGGGTGTTCCTGCTCGACGACCACGAGGTCGTCCGGCGCGGGGTGGCGGATCTGCTCGATGCCGAGCCCGATATGGAGGTGGTCGGCGATGCCGGGACGGCCGCCCAGGCGCTCGCGCGCGGACCGGCGCTCCGGCCCGATGTCGCGGTGCTGGATGTGCGGCTGCCGGACGGCGACGGGGTCTCCGTGTGCCGGGAGCTGCGCTCGCGGATGCCGGGCCTGGCCTGTCTGATGCTCACCTCGTTCGACGATGACGAGGCGCTGCTCGACGCGATCATGGCCGGCGCGGCCGGCTATGTGCTCAAGGAGATCAAGGGGGCGGAGCTCGTCGCCGCGGTGCGCACGGTCGCCTCCGGCAGCTCGATGCTCGATCCCGCGACGACGGCACGGCTGATGAGCAGTCTGCGCGGCGGCGACTCCGAAGCGCCGCCCGAGGAGGCGGCGCTCTCCGGGCTGTCCCCGCGGGAGCGGGAGATCCTCGGCCTGATCGGGGCCGGCTTGACGAATCGTCAGATAGGTAAGCGGCTCTACCTCTCCGAGAAGACCATCAAGAACCACATCTCCCGCCTGCTGGCCAAACTCGGTGTGGAGCGGCGCATCCAGGCGGCCGTCCTCGCCACCCAGGCCGCCTCGGCCCCCGGCGCGGGACCGGGCCCGCACGGGACCTGAAGCGGGAGCAACGGTGCTTCCCCCCTCGTACGGCCCCGGAGCCCAGCGCCCCTCCGGCCCGTTCCTCCGATCCCGAAAGGAGCACCGTCATGGAGCCGGACATCATCACCGTGGGGCTCGACGGTTCGCCGGAGAGCCTGGCCGCCGCGCAGTGGGCCGCTGACGAGGCGGACCGGCGCCAGGCGGTGCTGCGACTGCTCCACGCCTGGATACTGCTGGCCGCCGAGGCGGCGGACACGGCGGCTGAACGCGACCAGAACGCCGCCGCCCGGCAGATCATGCGCCAGGCCCTGGAGGAGGTCCGGGAACGCCGGCCGCATCTCCAGATCATCGAGGACCTGGTGGGGTCCGAGGCGGAACCGGCGCTGGTGCGTGCGGCCGGAGAATCCCTGATGGTCGTGCTCGGGTCGCGGGCTCTGGGGACCTGGGAAAGCTATGTGCTCGGCGACGTGAGCCTGAATGTCGTGGGCGGGGCCAAGGGGCCGGTCGTCCTGGTCCGGGCGCCCGGGCGGGCGAAGACACCGCGCCACCCCTCCGGGCACGGCACGCCACCCGCGCCTCAGCCCCGGGTCGTCGTCGGTGTCAGCCTCAACGGCCCCAGCGACCGGATGCTGACGTTCGCCTTCGACGCGGCGGCGAGCCGCGGCCTTCCGCTCCAGGCCGTCCACGGGCGCCCGCTGCCCGTGCAGGCGTACACCCCGTGGGGCATCGACCCCGATGCCGCGAAGGAACTCACCAAAGAGGCGGACATCGAGCTGCGGGACGCCCTGCGCCCCTGGTGCGAGCGCTTCCCCGGAGTGCTGGTCCAGGAGACCGTGCTGCCGGAGAGCCCGACCCGGGCCCTGGTACAGACCGTCTTCGGGGCCGAACTCCTGGTGGTCGGCCGCCGGCTGCACCGTCCCCTGCTCGCGCCCCGGGTCGGCCCGGTCGCCCACGCCGCCATCCACCATGTGACCTGCCCGGTCGCCGTGATCCCGCACGACTGAGCACCTGCCGAGCGCACTCCCCGCCCCATGGGGCCGACGACATCCGGCCCGGCACACCCGGAGGGACTGGCCAGAGATGAGGCACCGCACCGTGGCAGACCTGATGACGCCCGAGGCCGTCGTCGTCCAACGGGGCACCCCGTTCAAGGAGATCGCGCGGCTGCTCGACGAGTACGACATCACCGCCGTACCCGTGCTCGACGAGGACGACCAGCCGGTGGGGGTGGTCTCCGAGGCCGATCTGCTGCGCCGGCAGATCGCGAAGCTCGGGGCGACCACCGCCGAGGCGCTCATGACCAGCCCCGCCGTGGTGGCACACCCCGGGTGGAGTGTCGTCGAAGCCGCCAAGACGATGGAGAAGAAGAAGGTCAAGCGGCTGCCCGTGGTCGACGACTCCGGACGGCTCATCGGGGTGATCAGCCGCAGCGACCTCGTGCAGCTGTTCCTGCGCCGGGACCGGGCCATCCAGGAGGAGGTGCTGGAGGAGGTACTGACGCGCACGCTCGGGGTGGCACCGTCCGCGGTCACGGTCGAGGTCGCCGACGGCCATGTGACCCTCACCGGCTCCCTGGAGCGCAAAAGCCTGGTCCCCATTGCCGTGCGGCTGTGTGAAAGCGTCGACGGGGTGGTCGAGGTGGTCGACCGGCTCAGCTATCTGCGGGACGACACCGCCACGCACGGGCAGGACGCACCGGAGTAGCGCGCACGGGACGTGGCCCGGCGTCCGGGAGATGCTCGCGGCACCCGGAACTCAGCCCTGCGGCACGACCGAGACGGGACAGTTGGCATGGTGCAGGGCCGCATGAACCACGGGCCCGAGCAGCATCGGTGACCGCCGGCTGCGGCGCCCGACGACCAGCAGGCCCGCATCACAGCAGGCCGCCAGCAGCACGGCGGCGGCCCGGCCGTTCGCCACCTGCGGGACCACCTCGACGGCGGGGAACTTCGCCCGCCAGGGCAGCAACGCCTCGGCGAGCGACTCCTGCTCCGCGGCATCGGCCGCCGTCCCGTTCAGCGGGTGGCCCGGGCCGGCGCGCACCGGGTCCACGGTCGCCGCCGGGCCCCACGCCCGTACGGCGCGCATCCGCGTGTGATGGGCGTCGGCGGCCGTGAAGGCGAATTCCAGCAGGGCTTCGTCCTCCGGCCCCGCATGCTGCACGCCCACCACGATCTCGCGCTGCGGAAACGCCGCGTCCTCGCGCACCGTGACGACCGGACACACCGCCTGTCCCAGCACCTGGAGACTGACCGAGCCGAGCAGGAAACCAGCGATCGCGCCGTGCCCGCGCGACCCCAGAATCAGCATCGTGGCCTGTGCGCCCCGCTCCAGCAAGGCGTCCGCGGGCCGCTCCGCGACCTGCTCGGTGGTCACCGGAATCCCCGGGTGCCCGGTGTACGCCAGGTCCACCGCGCCACGGAGCAGCTCGGCCCCACGGCGCTCCCGGCCGGCCACCTCAAGAGCAGCCGGCGGGACGCTCGCCGACGGGGGTCCCCAGGAATGCAGCAGATGGAGCGGCAGACCCCGGGCCGCGGCCTCCTCGGCGCCCCAGAGCACGGCCGGCACGCTGTTCCCCGTGCCGTCCAGTCCTACGACCACCGGGCCGGCCATGACACACCTCCGCGCACTCGGAACCCGCACGGGCGCCGGCGCCTCGCCCCTGCCTCTCCAGCGTGGCCGCAGCGGCACCGCCCCCGGCATGAGCCACTCGGCCCCATCGGCCGGCCGGCAGGCCCGGAGGGACTCGCTTCCGGTCCCCGGCCGGAGCACCCTGGAAACAAGACCGTGTAGCCGTGACCGAGCTGTGAGGTGCCTGATGAGCACTCTCGAAGAACACATCGACGTGGACGCTCCCCTCGATACCGCGTGGGACTGCCTGCACCGGGCGGAGGCCTATCCGCGCTTCCTGGACGGGGTACGCGAGGCCCGGCAGGAGGGCGAACACCGGACGCATCTGGACATCGACGCGGGCGGCCGGCCACAGGAGTGCGTGGTCGAGATCACCGACCGCAGCGTGGAAAACGTCATGAGGTGGCAGACCACCAGCGGCCCCGAGCTGGCGGGCACCTTCTCGCTGCTGCCCCTCGACGAGCAGCACACCCGGGTCCAGGCCCGGTTCGAGTACGACCCGGGAACCATCAAGGAGACGTTCGGCGGCCCCCAGGGCTTCGCCCAGGCCACCGCGATCGAACGCGGCCTCCGCAGCGACCTGGAGCAACTGAAGCAACTGGTGGAACGGGAGCGCTGAGCCCGGGGACGCCGGCAGTTCCGGCCACCTGCCCGAACTACAGCCGGATGACGACGAGGGCGATGTCGTCGCGGGCGCCGGCGCTGACGCCGAGGCGGGTCAGCAGGGCGTCGGCGAGGCGTTCGGGGCTGAATGTGCTGTAGCGGGTGAGGGCGTCGGTGAGCCGGGTGAGGCCGGTGTCGATGTCCTCGTCGCGGCGTTCGATGAGGCCGTCGGTGTAGAGGACGAGGGTGTCGCCCGGCACGTACGGAAGGTGGGCCTGGGGGCGCGGCACCTGTTCGGGGTGGGCGCCCAGGGGCGGGTCGGTGGCGCGGTCCAGGAGTTCGTGGGTGCCGTCGGCGTGCAGCAGGACGGGCGGGGGATGGCCGGCGCTGCTGTAGGTGACCTGGTGGCCGGCGGTGTCGATCAGTACCTGGACGGCGGTGGTGGCCAGCGCCTGGTCGACGGAGCGGGCGTACAGGCCGAGGACTTTCAGTGCCTGGGCGGGACCCTCGACGGAGCGGGCGGCGGCGCTGAGGGCGCTGCGGAGCATGCCCATGACGGCGGCGGCATCCAGCCCGTGGCCGACGACATCGCCGACCGCGACGGCGAAACCGTCCCCGGGCAGGTCGACGATGTCGTACCAGTCGCCGCAGACGTTCAGGGAGCCGATGGCGGGCAGGTAGCGCACCGCGATGTCACGGTGCCCGGCGAGGTCGGGGGAGTGGAGCATGGCCTCCTGGAGGGTGAGGGCGACCTGGCGTTCGCGGGCGTGGGCCCGGCGCAGTTCCTCGTTGAGGTGCTGGAGCGCGCGGGCCCGGACGTACAGCTCGGCCTCCATCGCCTCCTCGCGTTCGCTCAGCCGCCCGCCGGGCATCGGGCGGGCCCGGCGGGAGTGGACAAAGGCCGTCACGTCCTCGACCCGGTGGATGATCCACGCCACCCTGCCGTCCGGCCCGGGGACGGGGGTGTTGATCGTCGACCACCAGCGCTCCTCGAACTCCCCGGGCCGCTCCGTCACGGGGATGTCGTACCGCTGCACCGCCATCGTGTCCGGCTCCCCGGTGGACAGCACGCGGCGCAGTGAGGGGTGCAGGTTCTGCACCCCTTCGGCGTCGGGGTCCGCGGGGTTGTCGGGGAAGGCGTCGAAGACGTACTGGCCGAGCAGCTCGTCGCGGGTACGCAGGGTCGCCTGGAGGTACGCCTGGTTGACGTCCACGATGACCAGCTCCGGATCGAGGACCAGGCATGCGCTCGGGGTCGCGGCGAACAGCGCCGCATGATCGAGCTCCGGTCTCCTCACGCTCCCTGCCCATCCTCCCGCGGCCCGGTGCCGCCGGCCCTCGTCCGGCCCGCCGTCCACAGCCGCCGCGTGGCCCGCGTCCGCCGTCGGCCTCGCGCACCGCGCCGCGGGTCCGTCCGTCCCGGGCAGCGGCGGATCACGCCCCCGGCGGGCGGAAGCTGACCGACTTCTTGGTGGCCTCGTCGATCTCCTCGACGGTCAGCAGCGGAATCGTCTTGGAGTGCAGGGCTCCGCTGGCGCGGACGGTCATGGCGATGGCGGCCATCGACACATGGTCGGGGAAGTCGAGGACGCAGTAGAAGTCGGCGTCCCCGTAGGCGAAGTAGAGCGTCTCCAGCGTGCCGCCGCACGAGCTGACCACCTGCTCGACGGCCGCCTTGCGTCCGGTGCCGCCCTCGGCGAGCAGACCCTTCATGCCCTCGGCGGTATAGCTGGCCTGCACCAGGTACTTCGGCATCCGGCTCTCCCATGCTTCGGCCCATGCGACAGCGGACCGCGATACGGCGGTCACACGGCCACCCTCGCCCGTGGGGCGCGGACCGGCCAGCGGGCGGACGCCGGATGGATGAGCCGTCGGACGCGGTCGGACTCCGGTGGCGGGCCGCCGGGTCCCGAGGCCGCCCGGTGAAGTCCGGGCGTGGCACCGAAGGGGCGCGGCGAGTTCTCTCGCCCGCAGGCTGCCGGGAACCAGGCGCCGGGACCGTACGACTGACTGGAACGGGGCCCGGAGGAGGGCCGGAGCTGTGGGGAGGGCGCGTGCTGGTGAAACGTGGCAGGGAACCGGAGGCCGCCGGGCCGGACGGTGGCGTCGCACGGGCGCCGGGCGGCCGGTCGCTGACCGTGCTGCTCACGGCGGCGATGGCGTTCTCCATGCTCCAGCTGTTCGTGATCGGGGCGCTCGGGCCGCGGCTGGTCGGGGAGTTGGGGATCTCGCGCACGGTGCTGGGCCTGACCACCACGGCGGGCTTCGGCGCTGCGGCCGTGCTGTCGCCGTTGGCGGGCCGGCTGGTGGACCGGGTGGGCCCGCGCCGCTGTCTGATCGCCCTGCTGCTGCTCACCGCCGCCTCGCTCACGCTCATCGGTGCCGTGCCGGGGGCCGGCGTGCTGCTGCTGGCCGTCGCTCTCGGCGGCGTGCCGCAGGCGCTGGCCAATCCCGCCACCAACAAGGTGATTCTCGCGGCCGTTCCGGCCGAACGCCGGGCCGCCGTCACCGGCTGGAAGCAGTCCGGGGTGCAGTGCGGGGCGTTCGTGGCGGGGCTGCCGCTGTCGCTGCTGGCGGCGGGGGTGGGCTGGCGCGGCGCGGTCTGGGCGGCGGCGGCCGCGGCGGCACTGGCCGCGCTCTGGGCGGCCCGGGCGCTGCCGGCCGACCGGCCTCCGGCCGCCGCGGGCCCGCCTGCCGCGGCCTCGTCCCCCCGCGACACCTGGCGGCTGGCCGCCTTCTCCCTGCTGCTCGGCTGTGGCATCGCCTCGGTCAACACCTACCTGGCGCTGTTCGGCTCGCAACGCCTCGGGCTGACCCCGACCACGGCGGCGGCACTGGTGGCCGTCCTGGGAGTGGCCGGTATCGGCGGACGGGTCGGCTGGGCACGGGCGGCGGGGCGGCCGGGCTGGGCCGAGGCGCTGCCGGCGCTGCTGGCGGCCGGTGCGGTGGGTGCCGCACTGCTGCTTGTCGCCGCGCTCCGGGTGCATCCGCTGGTGTGGCCGGCCGCCGTCGCGGTGGGTTCCTTCGCGGTGTCGGCGAATGCCGTCTCCATGGTGCTGGTGCTGCGGAAGGCGGCGCCCGGCCGGGCCGGGAAGGACTCCGCGCTGGTGTCGGCGGGGTTCTTCGCGGGGTTCGCGGTGGGGCCGCCGCTGTTCGGCGCACTGGTCTCCGCGACCGGGTACGGGCCGGGCTGGCTCCTGGCGGCGGCCGAGTTCGCGGCGGCGTCGGCGATCGCCGTTCCCCTGATGCTGCGTCGTGCCGGAGGATCCGATGCATGAGAGGGCGCAGGAGAGCGCGCACGGGACCGCCCGTGGGACCACTCGTGGGACCGCCCGTGAGAAGGGCCCTGAGCAGCGTCAGGAGACGACCGGCCACGTGCCATGGGCCGACCGGGCCTGGACGGCGGTGCTGGAGCGGACCGGGCGGACGGCGGCCGAAGTGGGGCCGCGCTTCCCGCTGTACGCCGACCCGGAGAGCGGCACCTGGAAGACCACCTCCCGGGGTTCCTGGACGGGCGGCTTCTGGGCCGGACTGCTCTGGCTGCGCGCCCTCACGTCGGGCGCTCCCCAGGACCGGGCGGCCGCGTCCGAGTGCACCCGGAGACTGGCCCACTGGACCGACCAGGACACCGCCACCCGCGGGCTGATCTTCTGGTACGGCACCGCGCTCGCCGCGGGGCCCGGGGGTGACGGCCTGGCGGCCGGGCTGCGGGAGAGCGCGGCCCGGTCCTGTCTGGCGGCGTACGACCCGGAGCGGGAACTGGTGCCCTGGGGCGCGGCGTTCGGCGGCCCCCGGATGCTGGCACGGGTGGACGCGGTGCCGGGGCTGGTGCCGCTGCTCGCGGGCCTGGGCACGGCGGGAGAGCGTGCGGCGTACGGCCACTTGACCCGGCATCTGACGCTGAGCCGCAGCGAGCACCCACCGCGCCCGGCATGGCAGGCCGGACCCGAGGACGGCTGGACGCCCTGCGCCGAACCCGCACCCGGATGGAGCCGCACCACGCCCTGGCTGCTGCTCGGCCTCGCGGACGGACTCCACTGCCTCACCGACGGGCTCAACTCCCGTGCGGCCGGGGCCCTGTGGGAGGCGGCGGACCGGCTCACGGCGCCGCGGCTCGCCCCGACCGCACCGCTCACCGCATCGCGCCTCGCCCCGGCCGCCCCGCTCGTCCCGCCGGCACAGGAGGGGCAACCGTCCGGCCCGCTCGACACCTCCGCGGCCGCCATCGAGTCGGTGGCCCTGCTGAAGCTGGCCGCACTGGCGCGGGCGGCGGACCGCGGCGAGGAGGCCGACCGGTTGACCACGCGGGCCCGGCAGATCCTGCACCGCCTGTGCACCGGCCATCTCTCGGCCCGTGGGGCGCTGACGGACGGGTGCTACGACGCCGCCCGCGCCCTCGCCCCGCGCCATGAGCTGATCTGGGGCGACTTCTTCCTGGCGACGGGACTGGCGCTGCTCACCGGCCGGATGGCGCCGTTCACGACGTGACGGGGTAACCGCGCAGCACCCGGCGGGCCACGGCCGTGATGTGCAGCTCGTCGGGGCCGTCCAGCAGCCTGGCCGTGCGGCCGGTGCGGAACAGTCCCGGCAGCGCGGTGTCCGGGCCGAGCCCGGCCGCGCCGTGCACCTGGATCGCGGCGTCGGCCACCTGCTGAAGCATGCGGGCCGCCGCCACCTTGGCCAGACCGGTCTCCAGCCGGGCATCAGCGCCCGCGGCCAGCCGGGCCGCCGCCTCATGGACCAGGGGCCGGGTGGAACGGATGGCCAGCAGCGAATCGAAGACCATCTGCTGGACGAGCTGACGGTCCGCCAGCGGTCCGGCCGACTGGCTCCGCGACCGGGCCCGCGAACACATCAGATCGAAGGCCCGCTCGGCCTGGCCGAGCCAGCGCAGACACCGCAGCACCCGGCCGAGCACCAGCCGCTCCCCGGCGATCCGCAGCGCCTGGCCGGGTGCGCCCACCACCTGCTCGGGCGGCACCGCGACACCGTCGAGCTCGATCTCCCACTGGCCGCCGGCGCCCAGTACCGGCAGCTCCCGCACCACCGTGAACCCCGGGGCCGACACGGGCACCAGAAACAGCGACAGGCCGTCCGTACCGGGCCCTTCGTCATCCACCCGCGCCAGCACGGTGACCAGATCGGCGTCGCCCGCGCCCGAGGTGAACCACTTGCGGCCGTGCAGGACCCAACCGCCCGTGGCGTCCGAGACGGCCCGGGTCGCGGTCAGCCCCGGGTCGGTACCGGGGGTTTCGGGCTCGGTCATCGCATAGCAGGTCCGCACCTCGCCGTCGGCGATGCGCCGCAGATACCGGTCCCGCACGGTGTCGTCGGCATGCCGGGCGAGCATCAGCACATCGAGGAGGGGCGCCGAACCGAGTGCGGCGGGGCCGTGGTCGCTGGCCCCTTCGGCCTCCGCGACATGGAAGTAGAGCGGCAGGCCGAGCCCCTGGCCGCCGTACTCCTCCGGCAGCGGCAGGGCCCACAGGCCCGCCCGCTTCGCCTCCGACTGGAGTCCGCGCAACGCGGTGCGCGCCGTGTCGCCACCCGCGTCCAGCACCGGCTCGCACGGCATCACCCGCTCCCGTACGAAGGCCCTGACCCGCTCGCGCAGGGCCTCGGCCTCGGGCGGGCAGCCGGGCTGCCCGAGTCCGGCGGCCCCGAGGGGCGGGTCCGTCGCCGATAGGTGCTGCTCAGGGTTCATGGCGTGCACGGCCTCCTCCACATTCACCGGGAACTCGGTGAACCGACAGTCCGACTTACTGGCCGTGGAGTTGGTCGGCGCGGGAGGCCGTCCGGTTCCCGTGTCTGTGTGTGAACCAGGCGGCGGTCCGCCGCCGGAGAGGAGTGCCGTGGGACACCCTGCCGTCATCCGCGCGTCCCGACCGCTGGAAGAGGTGACCGTCCGGGTCGCGGGCCCGTCGGCGCTCACCGCGCCGGCGGCCGGCCATCTGCGGGCGCTCGGCGCGACCCTGACACCGCAGACGCCCGGGGCGCCCACCGGGCCGGCGACCTTCGAGGTCACGGGCGCGCCGGGCGCGGCCACCGCGTACACCTCCTGGGCCGATGTCCTGCCGGCCGCGGACGCCGTCGACGAGGCCACCGTCCAGGCGGCCACCGGCATGATGCAGGTGCACGGCAGACGCGACGGCCGGCCGCGTGGTCTCGCCGTCGACTACGCCGCCACCTGTGCCTCCGTGCTCACCGTGCAGGGCCTGCTGGCCGCCCTGCTCGGCCGGGCGCGCGGCGGCGCGCACCCCGCGCAGGTCACCACCGGCGCCGACCGGGCCGCGCTGCTCACCCTCGGCCAGTACCTCGCGGCGGCGAACGCCCCGGAGGCCGAGGCCGTACCGCTGGCGCCGGGAGGGCCGCCGTTCACCGCCCGATGCGGCACCCGGTTCGAACTGGAGGCGCTGGACCCCGCCCCCTGGGCCCGGTTCTGGCGGGAGCTGGGCGCGCCGGAGGAGGCGATCCGCACCGGCTGGCAGCCCTTCCAGTTCCGGTACGCCACCGCCTGCGCCCCGATACCCGAGGCCCTGCACCGGGCGGCCGGTGCCGTGCCCTGGGCGCGGGTGCAGCAGGCGGCCGCCGCCTCGGGGGCAGAGGTGTGTGCCCTGCACGCCCCGGCCGCGCTGCCCGGAACGACGGCCACTACGGCGCCCTGGACCCTGACCCCCCGGACCGCGGGCCGGCCCCTGCCGGCCACCGGCACCGCCTCGCACGCCGCGCTTCCCCTCTCCGGGCTGACGGTCCTGGAAGCGGGCCGCCGCATCCAGGCCCCGCTCGCCGCCCATCTGCTCCGTCAGCTCGGGGCGGAGGTCCTGCGGATCGAGCCCCCCGGCGGTGACCCGCTGCGCGGTATGCCGCCCTGCTGCGAGGACGTGTCGGCCCGCTGGCTCGCGCTCAACCGGGGCAAGGACGCCGTAGAGATCGACATCAAGTCCCCCGTCGGCCAGGCCGAGTTGCGGGAGCTGGCCTCCGGCGCCGATGTCTTCCTGCACAACTGGGCGCCGGGCAAGGCCGAACAGCTCGGCCTGGACGCCGACCGGCTGGCGGCCGTCAACCCGGGGCTGGTGTACGCCTACACCAGCGGCTGGGCCGGGCGGCTGCCCGAGGCCCCGATGGGCACCGACTTCATGGTCCAGGCACGCATGGGCATCGGCGCGCTGGCCCGCCCCGCCGATGAACCGCCCGCGCCGTCCCTGATGACCCTCATCGACGTGCTCGGCGGACTGCTCGGCGCGGAAGCCGTGATCGCCGGGCTGCTGCTGCGCGAACGCGGCGGCAGCGGCGTACGGGTGGAGTCCTCGCTGCTGGGCGCCGCGGAAGCGCTCACCGCACCGGCGCTGCACCGGGCGGCGGCCGGCGGGGAACTCCGCCGTCCCGCGGGTTTCCGCCGTCCGCTGCCGACCGCCGACGGCTGGATCGCCCCCGCCGACGACTCCGCTCCCGCCGCCCGGGCCCGCGCGGCCCGTTGGACGGAGCTGACCTCCGAGCAGGCGCTGGCCGAGCTGCGGGCCGACGGGCCGGCCGCGACCGCCGTGACCACCGACCTCAGTGCGCTCCCGCAGGACCGGCGCCTCAGCGGTGCCTTCGCCCGTGACCCGCACGGCTCCCTCGTCGTCCCCACGCCCTGGAGATTCGTATGACCCCGCGGATACCCGACCTGGTCCCCGGCCCGCTCCGCCGCGCCTGGGCGGCGGAGGGACACTGCCCCGATCTCGACCTGTACGCGCTGTTCCGGGCACACCGGATGCGTCACCCGCGCCGGACCGCCGTGATCGACGCACAGGGCGAGACCACCTACGCCGAGCTGGACACCGAGGTCCGATGTCTGGCCGCCGGTCTCGCCGAGGCCGGTATCCGTCCGGGCGATGTGGTGGGCGTCCAACTGCCCAACAGCAGAGCGGCGGTGGCCGCCGACCTCGCGCTGGCCGCCATGGGCGCGATCGCCCTGCCCTTCCCCGTCGGGCGCGGCGGCCGCGAAGCCGTGTCGCTGCTCGGCCGCTCCGGGGCACGCGCGGTGGTCGCGGCCACCACCTACCGGGGGAGCGAGCACGCCAGGGAACTGGCGGAACGGGCCGACGCCCTGCCCGCCCTGCACACCGTGATCGCCACCGGTCCGGGCCCGGTCCCCGCCGGCTGCCGGTCGTTGGCCGAACTGACCGGCGATGAGCGGGCCTTCACCCCCGAACGGCCCGCCCCCGACTCCGCGGCCCGCATCCTGGTCTCCTCCGGCTCCGAGGCGGAGCCGAAGATGGTGGCCTATTCGCACAACGCGCTCGCCGGCGGCCGGGGCAATTTCCTCGCCTCGCTGCTGACGGACGGCACACCGCCCCGGTGTCTCTTCCTCGTCCCGCTCGCCTCGGCGTTCGGCAGCAGCGGCACCGCGGTGACCCTCGCCCGGCACGGCGGCACCCTGGTACTGCTCGACCGCTTCACGCCGGAGGCCGCGCTGGCGGCCCTGCGCGCCCATCGGCCCACCCATGTGCTGGGCGTGCCCACGATGGTGCGCATGATGGTGGAACGCTGCGCCACGCAGGGCCGTACGGCGGACGGGCCGACGGCGCTGGTCCTGGGCGGCTCCGCGCTCGATGCGGCCACCCACGACGAGGCGGCCCGGGTCTTCGGCTGCCCGGTGGTCAACCTCTACGGATCGGCCGACGGGGTCAACTGCCATACCGGCTTGACGCAGCGGCGCCCGCTCCCGGACGACGGCCCGGGGATCGTGGTGGGCCGGCCCGACCCCGCCGTCTGCGAGATCCGGATCGCGCCGCCGCCCGGCGCGGCCTCGGACGGGACCGGGGAGATCCTCGCGCGCGGCCCGATGACCCCCCTCTGCTATGTCGGCGCCCCCGAGCTGAACATGCGCTACCGCACGGCGGACGGCTGGGTACGCACCGGTGACCTGGGGACGCTCGCCGCCGACGGCACCCTGCGGGTCGTCGGCCGCCTCAAGGACATCGTGATCCGCGGTGGCGCGAACATCAGCCCCGCGGAGGTCGAGGGCGAGCTCTCCTCGCACCCGGACGTACGGGACGTGATCTGCGTGGGCGTGCCCGACCCGCTGATGGGGGAGCGGCTCGCGGCCTGTGTGGTGCCGCGGGCCG
Organism: Streptomyces sp. NPDC029466; assembly: GCF_055574515.1. Taxonomy (NCBI): domain Bacteria; kingdom Bacillati; phylum Actinomycetota; class Actinomycetes; order Kitasatosporales; family Streptomycetaceae; genus Streptomyces; species Streptomyces sp. NPDC029466. The sequence continues at coordinate 41,263 of NZ_JBVHZH010000031.1, forward strand.
GCCGGGAGCTCACCCTCCAGAGCCTGTGCGCCCACCTCGATACGCGGGGTGTGGAGCGCCGCAAACACCCCGAGCATCTGTTGCCGGTGACCGGCGCGCTGCCGCTCACCCCCGCGGGCAAGCCCGACCGCACCGCCCTGCGGAACCGGATCGCCGCCGGGCTCCCGGCCGAGCCCGCCCGGACGGGGTGACCGGTCGGCGGTGGTGGGCGTGCGCGCCAACGGCCCACCACCGCCCGCCGATTCACCGAGCGGTCAGGACCCGGCGAACGCCTTCTCCATCTGCTGCGCGGCCTTGCGGTACACCGCCAGCAGATCGAGGTCCTGCCCCGGGTAGTTGGCGATGTTCAGCTGCTTGGCGCCCGAGCCGGGCAGCACCGTTCCGGTCGACATGTTCTCGTTGTCGAGCACGAACTCCGGCTTCTTCGCGGACAGCTCGGACAGCTGCGCCGGCGTCACCGCCTCGGGTCCGTAGGTGCCCACCAGCTGCGCCCCGGCGAGCTTGGCCGCCCAGCTGGTGAACATCTGCGCCGTCACCGCCGGGGCCTTCCCGCCGGGCCAGGCGCCCCGCACCTTCTTGTTCAGCGACTCCCACTCCTTGCCGAACGTGGCGTTCCACCGCGCGGCCGCCTTCTGCGTACCGAAAGCCTTGCCCAGACGGGTCACATTGGCCGTCGTCTTCGACGGGGTGTTGTCCAGGTTCAGCTCGATCATCTTGGCGTCGGAGCCCGCCGCCTCCTTGATCCGGCCGGCGAAGGGCTCGAAGGAGGAGTAGAGGACGTAGTCGGCTTCCGCCACCTTGGCCAGATCGGACGGCTTGACGTCGTAATCGGGCGCATGCCGGATCGAGGCGGGGACGATGGAGGTCACCTGCTTCGCCCCGGCGGCCTTCGCCAGTGCCGCCTCCCAGACCGTGGTGGCGACCACCACGGGTCCGGAGGAAGCCTTGTCCGAGCCGGCCGCGGTCTTCTCCGGAGCGGAGCCGCAGCCGGAGATCAGCAGCAGGCCCGCGCTCAGTGCGGTGAGGGGACGGACGAGGCCGCGGGTTCGCGCCATGAGGGAGTTCTCCGTTCAGGGATGAGATGAGCTGCGAGGGCGACCGCACCCGCAGCGAGGACGAGGACCGGCCCGGGCGGCAGGTCCCAGGCCAACGAGGCAAGAAATCCGACGACGTTCACCACCAGCCCGATGCCGATCGCCCAGAGCGTGATCGAGACCAGCGAGCGGCCGAGCCGTCGGGCGGCGAGGGCGGGCAGCAGGGTGAGCGCGTCCACCAGCAGGGCCCCGGTCAGCCGGATGGCACCGGCCACCGCGACCGCCACCAGGACCAGGAGCAGCACGGTCAGCCGCTGCACCGCCACCCCGGAACACAGCGCCAGCTCCCGGTCGTGCAGCAGCAACGACAGCTCCCGGCGCCGCCAGACGAAGAGCGCGGGAAGGGCCACCGCCAGCGCGCCCAGCACCGCGAGATCGGCGGGCCGCACCGCCAGGATCGATCCCCACAGCAGCGCGAAGGCGCCGTTCGCGTTCACCCCGGACAGCGCCAGCATCAGCAGCGCGGCGGCGATGGCCAGGCTCATCAGCAGCCCCATCGCCCCCGACAGCCCGTCCGCCGTACGCGCCAGCGGCGCCACCCCGGCACCGGCCAGCGCACACGCGACGAGCGCACACAACACCGGGTCCAGGCCCAGCAGTTGCCCCGCCGCGATCCCCAGCAGCGCCACATGCATCATCGCGAAGCGCACCGGCATGATGTCCAGCCCGACGATCACCACGCCTACGATCGGCAGCCCCAGAGCGGACAGCAGCAGACCGGCCCCGGCACGCTGTACCGGTACGAGCTGGAGCAGGTCACCGACCTGCCCGAGCGCGCTCACCGGACCTCCCGCAGACGTCCGGCGGCCATCTCCAGCGTCCGGTCGCAGCGCGCGGCCATCGCCCGGTCATGGGTGACCACGAGCACCGTCACCGGCAGCGTGGTGAGCACCTCGGCGGCCTCCTCCTGCCCCGCGAAGTCCAGTGCCGCCGTCGGCTCGTCGGCGAGCAGCACGCCCGCCCCCGCGGCCACACACCCCACCGCCCGCGCCAGATGCATCCGCTGCAGCTGCCCACCGGACAGACTGCTCAACGGACGGTCCCCGAGCGCACCCACCCCGAGGCGCACGGCGGCGCTCGCCGCCTCGTCCGGGGCGCCGCTGCTCGCCAGCAACTCCTTCGCCAGCAGCGGGAAGCGCCCGGCCGCCGGGCGCTGCGGTATCCATGCGCAGGCCCGTCTGCGCCAGGCCCACTCCGCCGCGCTGCGACAGCCCCGCCGCCCGACGAGGATCTCCCCGTCGACCTGCCGGTGCAGCCCCAGCACCGCCCGCAGCAGCGTGGTCTTGCCCGAACCGTTCGTACCGGTCAGCGCGATCCGTTCACCGGCGGCCACGTCCAGATCGACCCCGCTCACGGCCTCCAGGCGGCCATGCCGGCACACCACGCCGTGCATCCGTACGCCGAGACCGGACGCCCTGCTCTCCTGCCGTGCCGCTGGGGACTCCGGCTGCTCATTGCTGCGCTCCACAGCCCACTAGTCGGCCCGGCCGGGCGTCGAGTTCCCGGCCGGGCGGGATTCTCTGTGTCCGGGGTGGCATGGGCCCGGTGCCCGTAGAACACGGCTGGCCGAGGCGCGCGGCCGCTGCTACCGGCATCAGCGCGCCCCGGCCTTCCCCTTCAGCCTCCGCATCCGGCCGCCGCTCCCGGGCCCCGGCCGCCGCGGCTACCGCCTCACGCCGAGGCCGTCGAAGCGGACACCCGCCACGCCGCGCCGAAGCCGGCCGGCGCCGCTTCCCGCTCCGCGCCGTCCGGCCGCCGCACGGTGCTGCCTTCCGCCGAGTTCACCAGCGCGATCAGCGTCTCCCGGGCCCGTGCCACCCGGGACCGGACGGTGCCCACCGGACACCTCGCTACCGAGGCGGCCTGCGCATAGGGCAGCCCGAGCAGTTGCGTGAGCACGAACGCCTCCCGCCGCGCGGGCGCGAGAGCGCACAGCAGATCGGCCAGCACGATGCCCTCGTCGAATCCCGGCAGGATCTCCGGCTGCGCCTGTTCGGCCATGGTCTGCCAGTCGTCGAGCGCGGCGATTCGGGGCCTGGCCCGGTTGGCGCGGATCCGGTCGGCGACCGTGCGCCGGGCGATCGTCAGCAGCCAGGTACGGGCGGAGGACCGGCCCTCGAAGGAGGGGAGGCCCCGGAGGGCCCGCAGATAGGTGTCCTGCACCAAGTCGTCCGCCGCCTGGAAGTCACCGCTCAAATGCGTGACATAGCGCAGCACATCGCGCCGGGTGGCCCGTACGAACCGCTCGACGGCGGCCTCGTCACCGCTACGGCCCGCCAGCGCCCACTGGGTCACCTGGGCGTCCTCAGCCGCACGCATGCGATGCCTCCTCTCCCTCACACAGGTCCATGGGCAGGGATATGTGCGATACCGGCATCTGGGCAGGCGTCATCATCGATAGTCCTTCGCTGGATCCGGCCCGGCGAACGGCGCGGGTACCGGAGAAGTCGGGGCGGGCGCGGCCGGCGCGGCACACCCGCGCTGTCCGTCCGCTGCCCGGAGGGCGCTCTGCTGTCAGTGGACAGCCGGCACCGGCGGTGGTCCCCGACGCGAGACGACATGGACCAGGAGCCGGCCCCGCAAGGCCCGATGCGGTGTCCGCTCCGGTTCCCGGGGCTCCGGGGGGAGGGTCGGCAGCGCCGTGTGCCGTACGAGGCGGAGCCGTGGCACCAGGGCGAGGGACACCGCCCGTACCAGCCGGAATACCGCGCGCTCGCCGCCCCACATCCACCACACGCTCAGCGTCGCGATCAGCAGATGCGCCGCGAGCATCACACCGACGCCCCCCGGCGCCCCCGGATGCGGAACGTGCCCCATGACGGCCATCTGGCCGGACATCGACAGACCGCCGAAGTGCCCGCCATCTGCCATCTCCTGCACCGGCGAACCGTCCACCAGGGCCGCACGCACACCACTTGGCACCCGCAGCGGATGAAACGGCACCCCACCACCACACCGCAGCGATTCCCACCACAGCCTGGCCCAGGAGAGTTTGCTGTGCCCGGCGTGGTCCAGTGCCTGCCCCAGGGCGAAGGCGGAGTGCAGCGTCGCTTGGGTACCCACCGTCAGGGCCGCCACCGTCAACGGACCGCGTTCCCGCCCGGCGAAGCACCACGCGCCTCCCGCGGCCCCTACCGCGGCCGTGAGCAGCACCCGCCACGGCAGCACCGCCCCGGACGTCAGCACATGTCCGACCGCCGTGAGCAGCACACAGACCACCGCGAACGCGATGGCCCGCAATCCTCTGAGTACGTTTCCGGCTTCCATGGCGAGAACAGCTTGCCCCTCCCGTGCTCCGTCAGACAGAAGAGACCTAAAGATGCTCACTTCCGGAGCGAAAATGACTGCCGGAACGGATGGCGGACTACGGCACATCGAGGGTCGGACGAGCCGCCCAAAGACGTACGGGACACCCGCCACCGAGCAAGAGCCGAATCCGCGGCACATCCGACGGTACGGCGATATCGGCCCCGTTCACCGCCCCTTTCCGGCCCTTCGGCAACGCCCCTGCGACAACGGCCCGTTGCCAACGAATCTTTGACAACGACCTTCGGCCTCCCGTGGCCCCCGCGGACGCGCCCGGGACGAACCCCCACCACCAGCCCCACCCCCTCACCCCAACCAGTAGCGTCGGGCGCATGCGTGCCTTCATCGTCGATGCGTTCACCGACCGGCCCTTCGCCGGGAATCCCGCCGGGGTGTGTCTGCTGGACAAGCCGGCCGACGCCGCCTGGATGCAGCGGGTGGCCGCCGAATTCAACCTCTCCGAAACCGCCTTTGTGCACCCGACCGCGGAAAACACTTACGGACTGCGGTGGTTCACACCGACCGTGGAGGTCGATCTGTGCGGCCACGCCACGCTGGCCACCGCCCACGTGCTCCACACGACCCGCTCCGCCACTCCTGACGCGCCGCTGCACTTCACCACCCTCAGCGGAGTTCTGACCGCCCATCAGCACAGCATGGGTGCGATATCCCTGGACTTCCCGACGGATGCGCCGACCGCGACCCCCGTACCGCCGCGCCTCGCCGAGGCTCTGGGTGCCGAACCGCAGTGGACCGGCCGGGCCAGGCACGATCTGCTCGTGGAACTGCCGGATGCGGCAACGGTGCGCGACCTGAACCCGGATATCGCCGCGCTGGCCGGCTTCAGCGGCCGAGCCGTCATCGTGACCGCGAGCGCCCCGGACGACGCCGACCACGACTTCGTCTCCCGCGTCTTCGCCCCCGCCGCCGGCATCCCCGAGGACCCCGTCACCGGCGCCGCCCACTGCGTCCTCGCACCCCACTGGGCCGAACGCCTCGGCCGCACCGCACTGAACGGCAGGCAACTCTCCCCACGCGGCGGCCGGGTGGGCGTCGACCTGCGCGACGACCGAGTCACCCTGCTCGGCCACGCGGTAACGGTCTTCACCGGCGAACTGACACCTTGAAGCCGACGCAGTGGCGCCGCGGCCCGCCCGCGGCCCGCTGCGCGGTCGTGGCGTGGGAGCTGGTTGGCCGGCTTGAGAACCCCAGGGAACCGGCGGCCTGGCGGTCACTGAAGGGCCTGCCGGCACCCCGAGGAAGCGCCGGCCCGGGGCACTGAATCGTTGGACCGGGTGAAGGAGACATGGGGGGGACGTTGCCGTGGTGTTCTCGGACGCTGATGCTGCCGCGCTGTATGACCTGGTGAATCCCTGGGATCCCGAGCAGTGGCCCAGCGACGGCTTCTATGACGAGCTGGTGAGGGCCGCGGGCTCGGTCCTGGACGTCGGTTGTGGCACCGGTGCCATGCTGCGCCTCGCTCGCGAACACGGCCACCGGGGCCAGCTCGTCGGACTCGACCCGGACTCAGCCGCGCTCGCCCGGGCCCGGCGGTGCGCCGATATCGAGTGGGTCGAGGGCACCGCGGCGGCCGCGCGGTGGGACGCCGCATTCGACCTCGCGACCATGACCGGCCATGCGTTCCAGTGCCTGGTCACCGACGCGGAGTTGGGTGCGTCGCTCGCGGCGGTCCACCGGGCGCTGCACCGCGGCGGCCGTTTCGCGTTCGAGACGCGGCACCCGCAGGCGCGTGCCTGGGAGGGCTGGAATCCGTCGGCGGCATCCGACCTCGTCGACGCGGCCGGGCGGGCCCTGCGCTGCTGGCACGAGACCGAGTCCGTCATCGGTGACGTGGTCACCTTCACCGGGACGACGGCCACGGCCGACGGCACCGTGCTCCGCGTCGACCGGACGCGCCTGCGCTTTCTCGACGAGGCGGTGCTCGACGCGTTCCTCGCCGACGCGGGCTTCCTCATCGAGGCCCGGTACGGGGACTGGGACGGCGGGCCGGTCACCGGTACGAGCCGGGAGATCATCACCATCGCCCGCCGCCGATAGGCCCCCGCCCCCTGTAAAGGCACTTGATGGGGTGTCAAGTGAGCGACATCACAAGGCTCTGATATTCGGTAATGCGCCGCACTGTCCAATTTTGGCCGGTGGTTTCGTGATACCTTCCTCCCGCTTCAAATATTCTGTCATTGCATCCATGGGGGGCCGCGGATGTGTTGTCACTCATCCCGGAAGGATCACCGGTCGACGTCTGACTGACCGGCGGGGTGCACACCGAAAGGCGGCTCTTCGCAGGGCGGAAAGCGCCCGCGAAGCTATCGCGATCCGGTCATTTCTTCAGGACAGCGCAGCCGGCGAATTGGGCGCCGTAAGCGGCGAAGCAGGAATCGCCCCGCTGATCCGGAAGAGATCTGCCGGAAAGCGCGCGAGAACCAATGAATTCCCGGGCCGGGAACGCGCCTTCGCGGCCCGGCTCCTTCAGCTGAACCCGGTCGCTTCGACCCTTCAACGGACAGGCTCATGAAACGAATACCTTGGGTGCGCGCCGCTGCCGTCGGTGCCTGCGCCTCGCTCGCGCTCGCCGTACCGGCCGTCGCCGCGCACCAAGCGACACCGGACACCCCGAACGTCCCCGCCGCCACGACGACTCCGGCGACGGCCGGCCCGGCGACACCGTCCCCCGGCCCCGCGACGCCGTCCCCCGGCCCGGTGAAGCGTTCCAAGGGCGTGACACAGGAAGACATGCGCAGGGCGCAGGAACTGGAGCGTTACTGGACGCCGGAGCGCATCCGGAGCGCCGTCCCGGTGGACGCGGTGCGGGCCGGGGAGACGGCGCAGCTCCCGCTGCGTGCTCCGCACGCGGCGGGCCGGAGTGCGCTGTTCGCGCCGAGCCACCCGGTCGCCTCGGGGGTCCCCACGGTCGGTGTGTTCCTGATCCGCAGCGAGGACGGCTCGGCGACGCCCAACCAGTTCTGCAGCGCCGGGGCCGTCACCTCGCCGACCAAGAGTCTGGTGCTCACCGCGGCCCACTGCCTGAAGGGCGGCAAGCCGTACCGCAACGTCGCCTTCGTGCCCGGCTACCGCGGCGGGGCCTCGCAGGCCGGCGAGCCCGGGGAGCGGCCCTATGGCCTCTTCCCGATGGAGCTGGGCAAGGTGTGGATCGACGAGCGGTATCTGTCCTCGTCACCCAGCGACGATGTGGACTTCGCCGTCCTGCGCGTCGGACCGAACTCCCAGGGGCAGCTCCTGGAAGACGCCATCGGCCGTGGCAACACCCTCACGACGGTCCCTGCCGCCGGTCTGGCCCGCCGCGAGGTGACGCTCACCGGCTACCCCGGGGGCCAGAAGACCCCGCTCCAGTGCACGAACGCGACCCGGGCGTTCCAGGGCCGGTTCATGGAGATCGGCTGCGACGGCTTCCGTACGGGGGTCAGCGGTGGTCCGTTCCTGGAAGGCTTCGACGGCAGCCGTGGCAACCTCGTCGGTGCCATCGGCGGCTACAAGACCGGCGGCCTCCAGGACAACATCTCCTACAGCTCGCAGTTCGACAACGACGTCCTCCGTCTGTACGACCAGGCGGTCGCGGACGCGGCGCCGGACACCGTCAATCCGCTCGGTGACGCCACTACTTGGCAGCACGCCACCAGCTTCCTCACCGGCCGGTTCCACTCCGACTCGGTGCGCAACGGCAGCGGCGACCTCATCGTGCGCTGGTCCGACGGTGAAGTCTCCCTCTACCCCGGCAACCGCGCCTACGGCCTGGGCAAGGACATCCGGCTCGTCAAGGACAAGGCATGGAAGCAGGCGAAGGTCCTCACCGCGGGCGAATTCACCGGCAACAGCACCGACGACCTCCTCGTCCGCTGGGCCGACGGCAAACTGATCCTCTACAAGGACGTCAACGAAACCAACAAGCTGAACAACTCGGTCCAGCTCAAGGGCCCCAACGGCACCTGGACGCATGCCGTGGGCCTCACCGCCGGCCGGTTCGGCGGCGGTAATACACGCCGCGATGACCTCGTGGTGCGCTGGTCCGACGCCGAGATGACCCTCTACACCAATGTGGACGGCCGGGGTCTGCACGCCGAGAAGCAGCTCGCCAAACGCAAGAACACGACCTGGTCACACGCCCGCGACAGCGTCGCCGGGAACTTCGCGGCGGCCGCCGGCGACCAGGATCTGTTCGTCCGCTGGTCCGACGGTGAAGTGACGGTGTACGAGAACCCCGGAGCCAAGGGCTTCAAGGGCGAACACCAGCTCCGTCCCGCGAAGTCGGCATGGCGCTACGGCAGCCTGGTCACCGCCGGTGCCTTCGGCGGCGGTACCCGACAGGACGACCTTCTCGCGCTCTGGCCCGGCGGCAAGCTCGTCATGTACGGCGACACCACGGCCAAGGCCCTGGGCCGCGAACGCCTGCTCGTTCCCGCGCGGATCAGCTGAACCCGTACGTCACGCCCAGGAACGCCGTCCGGTCCCGCCCTGGAACCGGACGGCGCGTCCTGTCGTTGACGTCCCCGTGACGCCGGCCGCAGGTCAGGCCGGTGCCGGCAGGCCGCGGATCAGATCCGCCGCCTTCTCCGCGATCATGATCGTGGGAGCGTTGGTGTTGCCCCGCACCACCGTCGGCATCACCGACGCGTCCACCACGCGCAGGCCGCTGACACCGTGCACCTGAAGCCGGGAGTCCACCACGGGGCCGATCGCGCAGGTGCTCGCGGGGTGGTAGAGGGTATGGAGCTCGCGCCGGGCGAACTCCAGCAGCCCGGCGTCGTCCGTGGAGCGGGGGACGCGGAAGTCGGCGCGCCGGTGCTTGCGCAGGCTGGGCTGCTCGGCGATGTCCAGCAGCAGCCGCAGCGCCCGTACCGCCGTGGCCCGGTCCTCCTCCGTCGCCAGGTAGTTGTGCAGGATGTGCGGTTTGGCGCTGGGGATCGCTGACCGCAGCGAGACCTTGCCCCGGCTGGTGGGGGCGAGCAGGGCCGCGCCGAACATGAAGGCATGATCCGTGACCGGGCTGATGCCCTCCTCATGGAACATCACCGGAGTGGCGTGTACCTGGACATCGGGAGCGTCCAGGCCCTCGCGGGTGCGGTGGAAGCCCCCGACCTCACCGACGTTGGAGCTCAGCGGGCCCCGGCCCTCGGTCTCCAGCATCCGCACATTGTCCGGTGTCTGCGCGGTCAGCAGGGATTCGGTGTCGGTCAGGTACAAGAGGCCGATGTGCGCGTGGTCCTGAAGGTTTTCCCCCACCGGGAGCTCCACCCGGGGCGTGATGCCGTGCGCCATCAGCTCATCGCCCACACCGATACCCGACAGCATCAGCAGCTGCGGGGAGTTGTACGCCCCGGCCGCCAGCACCACCTCCCGCTCGGCGTGCCGCTGGAGCAGTTCACCGCCCCGTTCCAGCTCGACCCCGGTCGCGCGGTCACCGTCGAACAGCACCCGGGTGCACTGGGCGCCGGTGAGCACGTCGAGGTTCGGCCGGTCCAGGGCCGGCCGCAGATAGGCGACGGCCGTGCTGCACCGCATCCCGTCGCGCTGCGTCAGGTGGTAGTGGCCGACGCCGTCCTGTTCCGGACCGTTGAAATCCGCGGTGTACGGGTGGCCGGCCTCCTGGGCGGCCGCCACGTAGGCAGTCATCAGCGGATGCTGGGAGCGGCCTTCGCTGACGGTCAGCGGGCCGCCGGTGCCGTGCCACGGCGAGGATTCCCCGCGGAAGTCCTCGGCGCGCAGGAAGTACGGGAGGACGTCGTCCCAGCCCCACTGCTCCGCGCCGGCGGCGGCCCAGGCATCGTAGTCCCGGCGGTTGCCCCGGATGTAGATCATCGCGTTCATCGACGAGGAGCCACCGAGCATCCGGCCGCGGGGCAGGAACCGGCGCCGGCCGTCCAGCCCCGGTTCGCAGTCGCTGAGGTAGCTCCAGTCGTACTTCGTCTGGAACAGCTTGCTGAAGGCGGCCGGCACATGGATTTCCTGCGCGTCATCCGCCGGCCCGGCCTCGATGAGGAGCACCCGGGTGTGCTCGTCCTCGGTGAGCCGGGCTGCCAGCACACATCCGGCCGACCCGGCCCCCACGATGATGTAGTCGTACACCCGTACCCCTCACGCAGCGCTGTCGCGGACCCCTCCAGCCAAGCCGCACCGGCAGGCCCGCTCACACCGGGAAACCAGCCAAAGTGTGCGGTCGGCGGGCGGGCCGCCGCGCTCCCGGGCGGCGCGCTCACCCCCGGAACCACGGCGGCACGGCGGCCACGGTGCCGCCCGCCCCGGGGCCGGTGCCACGCCGAGTGTCCGCACCTGAGGGACGGGCGCAGAATGAAGACAGCCGCTCTGGCGCCCGGAGGGCGGACGGGCCACCGCGCGCGGCGGGTGGAAGGACAAGCCGGTGCCATCAGATCGGCCGAGCGACCAGCAGGCTCGCGGTCCACTCTGGTCCGAGCCCGGCTCGCTGCTGGAGCATGTCGCCGTCGCCGTGTTCGGCATCGATGACGCCAACCACCTCTGCTACTGGGGCCCCGGCGCCGAGCAGCTCTTCGGCTACCGGGCCGCGGAGGCGCTGGCGAAGCCCGGCGCCCTTCTCTTCCCCGCCGCACCCGATGAGGGCCCCGACGCCTGCGCCCGCCTGGCCGATCGCGGCCGGACCGAGGGCTACTGGCGTGGGCGGCTGCTCGCCGTGCACCGGGACGGTTCGGTCTTCGACTGCGGCTTCCGGGTCTTCCCGGTGGCCGGGGAGGCCGGGCATTCGGTGGTCATGGCCCTGGCCAGCCGCGGCGACGAACTGGACCGGGTGAAGACCAATCTCGCCTTCCTCGACGCGCTCTTCGAGACCTGCCCCATCGGCCTGGTCATGCTCGACGAGCAGCTGCGCTACGCCCACCTCAACCAGGGCCTGGCCGACATCAACGGGCTGCCCATCGAGGACCACCTGGGACGGCACATCACCGAGATCATGATCACCGCGGACGGCGGGGAGTACGAGCGGATGCTGCGCGGCGTCGCCGAGGAGGGCAAGCCGATCGCGGGAGTGCGGGTCGGGATGCGCACCCGGGGCCACCCGGACCGGGACAAGGTGCTGTCGGTGAGCTTCTTCCCGCTTTCCCGGGCCGGCGGCACCCGCCCGGGAGTGGGCGGCCTGCTGGTGGATGTGACCGACCGGGAGCAGGCCATCGTGGAGGCGACCGCCACCCGTCAGCGGCTGGCGCTGCTGGACCAGGCGTCCACCCGGATCGGCACCACCCTGGACGTGAAGGTCACCGCCCAGGAGCTGGTCGATGCCGTGGTTCCGGTCTTCGCCGACGCGGCCGTCGTGGAGCTCGTGGAAGGGCTGGACGAGCGCGAGTCGTTCGACCCGGCGCTGCCGGTGATCACCCGCCGTCTCGCGCACGGCACCGTGCTGCCCCCTCCCGCGACGGAACTCGTCGGCGGGGTGGCCGGAGTGCACTACCCGCCGGGCTCCGCCATCCACCGGATGCTGCGCACCGGCCGTCCGATCGCGGTGCCGGTGAACGAGGAGTTCATGCTGCGGACCATGCTCGACGAAGCGCGCGCCCGGCTGCTGGCCGACAGCGGTCTGACCTGTCTCCTCCTCGCCCCGCTCATCGCCCGGGGCACGGTGCAGGGCATCGCCGTCTTCGGCCGGTCAGCGGCTCGTGCGACCTTCACCGAGCAGGACCTCAGCCTGGCCGCGGAGCTGGCCTCCCGGGCCGCGCTCTGCCTGGACAACGCCCGGCTCTACAGCCGCGAGCGGAACATCGCGCTCACCTTCCAACGCGCGCTGCTGCCCAGCTCCCTGGGCTCCTGCCCCTTCCTGCACCTCGCCCACCGCTATCTGCCCGGCAGCCACGTCACCGAGGTCGGCGGCGACTGGTACGACATGGTCGACCTGCCCGACCAGCGAGTCGCGCTGGTCGTCGGCGACGTCATGGGACACGGCGTCGCGGCCGCCGCGGCGATGGGCAGGCTGCGTATCACCGCCAAGGCGCTGGCCCGCCACGACCAGGAACCGGAAGAGCTGCTCGCCGAGCTCGACCAGTGCGCCCAGGAGGCGGGCATCGAACTCGCCACCTGCCTCTACATCCGCTACGACCCCGTCACCGGACGCACCCGGATCGCCAGCGCAGGCCATCCGCCGCCGCTCCTCCGCTACCCCGACGGACGGACCGAGGTCGTCGACGAGGTGCTGGGGGTGCCCCTCGGCGTCGGCGGCTGTCCCTTCGGCTCGACGGATCTCGACCTGCCCGACGACACCACCCTCGTCCTCTACACCGACGGTCTCATCGAGGCCCGGGACCACGACATCGACGAGGGGCTGACGGCGCTGCGCAGCGAACTGCACCGGCTCCCCGACTCATTGGAAGCCGCCGCGGACCACATCCTCGCCCGCCTCGTCCCGAGTTCCCCGGCCGATGACACCGTCCTGCTGCTCGCCCGGGTCCACCGCGTACGGCTGTGAGGACGCGACCGCGTCGGCCGGCACCGACGGGCCGGCTTCCCTCAGGGGCATCCCGGCGCGGCGACGCGCGCGGAGACGCACGGGTCCTCGTTGCGGTACCCGAGGCGGGTGTAGAGCCGTTCGGCGGGGGAGTTGTCGGCGAGCTGCCACAGCGTGCAGAACCCGTGCCGGCGTACGGCGTACCGGGTCAGCCACGAGGTCAGCGCCGCGCCGAGCCCCTGGCCGCGCAGCCGCGCGTCCGTCGCGACCGACGCCATCAGCGGGGCCCCGCTGTCCCGCAGGCTGCTCAGCGCGCCGCAGGCCACCAGCCGTCCGTCGGGGTCGCGGATACCGGTCCACAGGCTGACGCCGGAGGAGCCGGGGCCGGTCGAATGGGCGGGGCTGTGCTCGTTGAGGAAGGCGAGCAGCTCCTCGTGGTGCGTCTCGTCCAGCTCGATCACCCGCTCCTCGGCCCGTTGGAGGGGCGGTTCCTCCAGCGTCCACCGGAAGACCCACTCGACGACATCGGCCACCGGCAGGTGCCGGCCGACCAGCGCATCGGTTCCCCGGGGACCGGTGAACTCCCTTATGCCGTCGGGGAGTTCATGCGCGGCACGGAGGATGAGCCCGGCGGCGGGAACCGCTTCGCCGACGCTCCACAGGTGTCCGCGCGCGTCGTCGAGCCAGGCGGCGGCACCGTTGCCGGACCAGCTGATCCGGCCGGACGGGCGTCGTCGGGCAGCGCCGAAACGCAGCAGGGCGGCGCCGGCCTGGCGCTCCAGACCCTGCTGGAACAGGTCTGCGCTCCGGGGAGGAAGAGTCGTTGCCTGCATCGCTCTCTCGGGAAGGACGTAACGGGAGGGCGACGGCCCGGACACGCACAGGGCGCAGCCGGAACCGACCGTCTGGGGGGTGGGGGAGTCCCGGCAGGGGCTGCGCAGGCGGCGCGCCCGGCTGACCGGGAGGCCCACTGTTGCACACCGCCCCTGGCCCGAGGCAAATCAGGGGCCCGGGCGGCGAATGCGTACCGGAAATTGCGGCGGCGGACACCGCGGACTGTCCCCGCCGACCTGCCCCGTTCACCCATGGACCGGCCCGTGGAGCGTGCCCGCGATCGCCTGCTCCACGGGGCGCGACCAGCGCGGACGCCGCTTTCCGGGCGCACGCTCTCGACCCGCCGGGACGCCGCCGCAGGGGTGGTGTTGATCACGATGCGGGCCGGTGCGATGCCTGCCCGCGGCCTCGGCGGCCCGTGACGCGGCGGGCGCGGACCGGAGCGACTGCGCGGCCCCCCTGATCCGGGGAACATGGAAGCACTGCGAGGTGTAGTGGGCACGGGCCGCAGCCCGAAGCCGGCGGGACCGCATGCCGCGCTCACAGGCGGAGGAGGTGCCCGGGATGAGTACAGCAGGCCCCTTCGGCCCGGCGGGCGACCAGCCGCTTCCCGGGGTGCCGCAGCGGAGCGGGCTGCTGGATCTGCTCAGCGTCGCGGCGGTGCTGCTCGACGGCGAGGGCCGGATCGTGCTGTGGAGCCCGCAGGCCGAGAAGCTGTTCGGCTACACCGCGCAGGAGGCGCTGGGCCGGTTCGCGGGGCGGCTGCTGGTCCATGAGCAGCACCTGGACCTGGTGGTCAGGCTGTTCACCGAGGTGATGGCGACGGGCGAGAGCTGGGCCGGCGCTTTCCCCGTCCGGCGCAAGGACGGCAGCTCCCGGCTCGTGGAGTTCCGCAATATGCGGCTGCTGGACGACCGGGGTGACTTCTACGCCCTGGGCATCGCCACCGACGAGGAGATCCTGCGCCAGGTGGAACGCGATGTGGCGCTGTCCACGCGGCTGGTCTCGCAGTCCCCGATCGGGCTGGCCGTCCTGGACACCGAGCTGCGCTACCTCGCCGTGAACCCGGCGCTGGAGCGGATGAACGGGGTGCCCGCCGAGGAGCACATCGGCCGGTCGGTACGGGAGGTGCTGCCGTTCCTGGAGACCGACGCCATCGAGGCCGCCCTGCAGCAGGTCCTGGCGTCCGGCACGCCGCTGGTCGACGAGTACACCGTGGGCCGTACCCCCGCCGACCCCGACAACGATCACGCCTGGTCGGTCTCCTACTACCGGCTGGAGGACCCGGGCGGGCGGGTGCTCGGGGTGGCCGGGCTCTTGGTGGATGTCACCGACCGGCACCGCGCGGCCACCGAGGCGGCCCGCGCCCGCCGCCGCCTCGCCATGATCGCCGACGGTACCGCCCGGATCGGCACCACTCTGGAGGTGGAGCAGACCGCCCGCGAGCTGGCCGAGGTCGCCGTGCCCGAGCTCGCCGACGTAGCGGCGGTGGACATCCTGGATTCCGTCCTGGAAGGCCGCCCGCCCCAGACGTCCGACGCCCGCCATGCGCTCTTCCGGGCCCTCGCGGTCAAGGCCGCCTACCCCACGGAGGCGGTCCGCGCCGCCGACCCGCCCGGCCACCTCGCCAGCTACGGGCCGGACCGTATGGCCACCCGGTGTGTGCGCACCGGCCGCCCCATCCTGCTCCCGCACGTCGGCGAACGGGACCTGGCCCGTATCGCCCGTGACCCCGAGGCCGCCGCCCTGCTGGCCCGGGCCGGTATCCACACGTATCTCACGATGCCGCTGATCGCCCGCGGTGAGGTGCTCGGCGCCCTGGGCCTCACCCGCGCCCGCAACCCGCTGCCGTTCGACGAGGACGACCTCGCGCTGGCCGCCGAACTGGCCGAGCGCGCCGCGGTGTGCATCGACAATGCCCGCCTTTACCAGGGCGAGCGCAACGCCGCCATCACCCTCCAGCGGAGCCTGCTCCCCGACCGGCCGCCGCACCGCAAGGGCCTGGAGATCGTCACCCGCTACCAGCCCGCCGGCACGATCAGCGAAGTCGGCGGCGACTGGTTCGACGTGGTCCCCCTCGGGGCGGACAAGACCGCGCTCGTCGTGGGCGATGTGATGGGCAGCGGCATCGACGCCGCGACCACCATGGGACGCCTGCGGACCGCCACCTCCACCCTGGCCGACCTCGACATCCCGCCGACCGAGGTGCTGCGGCACATCGACAAGATCACCGCAGATCTGGACCAGTACGCCACCTGCGCCTACGCCGTCTACGACCCGCACCACGCGGTCTGCCACATCGCCGTCGCCGGGCATCTGCCGCCGGTACTGATGCGCACCGGCCGGCCGCCGGAGCTGCTCGACCTGCCCATCGGCGTGCCCCTGGGGGTCGGCGGAGTGCCCTTCGAGGAAGCCACCTTCCCCCTGCGCCCCGGCGACCGGCTGGTCCTCTACACCGACGGTCTGGTCGAGACCCGCCACGACCCCATCGACGAGCGCCTGGCGCTCCTGCTCCGCCTTCTCGACCGCCCGGACCGCACACTGGAGGACACCTGCGACCGCCTCCTCGACGCACTGCGCGACCCGGACGACCCGGACGACGTCGCCCTCCTCATCGCGCGGGCCGAAGGCCAGGGAGGGGGCACGCAAGGGCCGGCAGGAGAGGCGCCCTAGATGCGGCGGATGCGGCTAGCCAGCGCGTGCCCGATGCACACATAGACGACGGCGGGCAGCCCGTAATTCAGCACGGTCCGCAACCAGTCGGCATCCATGGTGAACAGATCGTGCGACCACCCGGCGAGCCAGCCGGCCGCCGCATGGACAAAGCCGACCAGGTCGTTGGCGCGGTTCGCGTCGACGAGGGCGAACAGGATCCACAGACCGAGGATCAGCGCCGTCACATCCGCGAGGACGACGACGACCTTCGCTGCTTCGTTGTTGCGGTAACGAGCGCGGGTGGACATGCACAACGCGTTGCCGCTTTCGGCCGCTTGAAACGCGGCCGTGAGACCTCCCGCCGCAAGCAGTCCTGTCGGATCAGGGCGGAGGGGCCCGCGAGTCGGTGACCGGTCCGGCCGGTCACCAGGTCACTCGGACGGCTCCTGGCCGGTGCGCGACAGGCTCGCGATATGGGCGCGGTAGGCGGCGACTTCGGCCTCGGTGAGGGCCAGGCGGCCGGGGCCGGGCTGGTCGGCCGGGAGCGCGGTCGACTGGACCGCGGCCCGGTACATGGGGCCGGGCAGGTTCAGCAACAGCTGGCCCTGCTCGGCGGTTTCGATCACCAGCCAGGAGTCGGCGTTGTCGTCGTGGACATCGGTGACTCCGATGGTGCTGATGGCGGTCACGGTCAGAACCGGAGGGATTTCGCTCATGTCACCTCCCTATCAGCCGCCGCCGGACACGGCGAATCGCCACGGGGGTGGGCTCCCCAAGAGGAGAACCCACCCCCGCAGCACAGCAGGGAGCCGGCCGCACCCGGTCACCGACCGTGGCGCCCGGCCTGGCCCGTCCTAGCGCAGGAGGTCGGCCAGGGCCCCGCCGCCGGTGTGCACACCGCCGGACGGCCGGTGGTGGTCCCGCTTGTGGTGATCGCGCTTGTGGTGGTTCTTCTTGCGGTGGTCCTTCTTGTGATGGTCCCGCTTGTGGCGTCCGTGCTTGCACCTGTCGTGGTCGTGGTCGGAGCTGCTCGACGCGACATGGTCCGTCGTGTGGCCCTCGACCGCGGACGCGGCGGACGCGGCGGGAGCGGTGATCGCGAACATCGCGGTGATGACGGCTGAGGCGAACAGAGTGCGGGCAGTGCGCATGGACATGTTCCTTTCGGCCTGCTGCGAAGGGCGACACCCTGTCGGCCTTCTGCGGCGCAGTAGTGATATGACACACAGCCAGTTGCATTGTCACGGCGCACCACTTGAGAGCACCGGATCCGGGCGAATAATTGAGCCTCCCGGGTGGCCCGGGCGCTCCGCCGTTGCCGGCGGTCTGACCAGCGAGGGCATGAGCATGACGGCCGCGCCCGCCCCGGGGCTCCCCATTCACCGGCCGCCGGTGGAGTCATCGAATCACGCCGTATCGGAATTCGGCTGCGCAATTAATCCGTCGACGCATAGGAATTCGCTCAATAAATCCGCGTATTCGGTCAATGGGGCTTTGCGGCGGGATGAATGCTCCGCGCTCCGAGAAAACCACATGCACCGCGGCACGAAACCGGGGACGCTGGTACGCCGTACTCCGAGGATCAAGGAGAAGGCATGGACCCCTGCGCAGAGTGCGGTGCGCCGATGGACCCGCGATCTTGTGACGAGCTGTTCCAGATATTGCTCGCGCTGGACCATGCGCGGCAGGCACCGTGGGGGCCGCTGCACGGCGTATCGGTCTCTTGCTACCTGCTCCAACACCCCAGTCAGCTGCCCGCTGACGACGGCGCGATGGCCCGGGCGCTCCTGCACGCCTATCTCGAAGGCGGCCTCGACGAAGTGAACCAGCTCGTCGGCCGGGCTCGTCGCGGTAATTCCCACCGCGGGAAGGGCAGGCCCGCACCCGACGTCCGGGCCACGGCCCTGCCGCACCGGAACGCGCCGCCCTCCCGCTTCTCCGTCACGATCCATGACGTCGCCGTCGACGGTTCGTTCCCCTCCGCGGAGTTCACGGAACGCGTCAGGGCGTGGGCCGCCGCGACGGTCGACGCGTGGAGCTAAGGGCTGTCCCCGTCAGGGATCACGGGAGGAGCCCTTAGGGCGGGCCCGGGCGGGTCCGGGGGACGACGGGACGGTGCGGACACGCCTAGGGCGTCCGCGGCGGGAACCGCTCGGTGCCCGCGATCAGCAGAGCGACGTCATCCGGGTCGTCGGGGCGCCGTAGTTCGCGGAGGAGGCGGTCGCAGGTTTCTTCCAGGGAGCGGTCGGGGGCGTCCAGCAGGCGGAGCAGGGTGTCGAGGCGTTCGTCGAGGGAGTGATGGCGGGTTTCCACCAAGCCGTCGGTGTAGAGGACCAGTTGGTCGCCGGGGTCGAGGGCGAAAGTGATGGTCTCGAAGGGGACGCCGCCGACCCCTAGGGGCACGCCGATGGGCAGGTCGAGGAACTCGGGGTGCTTGCCGCGGCGTACGAGGGCGGGCGGCAAATGGCCGGCGGTGGCGATATGGAACACCGCGCGGTGGGGGTCGTAGGTGGCGTAGACGCAGGTGGCGATGTAGTGCTCCAGCCCCGAGGTGATCTTGTCGAGGTGCTGGAGGACCTGGGCGGGGTCGAGGTCGAGATCGGCGAACGCGCAGGTCGCGGTGCGCAGCCGGCCCATGGTGGCGGCGGCGTCGATGCCGCTGCCCATGACATCGCCCACGACGAGACCGGTCTTGTCGCCGTCGAGCGGAAGGACGTCGTACCAGTCGCCGCCGATCTCGTAGGTGGCCTGCGCGGGCCGGTACCGGGAGGCGAGCTGTAGACCGGGACGATGCGGCGGGTGGTCGGGGAGCAGACTGCGCTGAAGGGTCTCGGCGGCGTTGCGCACGCTCTGGTGCGAGCGGGCGTTGTCGATGCACACGGCGGCACGGGAGGCCAGTTCGGAGGCGAGGGCGAGGTCGTCCTCGTCGAAGGGGGGCGAGTTGCGTGCGCGGATGAGGCCCAGGACGCCGAGGATGTGGCCGCGGGCGGTGAGCGGGGCCAGCAGATAGGAGTGCACCCCGGCACGGGCCAGCAGGGTGGCGGCGTGGTCGTCGCGGGCGATGCGCGCCAGGTCGCCGGCATCGGCGTGCGGGACGAGGATCGGGCGGCCGGTGCGCACGCACCGGGTGGCCAGGCGGTCGGTGTCGTACGCGGCGATTGCGCCGGGTGGATCCGCAGCCTGGACGGCTTCGGTGGGGTAGGCGGCCTTCACCGCGAGGGCGCGGAAGAGCGCCGTGCCGTCCTCGGGGGTGGGACGGTGCTCGTCCAGGACGGAGTCGAGGACATCGACCGTCACCACGTCGGCGAGCTCGGGCACGGTGACCTCGGCCAGCTCCCGGGCGGTCTGGCCCACCTCCAGCGTCGTGCCGATCCGGGCGGATCCGTCGGCGATCAGGGCCAGCCGCTGCCGGGCCTCGGCGGCCTCCCTGGCTGCCTGATACCGGTCGGTGACGTCCACCACCAGGTCGGCCACTCCGAGCACCCGCCCATGGGGGTCCTCCAGCCGGTACAGCGAGATCGACCAGGCGTGTTCGTGGTCCGGGTCGGAGGGGGTACGGCCGACGACCGTGGTCTGGTCGACCATGGGCGTCCCGGTCTTCAGGACCTCCCGCATCGCGGCCTCGGGCACCTCGAACTTCGCGGCGGTCATGATCTCGCGGTAGTGCCGCCCGAGGTGATCTTTCGCGGGTATGCCGTGCATCCGCTCCAGGGCCGGGTTGACGGCCACGTACCGCAGTTCGGTGTCCAGCATCGCCAGCCCGATGGGGGACTGGGAGATCAGCCGGGTGGACAGGGCGACATCCCGCTCCACCTCGCGGAGCGTCGAGGAGTCGGTGGCCAGCCCGAGGGCGTAGAAGTCGCCGCGGTCGTCCATCAGCCGCATGTTGCGCAGCTCCACCAGCCGTACGGTGCCGTCCTTGTGCCGGACGGGGAAGGTGCCGCTCCAGCTGCGGCCGGTCTCCATGACCCCGGCGAACCTATCGATCACCAGGTCCCAGTGCTCTTGGTGGACGAGCAGGGGCGCCGCGTACCGCCCGAGCGCCTCCTCGGCGGTGTAGCCGTACAGGCCCTCGGCCTGCGGGCTCCACAGGACGATCCGCCCATCGGCGTCCAGCAGGACCGCGGCCACACCGAGGAGGTCCAGCAGCCCGCTCGGCTGTGGCAGTGCTCCCTCCGGCTGCCCGGCCTCGGCCGGACGCCCGTCGGCTGCGCTCACCCGGGCACTCCTTCCACCCGACGGACCACGTGGCCGGCCCTCGTTCCGGTCCGTGGCCTGTCCACCTCGCTGGCTGTGGCCCTCCCCTTCGCTGGTGAGTGCTGTGGCTTCCATGGTCCACCAGGACCGGCCGCCCGCACACTCCGTCCCGCAGGGGCCCCGGCGCCACTTGGCCGGAAGCAACCTGACAGCACTTACATAAGCGCTGTTACGATCCGCGGATGGCCGAGGACCCCACGTTCGATCCCACCGAGCAGACCCTGTGGCAGCCGCTGCGACTGCTCCAGGCAGCGATGGACGCGGACATCGCCCGGCTCTACACCGAGGAACGGATCACCGGGCTCAAGCCGAGCTTCGTCCTGGAGCTGCTCCGGCTCCACGCCCGCGGGCCGATGACCATCACCGCACTGGCCGAGTCGGTCGGCCGGACGCACTCCGCGCTCAGCCAGAAGGTGGCCGCGATGCGCGCGGCCGGCTGGGTGGAGACCACGGCGGGCGACGACGCGCGCAGCAAGACGGTGACGCTCACGGACCGGGCCCGCGGCATCGTCGGACGGCTGGCCGCGGAGTGGCGCGCCACCGAGGCGGCCGTTGCCGAGATCGAGGCCGAGCTCCCCTATCCGCTGACCCGGGTCGTCGCCGATATCGAGCGGCTTCTCGCGCACAAGAGCTTCCACGACCGGATCGCCGAGAAGCTCGCCGAGGACCCCGCATGGGAGTGAAGCACGCGCTGCTCGATGTGACCCCGCTGCGGCAATCGGCACCGTTCCGGCGGCTGTGGCTCGGCCAGGCGCTCTCCCGGCTCGGCGGCCACATGACCCTGGTCACCGTGATGTTCCAGGTCTGGCAGACGACCCACAGCACCGTCTGGACCGGGGCCGTCGGCCTGGCCCAGGCCGTCCCGCTCATCGTGCTCGGCCTCTTCATCGGGTCGGTCGTCGACCGCGTGGACCGGCGGAAGTTCTACCTGATCATGACCACCGGCCAGGCCGGGTGCGTGCTCCTGCTCGCCCTGCAAGGGATCGTCGGGCAGTTCCCGACGCCGGTGGTGCTGTTACTGGTCGCGGTGGAGTCCTGCTTCACGGCCGGCAGCGGACCGGTGTCCCGCACCTTCATTCCGCGGCTGCTGCCGGAGCAACAGCTCACAGCCGGGCTGGCATTGAACCGGATCTCCTTCCAGGGCGCCATGCTGACGGGCCCGGCACTGGGCGGGCTGATCCTGGGCCGGCTGGGCGTCGGCGGCTGCTATCTGATCGACGCCCTCACCTTCGCCGCCGCGTTCTACGGGGCGTACGGCCTGCCGCGGATGAGCCCCGGCGACGAGCCCGCGCGGCCCGGTCTGCGCGGTGTGGCGGACGGCCTGGCCTTCCTGGTCCGCACCCCCGTCATCCGCGGCGCGCTCCTCACGGACCTGGCCACCACCGTGCTGTCGATGCCGATCAGCCTGTTCCCCCAGGTCAACGCGGAACGCTTCGGCGGCAACCCCCGCACGCTCGGCCTCTTCCTGACCGCCGTGGCCGCCGGCGGGGGCGTCGCCTCCCTCTTCGCCGGGAGCTTCACCCGCCGCTCCCGCCCCGGCCTCGTCATGCTCGCCGGCTCGGCCACCTGGGGCGCGGCCCTCGCCCTGTTCGGCCTGGCGGCCGACCCCTGGTTCGGCCTGGCCTTCCTGGCCCTGGCGGGCGCCGCCGACACCGTTTCCGTCGTCTCCCGAAGCGCCCTCGTGCAGCTGCACACCCCCGACGAACTGCTCGGCCGGGTCAGCGCCGCAGAACAAATCGTCGGCCAGGCAGGACCGGACCTCGGCAACCAGCGCGGCGGCCTCGTCGCGAACGCCACGTCCGGCACGACGGCCCTGGTCAGCGGCGGTTTGCTGTGCATCGGCGCGGTGGTCCTGGTCGGCGCGACGACACCGGGACTGCGCTGGTTCGCCGCGGCGTCCGCGCGGGGGGCGGCGGCCGGTTAGGAGGCGCCAGGCGCCACGAGCCGGGCCGGGCGGGGCGCGCCGCTCATGGGAGACGACGCGCCTTCCGGAGTCCGGTCACACCGGCGGGAGCGGGTGCGTAACGAGCACAACCAGCCCACAAGGCGTATATGTGAAGCCATCGGAATGACGCACCTGGCGGTGCGGCACACCGTCCGCCGGTCGCCGCGTCGCGGGCGCGGTCCGGCGGCAGGAGATGCGCTGTGAATGGCCTGCAACCCACGCTGGCGAAGGTGCCCTGGATACTCGCGGCGCTGGCCCTCCTGGTCGGCGTTCTGCTGAACCTTTTCGCGCCCGAGCCGTATATGGGGCTCCCGCTGCTGGCCGCCGCACCGCTCGTCGCCGGGGCCACGCTCACGTTCCGCTCCGCGCTCGCGGTCGTGTGCGTCACCTGTGTGGTCTCGGTGGCTCTGGACATCGTGCGGGAGCGTCCGGCGACGCCGCTGTTGGTCGATCTGGCGGTGGTCGGCCTGATCGGCGTGCTGGCGCTCGGGGTGAACCGGCTCATTGTGCGGCAGGGCCGCGATCTGGCGCTGGCCAGGGATGTCGCGGAGGCGGTCCAGCGGGCGGTGCTCCCGGACCCGCCGAAGGAGGCCGGGCCGCTGGCCGTGGCCGCCGGGTACACCGCGGCGCAGGCCGAGGCGCGGATCGGCGGTGACTTCTACGCGGTGCAGGAGACGCCGTTCGGGGTACGGATGATCATCGGCGATGTGCGGGGCAAAGGCATCAAGGCCGTCGCCGCGGTGTCGGTGGCGCTCGGCGCGTTCCGTCAGGAGGCCGAATACGCTCCCAGCCTGAACACGCTGGGGCAGCGGCTGGACGAGGCGCTGGCCAGGGCGGCGGCCCGGAGCGGGCCGGTGATCTCCAGTGAGGGCTTCACCACCGCCGTGCTGGCCGAGGTCTCCGCCGACGGCGAGATGCTGAGCCTGGTGAACCGCGGGCATCCACCCCCGTATCTGGTGCACGGCGGTCAGCTCGTCCGGCTCGACCCGACCATCCCTCAGCTGCCCCTCGGCGTCGGGCTGGGCGACCTCACACCGGCGGCCTCCGTACCGGTCGACGGGGTGCGACTGCCCCCGGGGGCCTCGCTGCTGCTGATCACGGACGGGGTCACCGAGGCGCGGGACAAGCGGGGCACCTTCTACGACCCGGTGTGCTCGGGGCGCCTGGGCCGGCGGTTCACCGAACCCGAGGCGCTGGTGGAGGCCGTGACCAAGGATGTCGGCCGCTGGACCGAGGGGGACCACGAGGACGACATGGCCATCCTGGCCGTCACCCGGCGCCACCTTTCCCACGACGCCTGATCAGATTGGGCCCGCTCAGGATGCGCGGGGCGGGGAGGCGATGAGACTTGGGGTATGGCAGAGCAATCCCGCACGCGGGTGCGGTCGTCCACGGCTGCCCGTAAACGGAAATCAACGCCGGAGAACACTCCGGCGGAGGTGGCGCAGCGCGCCGCCGAATTGCTGCAGAGCGTGATCAGCCACCCGACCGAAGGGGTTTCGGCGGTCCGGCGGACCGATGACGGCTGGTGTGTCGTGGTGGATGTGCTGGAACTGGCGCGGATCCCGGACACCACGAGCCTTCTCGCGACGTACGAGGTAAGGCTCGACAACGAGGGCGAACTGCGCGAGTACTACCGGACCCACCGCTATCGACGAGGTGCGGCCGATCAGTGAGCGCCGTCCCGACCAGCTGAAAGGGCACCCCAGATGAGCATGACGACCTATACCGGCCTGTCCGGCGAGGTAATTCCCTGTCCGCCCAGGGCCGGCACGTTGTACGACGTGATGGAGCTCATCCTGGACCGCGGGATGGTCATCGATGTGTTCATACGGGTGTCCCTGGTCGGGATCGAGATTCTGAAGATTGATGCCCGCATCGTGGTCGCCAGCGTGGATACCTATCTGCGTTTCGCGGAGGCGTGCAACCGGCTGGATCTGGAGCGGGATTCGGGAAGTGTCACCGTTCCCGAACTCTTCAGCGGTCAGGCCGCCAAAGGCATCGGAAAGCGCAAGGTGAAAGACGCCGCCAAATCCGTGGGCGAAACCGTCCGTTCGGCGGTGGGCCAGGGCGATGACGAGGATGACGATGCGGACGAGGAAGCGCAGCCGCAGCGGCGGCGGCGCAGTCCCGCCCGGTCCGGAGCCGCTTCCCGCCGGCGGCGCGCAGAGGAGGAATGACCCGTGACGGATGACGGTATCTACGTTTACGGCATCATCCGGACCGATCGCCCGTTGCCCTCGGACGTGGGCGGAGTCGGCGATCCCCCGGGCGTCGTGGAGAAGATCGAGGAGGGGCGGGTCGCCGCGGTCGTGAGCCAGGCGCCCCCGAAGCTGCGGGCCCGCCGTCGCGACCTGCTGGCGCATCAGGAGCTGCTGCTGGCCCTGTCCGAACGCGGGCCCGTCCTGCCGATGCGCTTCGGCATGGTGGCGCCGGACGAGACGGTGATCCGCCGTCAGCTCGCCGACGACGAGGAACGCCATCTGGCGGCGCTGGAGAGCCTCGCGGGCCGGGTCGAGATCAATGTCAAGGCGATGCCGGCCGACGACTCGCTCGCCGCGCTCGTCAAAGGGGACGCCACCATCCGCGGGCTGCGCGAAGAGGTGCACCGGCGGCCGAGCTACGAGGCCAATATGCGGCTGGGAGAAGCGGTGGCGACCGCGCTGTCCCGCCGGGCCGCCGAAGCGGGCCAGGAAATCGTGCGCGAGCTGAAGCCCTGGGCTCATGCGGTCCGCCCCGGGCCGGAGGTATCCGGCTGCCAGATCAATATGTCGTTCCTGGTGGACCGGAGTGACAGTGCCGAATTCGCCGCGGAGGCGGAGCGCCTCGCCCAGGACCGGCGCGAGCGCGTCGCCCTGCGGGTGGCGGGACCGTTGCCCTGCTACAGCTTCCTGGAACCGCAGGTGCTCGCGGGAAGGGCCGGCGGCTGACATGGGGCTGATCACCGGAGTGCTCACACTGCCGCTCGCCCCGGTGCGGGGAGTGGTCTGGGTGGCCGACCAACTCGCCCGGGCGGCCGACCGCGAGCTGCACGACCCGGTCATCATCCGCGCCCGGCTCGCCGCGCTGAACCAGGAGTACGAAGCCGGGCACCTCAGCAAGGCGGCGTTCGAGCAGGAAGAGGAGCAGCTGCTCGACCTGCTGTACGAGAGCTGACCGGCGCTCCGGAGCCACCCCCGCCCCGTACGCGACGAAGAGGAAGGAGTGACCACATGACCGATGTCGACTACCGACCGGCCGCTCCTCCTGCCAACGGTCCCAGCACCGCGAACCTCGCCGACATCCTCGAACGCGTCCTCGACAAGGGCATTGTCATCGCCGGGGACATCAAAATCGATCTGCTGGACATCGAGCTGCTCACCATCAGGCTGCGGCTGTTCGTCGCCTCGGTGGAGACGGCCAGGAAGGCCGGGATCGACTGGTGGGAGACCGATCCGGCGCTCAGCTCCAAGGCGGCGCGGAGTGAACTGCGCGAGGAGAACGCCCGGTTGCGCGAGCGGCTGGAAGCACTGGAGCCGGCCGACGACGGCGAAGCGTCCTCCTCCCGGACGAAGGACAAGGCGGGGTCATGACGAGGGAGCAGCCCGGCGCCCCGGAGACCGAGACCGCGACCGCGACCTATGTCTATGCGGTGTGCCGCCGGCTGGACCCGGCTGCCCTCAGCGGGCTCGCGGGCCTCGCCGCGGGCTTCCCCGTGCGCACCCTGCCGCTCGGTCCGCTCACCGCGGTCGTCCAGCACGTACCGGCCGACGGCTTCACCGAGGACGCCTGGCAGCAGCGGCTGGCGGACCGTGCCGAACTGGAGCGCTGCGCCCGCGCGCACCACGAGGTGGTGACCGCGGCCGCCGCCTGCGGGCCGACGGTGCCGCTGGCGCTCGCCACCCTCTACCGCGGCGACGAGCGGGCACAACAGGCCCTCGGCGCGGACCGGGACCGCTTCGCCGCGGCGCTCGCCCGTATCGAGGGCCACGCCGAATGGGGCGTGAAGGTCAGTCTCCCGGCGACCGTGTCCGAGGGTCCACGGAGCGCGCCGTCCGCAGCTTCCCGGAACGGCGGCGGGGCGGGCCGTGCCTACCTGGAGCGGAAGCGCGGGCTGCACCAGGCGCGCGAGCAGCACCACGACCGGGCGCTGCGGACCGCCGAGGACATCGATGCCGCCCTGAGCCGCCTGGCCACCGCCACCCGCCGGCTCCGCCCGCACACCCAGGAGATGACGGGGGAGCCGCACCGGCTGCAAGTGCTCAACGCCGCCTACCTGGTGACCACCGTGCGCGAGAAGGAGCTCCTCGACGCGGTGGAGCTCCTGCGGCGTCGTACCGGCGCGGAGGTCGAGGTCTCCGGCCCCTGGGCGCCGTACTCCTTCGCCGGGGAGGTGTGAGCGGTGACCGTTCACGAGCCCGTCCCCTGGGACACCCCGGGTCCACTCGCCGGGCCGATCGGGGTGCCGCTGGTCGACCTCCTGGACCGCGTCCTGTCCACCGGGGTCGTGGTCAGCGGCGACCTGGTCATCGCCATCGCCGAGGTACCGCTGGTCCGGCTCTCCCTGCACGCACTGCTGTCCTCGGTCAACGAACGCGTCCCCGCGCCGTGGTCGGACGGAGGCCCGCTGTGACCGGAGGCCCCGCGGTGACCGGAGGAACGCCGGGGACGCCGGAGAGCAGATTCGACCTCGACCGTGAGCGAATGGGCCGCGATCTGGTCTCTCTGGTACTCACCGTGGTGGAGCTGCTACGGCAGTTGATGGAGCGTCAGGCCATCCGCCGCGTGGAGCAGGGCGATCTGAGCGAGGAGCAGGTGGAACACATCGGGGAGACCCTGATGCATCTCGAAGCGCGGATGACCGAGCTGTGCGAGCAGCACGACCTGCGCCTTGAGGACCTCAACCTCGACCTGGGGCCGCTGGGGTCCCTCCTGCCCCGCAACTGAGAACGCCGGTCGTCTTCGTCCACTCCCGCCCGGTCAGCCGATGCGGCAGAGGGCCGGCGCGTGCCAGGTGCGCTCCAGGACTTCGGGCCGGGGCCAGAACATGCGCAGCATGACGTTGAAGGAGCCCTCCGGTGCCGGAAGCCAGTTGGACTCCAGGCGCTCGCCCGGCGAGGCGTGCTGGATCAGCAGCGTCAGTGACCCGTCGGAGTGGAACTCCAGCGCGTCACGGTCGCCGATGGCATAGCGGTTGATCGCGTTGTCGACGAAGAACTGCCGGTCGTTGTACATGGTCAGCGACCAGAAGGCGTTCACCGGCGGCAGGTTGCCGGCCTCGAAGGGCAGCTGGTAGCGGTTGCTGCCGTGCAGGGGCCGGTCGTCGGCGTCGGTCCGGCACATCGAGTAGACGGCGTCCTGGGGGAGGTTCGCGCCCAGACCCACCGCGGTGATCGCGGCCCGCTGAAGGTAGTCCGTGCCATAGCTGCCGAGGTCGTACGGGGTCATCCAGCCGTCACGCACCTCCGCACGCGGCGTGCGGCTCGCGGACCGCACCCGGGCCAGGCCCTCGGCGGTGCCTTCGGTGATGGCCCGCTGCGCCTGGGGGCTCAGCGCGTCCCAGTCGAACGGCCGGCCAGGGACCACGCCGAGCGGCGCCATTCGCTCGACGACCGGAGCGTCCTCCGGCTTGGCCGGGTTGTCCGCCATGAGATGGGCGGTCATCGCGAAGAAGGTGGCGGCGTCGAGCGCGGCGGCCTGGTCGACCGGAGCGGTCACCAGATCCACCGGGCCGGGGCCTGCGACCGTGGGGGCGGGGGCGTCCGTCAGCGGCGTCAGCCGGTAACCGGCCTGGACGCGGTGCACGGCCGGATAGTCCTGCACACCGTTGACCTGAGTACGGCCGACGATCGCCGTCAGGGAGGTCGGGGCGTCGATCCGCTCCATCGCCTCGGGCAGTTCGCCCTGCCAGCCGGGGCCGACCAGCGCGAACTCGCGGGCGCCGCTGCCCGTGGTCCGGGTGCCCGGGCAGGCGAAGACGTTGGTCCAGGCGTCGTAGAGCGGCAGCAGGAAGTACCGCCCCGGCGTCGCGGCCATGGACAGCTGCACCGGCCCGGCCGAGAGATCCAGCCAGGCCATCGAGTACAGGGTGTCCGCGTTCGGGCTGACCACACCCTCGAACGAGGCGTCCGGGGTGAACGGCATGTGCGCGAAACTGTTCAGCGGCGCGTGGCCGAGGACGGACGAGCCCGGAGTGGTCATCTGACGCCTGGTCAGCTCCATGGTGACCAGAGGGTAGGCGAAGACGTACGCCTCGGCGGCCGGGGCGGTCAACTCGGTGGCCTGGGTCTCGGTCGTGGTCACGCGATGCCTCCTCGATGCTCGGATACGGAACGCCCGGTCGCGCCGGAGGCGAACGAGGAAGGGTTCCTGCCACGGCGGGCACCGGACGTTCGGACGAGGACGCTATCTCGCCGCCGGGGAACGCGCTTTTCGGATCACGACACCTGGCTTAGCCTTTCACGACAGTCGGCCGGCGTTGGGGAGGTCGCTTGCTGTGCACCCGCTCGCCCGCACCACGGTTCTGGCCAACTACCCCGATCTGGTGCGCTCCTTCGGAGGGGATCCGTCGGCCCTGATGCGAGCCGTGGGGCTCGACCCGGCCGCGTTGGCGGACCCTGACCAGTGGCTCCCGGTGGCCGCGGGCATCGAGCTTCTGGAACACACCGCTGCCGCCACTGGCTGCCCCGACCTCGGCCTCCGGCTCGCGGAGCTCAGCCGGTTCTCCAACCTCGGCCCGATCGGCCTCGTCGCCCGCGAGGAGCTGACCGTACGGAGCGTCCTCGACCTGCTGATCCAACAGTTCCGCCGCTACAACGAGGCACTTCGGGCACAGATCGTCGTCAGCGACGGGCTGGCCGGCCTCTGGGTGGACCTGGCACTGGACTCGCCGGCCGACCATCGCCACCAGGGAACGGACATGCTGGTCGGCGTCTGCCACCGACTCGTCGGCAGACTCCTCGGGCCCGGCCGGCAGCCGGTCGGCGTCACCTTCACCCGGACCGCCCCGGACGATCCCTCCCCCTACCACCGTGTGCTGGGCCCCGCTGTCACCTTCCATCAGCCGCGTTCCGGTGTTCTCCTCTGCGACTCGGACCTTGAGGCACCCAACACCCTCGCCGATCCGAGACTGCGGCCCTATACCCGGCAGTTCCTCAAGAACATCCCCGCGGCGCCCGGCGGTGTCCTCGTCGACCGCGCTCGCCGCCTCGTCGAGGAACTTCTGCCCACCGGGCGATGCTCACTCGAACGACTGGCACGCGACTTCGACCTCGACCCCAGAACCCTCCAACGTCGCCTCGCCGAACGCGGGGAGGGCTACTCCTCGATGCTCGACTCGGTTCGTAGCCGCCTGGCGCGCCGGTACGTCGCAGACTCCGGGCGCCCCCTCACGGAGATCGCCGGTCTGCTCGGATTCTCCTGCCCGGGAACCTTCTCGCGCTGGTTCCGCGACCACTTCGGCATCAGTCCGAGCGCCTGGCGCACACAGCATGCGCGGCCCGGGTCCCGTGCCCGGCCAGGGCACTGACGGCCATCCCCCGAGGGAAGCGGGCAGGAGAACGCCGCATCGGCGGAGGTGTCACCACTCGACGGCGTCGTCCAACGACTGCTGCCAGTACGTGACCTTGAGGGAGTCGTCGATGTACACACCCTTGGCGGGCAGTGCGGGGTGGGCACTTGTGCCGACGCTCTCATTGCCGGAGGGGCCGTGGAAGTAGACGGCCAGGGACTTCTCCGTGCGGCCGTGGGAGCCGCTGCCGTCGGTCGCGGACAGATTCACCGAGGCGTAGCCGGACTCGCCCGGCTTGAGGGTGACGACGGCCTGCGGGCGGGAGGCCTCGATGGCCGGCGGCACCGACTGGGCCTCACCGAAGCGGACGGCTGGGTAGGTGTAGAGGTAGCAGGTGCTGCGGCCGGTGTTGGTGACCGTGAGCAGCATGTGGTTCACGGGGCGGTTCAGGGGGGTCGCGACCGTCTTGCTGTTGGAGCCCTGGCAGGTGACGGCCTTGCCGCCGGTCCCGGTCCTGCCGTTCCCCGACGCCGCGAGGGTCTTCGTCACGTGCGTGCTCGTGGCCGGCCGCGATCCGGCGAGCGCGGGCTTCGCATCGTGGCGGGAGGAGCCGGCGCCGGGTGCCGTGAAGGCGGAGGCCGACACGGTGGCGGCGGCGTCCGTGGCCGCGCCCTCGCTGCGGACGTCCGAGCCGTTGCTGCATGCCGTCACGGAAAGGACGGCGAGTGCGCCGGTCGCGGCGGCGGCCAGTAGGCGGGTGCGGGAGTTCCGGACGGTGGCCATCTGGTGAGCTCCTTCGATGCTGCGGTGGGTGTGGTGCTTGGCTGAACGGAGATTGCGGGGTGATTCGTCCCAGCCGCCACGAATATTGGGCAGTTGGGGATGCTGGAACACAGAACGGACTTCGGCCAGCGGACATCTAAGGGCCTGGAACGCGGAAATGGGACGCGCCGGGTCAGGCGGGGAAGGGGAACAACGATGTCTGGGGCGATGGGGGAGGCCGGGGACGCGGACGCGTTCGCGGAGTTCTTACGCGAGTTGAAGGAACGCTCGGGGCTGAGCTACGGGACGCTCGCCAAGCGGCTGCACATGAGCACCTCGACGCTGCACCGCTACTGCCGCGGCAGCGCGGTGCCGACCGCATACGCGCCGGCCGAGCGGCTCGCGCGGGTGTGCCGGGCCACCCCCGAGGAACTGATCGAGCTGCACCGGCGGTGGATTCTGGCGGATGCGGCGCGGGGCCGCCAGCGGCCGGGGCCGGGAGGGGCGGTGGTGCGCGGTGCCGGGGCCGACGAGCCCGAGGCCCACGAGCCCAGTGAGGCTGATGAGGCTGGCAATCCCGGTGAGGCCGGTGAGACCAGCGAGACCAGTGATCCCCGTGAGGCCGGCGGAAGTGAGGAACCGGCTGTCGGCGGTGCTGCCCGGTCCGCTCCCGTGCCGCCCCGTCGGCGCCGCTTCACGCTCCTCGCCTCCGTCGCCGCGGCAGCCGCTCTGGGAGCCGTCGTACTGGCCGTGAATCTGCCGTCCTCCGGAGGCGATGGCAGCGGGCAGAAGTCCGCCGGGACCGACCGAGCCGGCACCGGCACTCCCCGCAGCACCGGTTCCGCCCGTGCACACGACAAGGGGCGGTCCCCGTCGGCCACTCCTTCTCCGTCGCACAGCGCGAAGACCGGCAGACCCTCCGCCTCGGCGTCAGAGTCCCCCGCCCCCAAAGGCGAGAGCGGCGGCGAGCCCGCAGACGGCGTACGGGTCAACGTCGCCACCCGCCCGTATGTCTACGACACCCCGTGCAGTCAGCACTTCCTGGTCGACAGGGAGCCCGAACACGTCGGCCCGCCCGCTGCCGAGCGGGACGCGCCCCGTTGGGCCGCCGCGTACGGAGCGGCCTCCTCGGGGGAGCAGCGGGTCGCGTTCACCGTGCAGGGCACCGGGAAAGAGACCGTTGTCCTGGAAGCCCTGCATGTACGCGTCGTCGCGAAGGGCGCCCCGCTTGCCTGGAACGACTACTCGATGGGCGTCGGATGCGGCGGCAACGTCGAGACCAAGTCATTCGACATCGACCTCGACAACGGCAGCCCCTCCATCACCGTCAAGAACGGCCAGCGCGACTTCCCGTACAAGATCAGCGAGTCCGACCCGGAAGTCTTCTACGTCACCGCCCACACCAAGGCGCACGACGTCCGCTGGGACCTCGCCCTGGACTGGTCCAGCGGGAACCGCCGCGGCACCGTGCACATCGACAACCGCGGCACCCCGTTCCACACCAGTGCCGACGCCGGCCGCCCCGGCTACGACTACCCATTGGGCGGCAGCGAGTGGATCAAGCGGGAGGAGGAGTAGCCATCGACGTCATACGAAACTGCCCCTTGCTCTCGCGCCGGGGGGCCGATGCCCACCCTCGGGTGTCAAAGAGTCCAGTGAGCTGTTGACCGACACGTTGACCGACACCAGGTGCCCTTGACGGTAGTGGTGGGGAAGTCGGCCGGCCACGGGACGCCGTTGGAGCCGCTCATGCCGATGCCGGCCACGCCAGGAGGACGTGGCCGGCATCAGTGAGCCGGGTGCGGGCGGATTCACGCGGCGGAAATGCCGGCGCCCGTCCGGGAAGTGGCGATATCCAGGAATGGACACCCAGTGGCAAACGGCCATCCCGGGCCCATGCCGCCCCGTCGACTCATCGTTGACTCGTCACAGGATTTCGATGTCGTTGACCTTCGGCGGGCGGTTCGGGAAGGAGATCTCGTGCCACCGTTCGATCTTCACCGAATCGCCGTTCGCGTCGTAGTAGATTAAGTCGTTGTTCCCCGTGGAGATCTTGTCGACCCACCACCCGCCGAAGGAAATCTTCCCCGCGTTCGCGTAGCAGTCCACGCTCTGCTGCCCGTCGCTGTGCGACCAGATCTTGAGGAAGTTCTCCCCACCGCGGCAGGGGACCTTGTCGATGGCGAAGGCGTTGCCGGTCGGGACGGTCACGGTGAACGCGGCGGCTGCGGCGAAGGCCACGGCCGCGGACCGCGCTACCTTCTTCGTTTTTGAGATCACAAGTTCTCCTTGCTCGAATGTCGAACCCGGAGCGCAATCCGCGCCACCGGGGTGGCGTCGATGTGGTGCTCCGGTGATCCGAGCCTGTGGGGTGATCCGTCCCAGCCGCAACGAGAGCCGGGCGGTTCGGGACACCGGAACGCAGAAAGGGGTCACGACCAGGGGATACGCAAGCCGCCTGGGACACGGGAGCGGGACGCACCAGTGGATCAGGCCCGGGGAGGTCTTCCAGCAACTCTCTTACTTGCCCCAGATATTCAGATACGCCGCACGGTAGCCGGGCGGGTCCCAGGTGATGGCCCCACCGGTGTTGGCGGCCGTGGAGATATGCACGGGAGCGACATATCCACTGGGGGGTTCGCCGGAGAAGGCGCGGTTGAATTCGTCGAGGATCTGCCAGCCCTGCTGGGAGAGCGGCTCGGGAACGGTGGCGGCCTGGAACTGCCGGCTGTTGATGCGCTGGAAGGCGGAGGGATCGCCATCACCCGCGCCGATGTTGAAGGGGGCACCGGCACCTTTCTTACCCGCTGCCCGCAAGGCCGGGGCGGCGTCGGCGAAATACACATCGTTGATGGCGACGGAGTAGGTCCACCGGTCCCGGAAGCGGGAGAGGAGCGAGGAAACCTGCTGGGGAGTCCGGCTGCTGCTGTCCGGGATGGGGATGTTCTCCTCCGCCAGCAGCCGTACACCGTCGCAGGTGGCCAGCCCTTTCTTGATCAGCTCGGATTTGTTTCTGGCGAAGGGGATCGAGGCGTCCGTGAACACGACGGCTCCGGCGTGGCCGTGGGAATGCGCGATGACCCAGTCCGCGCTGATCTGCGCGACATTTTTTACCCTGGTGGTGATGTTGCTGAACAGCTCGGGGTCCTTGCTCGGGCCGGGGGAGTCGACGGCATGCCAGCCGACGAGCGGAATGTGCCGGGCGTTGGCCTTGGCGACCTGCTGCGATGTCAGCTTGGGGTCGAAGCCGCCGATCACGATGCCCGAGGGCCGCAGGGCGAGGGCCTGGCTGAAGGCCGCCTGGATCCCGGCGGGAGTGCCCTGGCCATCGATCACCCGGACGTTCCAGCCGAGCGCCTTCGCGGCCTCCCGTACCCCCTTGGCCGCACCGGCGACACCGGGGTTGGTCATGGTCTGGGCGACATAGACGATGCTTTTGCCGGGCACCGCCCGGGGGCCACGGGTAGGGCCGTGCCATGCGGGGTTGGTCTTCATGGCCCGTTGCACCGCCGCCTGGGCACCGGCCAGTACGGCGGGGCAGCCGGGCGTCGTCGGCCCCGGGGCGGAGGGCCCGCCACCGGTCGAGGCGCCGCGCTCACAGCCGGCGAGGGCAGCGGCCACCACCGCCACGGCGACGGTGAGGCCGAGGGCGGTCGTGTGGTTCGGGTGCACAGGCGCTCCTCGCCGAGGGACGACACGGTGATGGGCAGTCACGAGGTGACTTTGCGCGGGTCCTGGCGGGCTCGGGGCGGCTCCGCCCGTCGGTGGCGCAACTGTCGGCGCGCGGCGTAACCGGCCATACCGACGGCGAGGAGCAGCGTGGCGCCGTTGAACAGCGGCGTGACCCAGAACTGGGCGCCGAACTGGCCGATGCCGGCCAGGCCGATGGCGAGGATGACGACCGCGACCAGCGTCCCCAGCGCGTTCGGGCGACCGGGTTTGATCGCGGTCGAGCCGAGCAGCGCACCGACGAACGCGGGCAGCAGATAGTCCAGGCCGACGCTGGGATTGCCGATGCGCTGCTGCGCGGCGAGCAGGACCCCGGCGATACCGACGACCAGGCCCGATCCGGCGAACGCGTAGATGACGTAGCGCCGGGAGGGGATGCCCAGCAGGTCGGCGGCGCGGGGGTTGGAGCCGATGACGTACAGATACCGGCCGAGGGGCAGCCTTTCCAGGAGCAGCCACAGCACGGCGGTGAGGGCGAGGACGTAGAAGGCGCAGACCGGCAGGCCGAGGAACCTGGAGTCGTAGAGGTCGGTGAAGGCGGCCGGCAGTCCTTGTGGGCCGGGGATGATGCGGGCCCCGTTGGTGATCCAGCCGGTGAGGGCGTACAGGATGCTGCCGGTGCCGAGGGTGGCGATAAAAGAGTTGATCTTCGCGAATTCGACCACGATGCCGTTGAAGGTGCCGACGACCGCCCCGCCGGCCACCACCACGAGGCAGGCGAGCGGCCAGGGCCACGCCGCATGCGCGAGCAGCTGCATCGTCATCACATGCGCGAGGCCGAGCCCATAGCCGATGGACAGGTCGAAATTGCCGGTGACGATGGGGATCATCGCACCGAGCGCGAGGAGGGCGGGGATCGACTGGTTGGACAGGATCTCGGAGATGTTGTCCAGGGTGGGGAAAGTATCCGGCAGGGCGAGGGAGAAGGCCAGGAACAGCAGGGCGGTGAGCGCCAGGAGGCCGTAGGCGCCGACG
The DNA here is from genome assembly GCF_055574515.1 of Streptomyces sp. NPDC029466. Taxonomy (NCBI): domain Bacteria; kingdom Bacillati; phylum Actinomycetota; class Actinomycetes; order Kitasatosporales; family Streptomycetaceae; genus Streptomyces; species Streptomyces sp. NPDC029466. The sequence goes on from NZ_JBVHZH010000031.1 coordinate 76,746, forward strand.
AGGTGCCCCAGCCTGCGGACCGCTGGGGAATGCGGGGAGGGCGTCATGATCAGCTCGTCTCCCCGGTGAGCGCGGCCATGGCCGACGAGGCGCGGGCCAGCTCGGTCACCGTGAGGGCCTTGCCGCTCAGCTCCTCCGTCACCGCCCCGCGGACGAACACCAGGGCGCGGTGGCACACATCGGCGACCTCCTCGAAGTCGGTGGAGAGGAGCAGCACGGCGAGCCCGTCGGCCAGCGCGTCCTGGAGCAGCCGGTAGACCGCCGTTTTGGCGCCGACGTCCACCCCGGCGGTCGGCTCTTCGAGGATCAGCAGACCGCGCGGCATCCGCAGCCACCGGCCGACCATGACCTTCTGCTGGTTGCCGCCGGACAGGGTGGCGATCGGCGCCTCGCTGTCCCGGGGGTAGACCGAGAACCGCTCGGCCAGGGCGGTGGCCTCGGCCCGCTCGTGCCGGGGGCTGATCCAGTGCCAGGCCGTCAGCCCGCCGGCCCGCGGGTTGGCCAGGAAGTTCTCCCGTACGGTCAGTTCCGCGGCACAGCCCTCTTCCTGACGGTTGCTGGTCACGAAGCCGACTCCGGCGGCGACGGCGTCGGTGACCGAGCCCGGGGCGTACGGCCGGCCGTGGAGTCGGGCCCGGCCGTCGACGACCGGCCGGGCGCCGGCCAGGGCGCGGCCCAGTTCCATGTGGCCGGCGCCGGTGAGGCCCACCATGCCGAGGATCTCCCCGCCGCGCAGTTCCAGGCTGACCGGTGCGGTGTTCTCGGTCCGTACGCCGTCGAGGCTCAGGACGGCCGGCCCCGCGGCGGGGGCGAAGTCGTAGCCGAGCGGTTCCTGGCCCACGATGTCGTGCACCAGCCGGGCAGGGCTGTGGCCGGCGAGCGGACCCTGGCTGATGAGGCGGCCGTCGCGGAGGACGGCGAAGACATCCGCGGCCTTGTACACCTCGTCGAGCCGGTGGGTGACGAAGACGAGGGCGTGGCCCTGGTCGCGCAGGGTGTGCAGCACCTCGAAGAGCCGGGTGCAGTCCGCTGCCGGGAGGCTGGCGGTCGGCTCGTCGAGGACGATCAGCTCGGCCCGGGTGGCCAGTGCGCGGGCGATGGCCACCAAGGAGCGTTCGGCGCGCGGGAGGTCGGCGAGGACGGTGTCGGGATCGAGGTGCGCGGCGACGAGCTGCAGGGCCTCGGCGCACCGTGCGCGGGTCCGCCGCCAGGACAGCAGCCCGGCGCGCCGTGGGTAGCCGGTGCCCAGGGCGATGTTCTCGGCGACCGTCATCCACTCGACCAGCCCCAGGTCCTGGTGGATGAAGGACATGGTGCGGGAGGCGGCCTCGGTGCCGAGCGGGTGCCCGGCCACGGTCACCTCGCCCTCGTCCGCGTGGTGGACGCCCGCGAGCACCTTGATGAGGGTGGACTTCCCGGCACCGTTGGGGCCGAGCAGGGCGAGGATGCTGCCGGAATGGATGTCGAGGTCGACCGCGTCCAGCGCGAGGGTGCCGCCGAAGTGCTTGCACAGGCCGCGTATGCGGACGAGAGGCTCCGGGCCGTGGCGCGGGGGCGGGGTGCGGTCAGGAGCGTCGTGCACGGACTTCTCCGGGGTCGGCCTCGTGGTTCTTCCCGACGGAAAGGACACTGCTGCGGGGCGCTTCGCGGTGGTGCGGGCGCCGGGCGCGCGGTCCTGACGGTGCTTTACCGGCCCGGTCACCACATTTCGGTCATGCTACGGCCCGCTTCGGCCCGGATGCCGGATGGGCTGTCAGATGGCGGGAATGTCGTCGAAGCAGACCCCGGCGGTGGCGGGCTTCCCGCCGGGAGCCTCCAGGGCGCACTCGGCCCAGATGATTTTGCCGTCGGCCGTGTAGCGGGTGCCCCAGGACTGGGTGAGCTGCGCGACGAGGAACAGACCGCGGCCGCCCTCGTCGGTGGTGGCCGCCCGGCGCAGATGCGGGGCGGTGCTGCTGGCGTCGGAGACCTCGCAGATCAGCGTGCGGTCGTGGAGCAGGCGTACCTGGATGGGCTCGGTGCCGTAACGGATGGCGTTGGTGACCAGCTCGCTGAGCAGGAGTTCGGTGGCGAAGACGACCTCGTCCAGCCCCCATTCGGCCAGCCGGCGGGTCACGGCCGCGCGGATGCCGGAGACGCGCGCGGGGTCGGCGGGCACGTCCCAGGTGGCGATCCGCTGGGGGTCCAGGGCGCGGGTGCGGGCGACGAGCAGGGCGATGTCGTCGGTGGGGTGCGGGGGCACCACGGTCCGGAGTACGGCCTCGCAGGTGTCCTCGGGCGAGCGGTCGGGGTGCGCCACGGCTTGCCGCAGCCGGTCGAGTGCCGCGTCGATGTCACGGTGGCGGTCCTGGAGGAGTCCGTCGGTGTAGAGGACGAGCTGACTGCCCTCGGGGAGGTGGTACGCGGCGGTCTCGAACGGGAGCCCGCCCAGGCCCAGTGGCGGGCCCGCGGGCAGGTCGGGGAACGTCACCGAGCCGTCGGGGTGGACGATCGCGGGCGGGGGGTGGCCGGACCGGGCCATCACACACTGCTGGGAGGTGGGGTCATAGATGGCGTACAGACAGGTGGCGCCGATGATGCCGGGGCCGGCGGTGGCGGCCTCCGCGGTGTCCTCGTCCCGGTCGAGGCGGCCCACGAGCTTGTCGAGGTGGGTGAGGACCTCGTCCGGGCCCAGGTCCAGTTCGGCGAAGTTGCGCGCGGCGATCCGCAGTCGGCCCATGGTGGCGGCGGCGTGCATCCCATGACCGACGACATCCCCGACGATCAGGGCGGTACGGGTGCCGGACAGCGGAATGACATCGAACCAGTCTCCGCCGACCCCGGACGCGGCGGGCAGATAGCGGTGGGCGATCTCGACGGCGTTCTGTTCGGGGAAGCTGTGCGGCAGCAGGCTGCGCTGCAACGCGAGGACCATGGTGTGTTCGCGGGTGTAACGGCGGGCGTTGTCAATGCAGATGGCCGCGCGCGTGGCGAGTTCCTGGGCCAGCGAACGGTCGTCGTCGCCGAAGGGGGCCGGATCGGTCGAGCGGTAGAAGCTCGCCACGCCCAGGGCGATGCCACGGGCGAGGAGGGGGACGGCGATGAGCGAGTGGACGTGGTGGTCCAGGAGCCGCTGGGCGTGCCCGGGATCCTGCCCGATCCACCCGGTGGCGGCCCGTAGATCGGGCTCCAGGACCGGCTCCCCGGCGGCCAGACAGCGGAGCTGGGGCGTCGTCGGGCGAAGCGCTACCGGCTCGCCGGCGGGGTAGAAGGGGCAGTCGTCGCGAATTCCGTGGACGACCGTGCGGTGCAGGCCGGAGCGCGGGTCGGCCGGTTCCTCGCCGCGCAGCACCGCCTCGGGCAGGTCGATGGTGACGAAGTCGGCCAGCCGCGGTACGGCCATCTCGGCGAGCTCCCGGGCGGTCCGGCTCACGTCCAGGGTGGTGCCGATGCGGGTGCTGGCCTCCGACAGCAGCTCCAGGCGGCGCCGGGCCGCCACGGCGTACTTCCCCACCTCCGGCTCACCCAGCAGCACCAGCCCACTGGTCGCCGTGTCGGGCGCGGTGTGACCGGCGGCGCCGGGGAGGCCGGGCGCATGGGGCGTGCCGGGACTGCGGGCCCTCACCACCGCCGGGCCGGATCCGGCGTCGGGAAGCTGCTCGGGCAGCGGCATGGCGGGTGTGAGGGCCTGCTCCGCCGGGGTGGCGGAGGGTGTTCCGGCGCCGGCGGGTACGGCAAAGCGCTGGTGGGTCGACGGGAGGACCGCTTCGATGGCGATCCCCTCCACCCCGGAGGCGCTCGTCACGGGACGGCTCAGCAAGGTGACCCGCCGGCCGCCGGGCAGCGACACCTCGACGGCGGCCCGCTGGGCCGAGGTGATCAGTTCGGTGGCCTTCTCCTTCAGGATCATCTGGTCCCGCCAGTCCAGCCCGCTCTCGGCGAGCTCGCCCAGCTGCCCGTTGCCGCTGGTATCGCCGCTCGGCGCACGGCGCCTGGCTTCGAGGTACGCCTCCAGCAACGCCCGCTCCCGCGTCGAACTCTGCTCCAGCAGCCGCCGTTCGATGGCGCCGGCGGCCTTGCGGATCACGGTGTTCAGCGCGGCGTCCGCGTCGGTGAGCGGGTAGCCGAAGCAGAGCACTCCTTCAATACGGCCACTGAGCAGGTCCCGTACGGGAATTGCGGCACAGGCGTTGGACTGTGAGCGTTCGGCGAAGTGCTCGGCCCCGTAGACAGTGATCAGCTGCCGTTCCGCGAGCGCCAGCCCGATCCCGTTCGTGCCGCCGAACCGCTCGGCGAACACGAAGCCCGGGACGCTCTGGATCGCGGCCAGGTGCCGCACCAGGGAGGGTTCGCCGAAGCGGCGTTGCAGCACCGCACCGCGGCCGTCGGCGAGCGACACATTCATGTTCCGGCCCGCGAACCGACTCTGCAGCCGGTCCAGTACGGGCACCGCGGCGCGGACGAGCCGGCCGTCCAGATCGAGGTCCGCGCTGTAGGGAAGTTCGCAGCCGTCCGGGGTGAGCCCCAGTGACCGGGAGCGCTGCCACGAATCCAGGATCGGGCTCCGGACCGCTCCCTCGACCGGCCCACCACGAAGGAATTGCTCACGGGCGCGTGCGGGACCGTGGTCCTCTCCCGCCAGCCCCATCCCCATCACTTCCCATAGGGGTGCATGCCGCGATGGCCACCCGTACGTCGGAGCAGCTCATCCCCTTTGATCCAATTGTAGAGCTTTGTACATATGGCGGCGCCGATCACGGCCCGGAAGAGAGCCGTCGCCGCGGGTGCATGCCGGGACACGGTCACACGGTCCGACGTGCGGAGATCAGGGCCGGGACAGCGCGGTGATCATGGCCGTGAACCGTACTCCAGCCGGTCGCCCGGGACGTGGCCCGGCACCCGCCGGCCGTCACAGGACCGCGACCGGACTGACCGGCGAGCCGGTGCCGCCGGGGATGTTCAGGGGAGCTACCAGGAGTAGGAACTCGTAACGGCCCGTCCCGGCGCTCGCCGCGGAGAGCGCCTCCAGGTCGAGGTTGTCCAGGAGCGGCACGCCCATCGCGGCGACCGCGAGCGCATGCACCGGGGAGTGCAGACCGTCGACCGGCGAGGGGCGTACGTCGCTGTCGCCGTCGCCGCCGAGCAGCGCGATGCCGCGCTCAGCCAGCAGGGGCATCGCGTCCACATGCAGGCCCGCACTCGCCGCGCCGGTGTTCCAGGCACCCCGTTCCTGACGGCGGCGGAGGCTGCCGGACCGGAGCAGCACCGCGTCACCCTCGCCGATCGTCACCTCCAGTGCCTGCTCCGCGGCGACGAGGTCCGCCGCGTGCACCGCCCGTCCGGGCTCCAGCCAGGGGACTCCGAACACGGTGGGCAGATCGAGCAGCACGCCCCTGGTCACCAGCGGCCCCAGCGCCGACACGGCACCGAACCGCGCCCCTCCGGCATCGATGCACTCCTGCGCCGCGCGGCCCTCGTAGAGCTGCCCGCGATAGGCGACATGGGACAGCGCGTCCAGATGACTGACGGCCTTGCCGTGGTAGTCGACGGCGATGAAGTCCTTGTGTGTGGCGGGTTCCGGGGGCTCGACATCACCGAGGTCGGACATGTAGTGCAGGGCGGGCTTGTTGTTGTCCGGGCCGGGTGCCGTGTCCCAGGGGCGCGCCATCGGGACGAGGGTGCCGGACCGGACCAGCGCGGCCGCCCGTCGTACCTGCTCCGGCGTCACCCGGTTCCAGGCCCCGCGGTCGGCGGCGGCCCAGCGGCCCCAGGTGCGGACCGCCGCGAACAGCGCGTCGAACTCCTGGCGGGACACGGCGCCCTCGCCGGCGGTGGCCGGCGGGGGAGTCGGTGCGTCATCAGGGTTGCTGCTCACGCCCGGGTGACCGCTTGCGGGAAGTCGAAGACCTTGTCCGGGTCGTACTCGTACGCGACCGAGCGCAGCCGCGCCAGATTGGGGCCGTAGTAGGCCGTGCCCCAGTCGGGGAGGGCCGGGTCGATGTAGTTCACGTAACCGTCCTTGATGCCCAGGTCGGCGAGGCCCGCCACGACCTGGCCGACGCTGCTCGTCACCGCGGCTTCGGACGCCGCCGTCGCGTTGGCGTAGATCTGCGCGGTGGCGAAGGCCTTGCGATGCGGGAAGGCGGTCTGCTGGACGTCGACATCGGCCACCGCACCACCGAGTGCGTCGAGGATCAGCGCCATCCCGGGGCGGTTCTTGAGCAGGGTCTCGACGCCGCCCGGGTTGGCGGTGTGCGTGGCGAGGATCCGCGACGAGGCGACGAACGATTGCCGGTCGGGACTGCCGGAGAAGAAGCGCATGGCCTTGAAGTAGTCGCGGTCCTCGACCCTTCGCTGGGTGGGCCGCACCGTGGCGCGCGCGATCAGGTCGTTCAGCAGGGTATTGCAGGCGCTGCTGGGCCCGACGAAGCAGCCGGCCACCTTGCAGCCCGGTTTGGTCCCGCCCGACACATTGAGGTTGGCCCACATCTCGCGCGGCGCGGCCGTGATCCACGGCTGCCATCCGGCCAGCACCTTCTTCACGTTCCCCGCCCCGAAGTCCAACACGAACACCGTCAGCGCCGGAGCCGGGTCGGTCGCGAAGGTGAACTGCGTGACCACTCCGAAGTTGCCTCCGCCACCGCCGCGCAGGGCCCAGAACAGATTCGGCTCCTGGGTGGCCGAGGCGGTCAGCGTCCTGCCGTCCGCGGTGACGACCTCGGCGGACACCAGATGGTCACAGGTGAGCCCGAACTTGCGCTGCAGCACACCGATTCCGCCACCCAGGGCCACCCCGGAGATGCCGACGGTGAAACAAGAGCCGCCGGGCATACAGCGGTTGGCCTTTCCGAGTGCGGTGTAGATGGCCCCCAAGGTGGCCCCGGCGCCGATGGTGGCGGTGCCGTCCGGCCGGACCTGCACGGCCGACAGACGCCGGAGGTCAATGGTCAGACCGCCGGGCGGTGCTGAGTAGCCGACGTACGAGTGCCCCCCGCTGCGGGCCGCCAGCGGGACCCGGTGCGCGGCCGCCAGCACCGCCTCGCGGACATCGGCCACCGACGCACACTGCGCCACCGCCGCGGGCACCCGGTCGTCATTGAGCGGATTGAACAGCTTCCTGGCGCTCTCGAACCCGGCATCGCCCGGCCGCAGCAGCACTCCCTCCATCCGCCGGCGAAGGCCGTCCCAGTCCACGTTGTTTCTGACGGTGGCCGTCCGTCCACCGGTCCCTGGGGAACTCCCCGCGCTTCCATGGGCCCCGGTGCCGGTCCCGGATGCGTGGAACAGAGGATCCCGCGCCATGGTCACCATCTCCCTCTGGAGAGGCCAGGAAAGCGGGCAATAGTCCGTTTGGTACGGATATCTTCACGCTAACACGGTGCCATGGCCCCCTCCAGTTGACGGCCTGCGCCTCGGGGCCGCCGGGCAGGGCCGGTTGAAGCGTTGACGATCCCGGGGAACGGGAGGGACGCGTCAGAGCCGGCGACCGAAGAGCTCCAGCAGATTGCGCCAATGGCGCTGGTCCGCCTCGGAGTTGTACGCGGCGGTGTCGGTCTGGGTGTAGCCGTGCCGGGCGCCTTCGTACAGCTCGCTGCGGTAGGTCACGCCGTCGGCGTCCAGGGCCCGCTCCAAGCGCGCGATCTGGTCGGCCGGCATCGAGTGATCGTGGTCGGCGTGGCCGAAGTACAGCTCCGCCGTGCAGCGGCCGGCGAGCCGGTGCGGGCTGTCCTCGGCATCGGTGACCAGGTGGCCGGCGTGGAACGAGGCCGCGGCGCCGATGCGGTCGGGGTAGGCCGCGGCGGTGCGGATCCCGAGCACACCGCCCATGCAGTAGCCGGTCGTGCCCACCGGGCCGTCGGTGACCAGGGGCGAGGCGGCCAGCCAGTCGAGATAGGCACCGGCGTCCCGCATCGCCCGCTCGGGGGTGAGCTCCCGCATGATCGGGGAGAGCCGCTCGAAGACCTCCGGCGCCTCCGAGGGGCCGATGAAGTCCGGCAGGTCGACCACGGGTGCCCGCCCGGCGCGGTACATGACGTTGGGCACCAGCGCCGTGTAGCCGTGCCCGGCCAGCCGCCTGGCCAGCTCCTTCAGCGTGGGGCGCAGTCCGAAGGCGTCCATGTACAGCAGCACACCGGGATGCGGTGTGCCGTCGTCGGGGTGAGCGAGATAGCCGTCGGCGACGCCGTCCGGGGTGGGGATGTCCAGGGGGCCACCGTGCACGCTCGTCATGTCCGCACCTTTCCTCGGGCTCCGGGCGGCAGCGACGCGCCGGTCGGCCACCCGTCCGCCGGTGACACACCGGCGGATCCCCACCGTAGCCACCCGGGGGCCGACCGCACGGGAACCCGAAGCGCCCATCAGAGAGGCGGCCCCGCCCCCGCCCCGGCTGATCTGTCGAGAGCCCACCACGGGCGCCCCGCAAGTCTGTGCATGCTCGCACAAGTCCCTTGAGTTTCCGCTGTGTTGGAATCCAGTCATGGCCACTTCCGCTGCCGGACCACCCGCGTCCCCCTCCTGGAACGAGCCCTCCGGTCGGCTGCGCGCCGAGGTGGAGCGGTTATGTGCGGAAGCGCTGCGGCAGAAGGACCTCGCGCATCGCAGAGCAGATTTCTGGGCCAAGACCGATATCGCGCTCGGGTTCCCGGCGGCGCTCCTCGCCGGTGTCTCCGGAGCGGCGGGTCTGGCCTCGGTGGACGCCCGCATTCCCGCGGCATTGGTGGCGCTGACCGCCGCGGGGTGCGCGGCCGGCGCCGGCTTCCTCCGGGCGGACAACCGGCGGGTGGCCAACAAGCGTGCCCGGCAGGCATGGGCCTCGGTCGAGGCCAAGGCCCGGATGAAACTGGCGAAGGAACGGCTGGAACCCGAGGACCTCGGCGAGGTGCTGGAGAGGCGCCATATCGCGCTGGCGGCGTACGAAGGGGAGGACTTCCCGCCCGAGGGGCCACCGGCGGTGCCGGGCCGATAGCCGCATGCGATCGACTGCCGCATGCGGTCGACGGGCCTGGGCGGCGCCCGCCCGTTCGGCCGGCTTCTTGAGGGTCAGCAGGCTGCGGCCGGTCGCCGGACGTCAGTTGTGGCCGAACTTCCGCTGCGCCTTATGCGCCACATGCTTCGACATCGACTGCTCCGGCTCCTGCGGGGCCGAGGACTTCGTCTTCCCCTTCGCCTCCGAGACGGTGCTGTGTTCATGGCCGCCGGTGCGGGCGCCGCGATTCTGCCGGCTCTGTTTCTTGCCCACGATCGTGCCTCCTGGCGGATCTCGAACGATGAGCCGGTACCAGACTTGCATGCGTGCACGGGGAGTGCATGTCGGCGGATCGTGAAGGTCAGCCGACAGATCATGAAGGCCGGCACGGTCATCGGTCTGTCCCCGGAAGCTGCGCCTGACCAGGTGTCATGGGGGAGCTACGAGCGCCGTCATGGCCGCGAAGGCCGCCGGCTTCCCGCTCAGGATGCGCGCAGGCAGCACCCCGCGGACAATGGAAGAGGCGGGGATTCCGTAGCGGCGCGCACGCAGCCGCAGCCGCCACCCGCCTTGCACGCCCCACGAACACGGGGCCTTGTTTCGGGGCACCGCGGAGCCCCGTTCCGGGGGCGCGCTCTCTTTTGGAGGCGCCGAGATGCCCGTGCTGCTCTTCGATATCGGTGAAACGCTCGCGGATGCGAGCATCGGGGCCGACGAGTCCCTCACTCTCCACCCGCGACCCCGCGTCTTCGAGGTTCTCGATGCGGTGGCGGGTCTGCGGAGAGGCATTATCTCGAACCCGGGCCCCGGGGAGGCCGCACGTGCCCGCCTGGCAGCGGCCTTGCAGACGGCCTTCCCGGGACGCTTCACGGACGAGAGTCTCCTGCACTGGGGCCCGAAGACCGCTCGCGGGATCTTCGACGATGCGGTGGCGAGTGCGGGCGTCCCGGCCGATGACTGCGTATTCGTCGGCGAAGCCCCGGAGGAGCGTGCGTTCGCCCGCGAAGCCGGAATGCGGGCTGCCGCCCACCCGGTTTTCGCGCTCGCCGCCGTCGAGGGCCGCCCGGTGTTCTGGGCGAGGATCGAGGTGCCGGCCGACCGGAGCCTGGCCGACCTGGAGACGATCGCGAATGCCGCCGAAGTCGTTCCGGTCCATGTGGCCTCCCCCCACCTCGTCCTCGTCATGGCGAGTGCGCGCGGGGTGAACGCGCTGGAGCAGGGCGGCTTCCCGGCCGACCTCCGGGGACAGGTGGCGGAGACCACGGCCTTTCTGATGCGCGACGACCGCCCGGTCTCGCTCCCGGAGGCGTTCACGGAGGTCTCGGCGGACGCCAAGGCGACGGCGGAGGCCACCATGCGCGCTGCGGCGGCCTTCGACTTCCTCGCGAGCGCACTCGACGAGCCGGAACGGTCCATCGTCCCGCTCGGCCCGGCCCCGGGCGGCGTCTATATCGCCGCCGCGGCCGGCACCCCCGTCGAAGACCTGCACCCCGCAGGGGCGAAACCCGGCCACACCGAGCGGCTGCTTCCCGACCCGGCTCTGCTCTCCCGGCCGGGGGAGGTCCAAGTCCGGGGATTCGGCGAGGAGTTCACGAACGGGGTGCCCTCCCCGGAGACCATTGCCGCGGTCCGCGCGGCCATCACCCCCGCGGCCCTGAGCGGCCACGTCGCCCGTATCTCCGGTGTGGACCCGCTCGTGGAGGGCGAACCGCTGACGGTACGCAGCCGCGACGCGTCGAGTCCGGACAACCCCCTCGTCGTCAGCGCGCTCGCCCGCCGGTTCCATGACCTCGGCCTCACGGTCCGACGGCATGAGTTCTCGTGGCACGGGCGCCGGCTCTCCAACGTCGAGGCGGAGTTCCCCGTCGCGGGAGCGGACTCCGCCGTACTCGTCACCGCACATCTCGACTCGACCGCGGCCCGCGGCGAGTTCTTCGACAGCAGCGGCCGGCCGCGCCCCTATGACCCCGCCCGCGACCCGGCACCCGGAGCCGACGACGACGGGAGCGGTACGGCGGCGGTCCTGGCCGCGGCCGAGTGCCTGAGCGCGATGATCGCCGACGGCAGGGCCCCGGCGCGGACGCTGCGCTTCGTCCTCTTCAACGCCGAGGAACAGGGCATGGTCGGCAGCAAGGCCTATGCGCGCGCGGCGGCCGCGGCCGGAGACCGGATCGCCGGCGTGCTCCAGATGGACATGATCGCGGGCTTCCGCGGCGGTACCCGCACGATGGAGATCCACACCGGCTCGTCGGTCCCCGGCCCGGTCGTGGGCGCCTCCGACGCGCTCGGAGGACTCGTCGCCCAAGCCGCCCCGGCGCTCGCAGCCGACTTCTCGCTCCAGTCCCTCGCGGGCGCCGGCGATCCGGCCGCCGGGCGGAGCGATCACGCGAGCTTCCATGAACGCGGTTGGGCAGCCGCCGCCGTCTGCGAGAACTTCTTCGACGACACGGCCCCCGCGACCGGCACCCGGCAGTACCACATGCCGGGCGACACCCTCCTCGACGAGGACCACGACACGGACTACGCCGCCGGGATCGCCCGCACGGTCGCGGCGGCGGCACTCACGCTCGCGGGCCTCTGAACCCGCACAAGGAGCACGCCATGAGCGTACTGATCGACAAGCGGAACAAGACCTACGACCGCTTGGCCAATGTCGCCGAAGCCGACGCCTTCCTCGCCCACACCGAACGAGTGGCGGCGGAGGTCGACCACACCCTTGAGGCGGACCGCAGCAAGGTGAACCGCTTCACCGGCCATCTGACGGAGCTACGGGTGACCGGTGCGCCTGCTTTCACCGGCCTGGACGAGTCGGTGCCGATGCCCGACACCGGCTATATCGCCCAGGCCAAGCAGTACGTCACCTCGGTCGCCGAGGCGATCGGCTTCGCGGCCGGTGAGCCGGCGGAGTTCGAGGCCGACCCGAATGTGGTGACGACGAGCGAGGGCCTGCGCGTCGTGAGCCTCCAGCAGGTGCTCAACGGCATCGAGGTGTGGGCCATGGCGCCGAAGGTGTGGCTGCACAAGGACGGCACGGTCGACCGGGTCATCGGCGACACGGTGAGCGCACCGGCGGACCTGCCGTCCAGGCCGACCGTCCCGGCCGAGGTGGCGCTGCGGGTGGCGGCCGCGAAGGCCGCCGAGCCGACCACGCTCCGCGGAGTCTTCGGCGACGACGAACTCCCGCGGCTCGACATATCGGCCGGCTTCGAGCGCCTCTCGCACCAGGCACGGAACGACCAGCCGATGACGTTCAGCAAGGGGCCGTTCGAGGAAGCCGTCCCGGCCCGGCTCGTCTACCTGTACATGGGCGACGATGCCCGCCTCACCTGGATGTTCACCATCTCCCGGGAGAAACTGGCCGCCCAGTACCACGCCTTCGTCGAGGCCGACGACCGGACGCAGAACCCGGACGAGCCCGAGATCCTCTACTTCTACGACACGGTCCGGCACGCGGTCGCCGGACGGGTCTTCCGGCGCAACCCGGCCGAGAGCACCTTCGACACCGTCCCGTTCCCGCTGCCGACGGACGACTATCCGACCGCGGTACCCAGCGGACTGCCCGCCGGCTTCCCGCTGCCCTGGGCGAAGTCGCACCAGGGGAAGGTCTCGACCGAGGGCAACAACGTCCGCGCGCTCAACGGGACGACCCACCGCCCCGTCGAGGTCATCGTCGATGACGAGGGCAACAGCCTCTTCGACCCCGCACAGGACAGTCCCGAGCAATTCGTCACCAACATCTTCTACTTCTGCAATTTCGCCCACGACCTCTTCATGATGCTCGGCTTCACGGAGGACCAGGGCAACTTCCAGACCACGAACGTGACGGGCCTGGGGAAGGGAGCAGACCCGGTCCAGGCACTCGCACACCCCGGAGCGGTGTTCGGGACGGCCAACATGGCCACCCGGGCGGACGGCCTGGAAGCCGTGATGAACATGGGCCTGGTCACCGGCACCGGCCGCCACACGGCCGACGACTTCGACGTCGTCCTCCACGAGTTCTGCCACGGGGTGTCGAACCGTCTCGTCGGGGGCCTGTTCGACGCGAACGGACTGGAGGAGGACCAGTCGGTCGCGATGGGCGAGGGCTGGGGCGACTACTTCGCCCTCAGCACCAGGAACTTCTCGAACCCCCAAGAGCGCGCCGTACTGGGCAACTGGGTCGTCAACCGGTCGCAGGGCATCCGGCAGCGGCCCTACGACTCGCAGTACCCCGGCGCCTTCGGAGACATCGGCAAGGGGCCGGGAGAGGTCGCGGGCGCCGGCAACAGCGACCTGAGCTACCAGGAAGTCCATGACGTCGGTGAGATCTGGTGCGCGGCACTCATGGAACTGACCCGCAAGGTCACCACCGCGCTCAACGACAAGGAGCGGGGCTACCAGGTGACATGGCAGGCGGTCGTCGACGGCATGAAGCTCACGCCGAAGAACCCCTCCTTCCTCGTCGCCCGCGACGCCATCCTGCGCGCCTTCAAGGCGATGAAGGGTGGCCTGCTGACCAGCGCCGAATACACCTCGGTCCGGACGGCGGCCTGGGAAGCCTTCGCCCGCTTCGAGATGGGCTTCGACGCCTTCTGCCCGAACGCCACCTTCACCGGCTGCCGGGGCGGCACCGCGATGCCGCCGGCCGGTCATGAGGACTAGCGCGACGCACCTGGGGCGGTGAACGCACCTGCGGTGACCGCACGTCGACAGGGGTGCGGTGGGGTCAGCAGGCCGCCAGCCGGACGATCTCGCGCGGGCGTGATTCGCGCTCGTCGAAGGCGAGGTCCAGTCCTGCCGACATGACGGCGGCGAACGACGTGGCGGAGGCTTCCTCGGACTCCCACTGCACGATCGAAACGACCGCGTCGGCGGACTCCCAGCAGTCCGCCGACAGACACCCGGGAGTCCCCCGGAACACCTCGGCGACCTGACGGACGCGTGCGATGAACTCCGCACGGTGAGCAGCGTGCGGATAGTGGTGCGCGACCATGGCTACCTTCATCATTCTCTCCTTGGTGTTGATCGGTGTTGCTTGGTGGTGGGTCTGGTACCGGGGCGCCGACGGGAACCGGAGTCCAGGGCGCGGGCCCTGGCTCCACGCGGTCATCCCGCCCGCTGGTCCTCGGCCCGGTTCTGGTTCTGGTCCTGGTATTGGTTCTGGTCCTGGTTCTGGTTCTGCCAGGCACGCCCGATCATCCGCATCAGCGCCGGATCCACGATCAGATGCCGCAGTGGCCGGATCGCGGCCATGTAGGCCCTCCCGAACAGCCCGTTCGGCTTCACCAGGACAGCCATCTGACCGCGGTGGCCGCCGGATTCGTCCGGGACCCAGCCGATGTGCATCACCGCATGCACGGTCCGGTTGGCCACCTCCGCCGCCCACTCGTTGTCCGTCAGATAGACGGGGGTGAGCGGGAGCGCGCGGAAGCCGGGTCCGGGCGGGGCGGCACGGAGATCCGTCGGCAATCTGTCGCGCAGCGTCGGCACCCGTGCGCCGAGGCCGGAGCCGGGCCGGTCCCAGCCGAGCAGCGACCCCAGCTTCCAGCGCAGCGCGAAGAGTGCGCGGGTGGCGCCGGAGAATCGCCCGCTGCCGGAGGCCATTTGCCGCACCAGCCGGGTGAGGTCGTCAGGCCCACCGGGCGTCGGCAGCGCCCATACGTCCTCCAGTCGGAAGTCGGAGGTCAGGGCGTGGATCCGCCAGGGACGGGAGAGATGGGCGGAGTTCGGGATTCTCATCGGTGGACCGCTTTCCGTGGGGCCGGGGACTGCCGGCGCCGGTCCCATTCGGCCATCAGGCCGAACAGGGCGAATCTGTCGAGTACGGGCTGGTCGGCGTGGATCTCGCGGTAGCGCCGGTAGATGTTGACCACGACGCGTTCGGCGTCCAGCCAGTCGGCGTACTCGGCCAGATCGACCCCGAAGGCCGCCTCCTGGAAGTCGAGGCCCCTGGCGTAGGCGGCGTCGGCCCGTTCGACGATATGGCCGAAGTAGTCGCGGACGGCGCGGATCCCGTCGGCGTCCGTCACCGGGCCGTGCCCCGGCACCACCGTCGACGCGCCGAGGCCGAGCATCGCGTCGCAGGCGGCGATCCAGTTGGCGAGCGGGCCGCACCATACGATCGGGGTGCACCCGGTGAACAGCAGATCGCCCGCGAAGAGCACCCCCGCGTCAGGAAGGTGCACCACCGTGTCGGCCTCGGTGTGGGCGGGCCCGAGATTGAGCAGCCGTACCTCGCGACCGCCCACGTCGACGGTGAGCCGCCGTGCGAAGGTCCGGTCGGGAGTGCGCAGCCGGATGCCGCCGAAGTCGAACCGACCGAAGCGGTCGCGCAGATACGGCGTGAGCGTCGGCCCGAGATCCATGACCTGGAGGGCCGTGGTCAGTTCGGGCGCCATCTCGGTGCGCATCTCGTGTGCCGTTCCCTCGGCGGCGATGACGCACGCCGAGTCGGGAAGCAGCTGGCCGCCGTGGGTGTGGTCGCCGTTGGCATGGGTGAGCACGGCATGGCTCAGCGGGTGTTGATCCGTCACCGGCCGCATGCCCGAGAGCATCTCGGCGGTGAGCGGCAGGTCGTAGAGCGTATCGACCAGCAGGGAGGCGCCATCGCCCGCGATGAGCCCGGCGTTGCTCCAGCCGTACCCGCCGTCGGGCAGCAGCCACGCCCAGACACCGTCACCGACCTGATGCAGGCCCTTGGTGTACGGCAGGACGGAGACAGCCGGGTTGACCCGCGGCCGTCGGGGCGGCGCTGTCGGATCGGGCCGGGCGGCGAGCGGATGGGGAGGCGCGCCGGCCCGCACGGTCTGCCGCACCTCGCCCAGCCCCTCGGCGCGCAGCGACACCACATCGCCGTCCTTGAGCCAGCCGCGGAACGCCGTGAGGTCGCCGAAGTCGAGGTGTTCCAGCAGACAGCAGCCGGGAACGGTGCCGGAGCCGAAGACATCTCCCGGCTGGAGCCCGACTCCCCGGGAGGCGTAGGAGATGACTTCGCCGAAGGACCAGTCCATGGCATCGGTACGGCCCGCACCGACCGGCTCGCCGTTGACCTCGGCCCGCACCTGGAGCGCAAGTCTGCCGTCCGGACCGAAGGGCAGCTCGTCCGGCGTGACCAGCCACGGCCCGAGCGTGGTCGCACCGTCCTTGCCCTTTGCCTGGCCGATCTTGAGCTGGCCCTCCAGAGCCTGGAGGTCGCGGGCGCTCCAGTCACAGAGGAGGGTGTAGCCGGCGATATGGCCTTCGGCCTGTGCGGGCGTCAGATCGCGGCCCGCGGTGCCGATCACGGCACCGATCTCCAGCTCGAAGTCGAACCAGGCGCTGCCGGGCGAGATGGGCACCTCGTCGTACGGACCGAGGACGGTGGCGGGGTTGGCGAAGTAGAAGGCGGGGATCTGGTACCAGGCCCGTTCCAGCGCTTCCGGGGCGCCGACGGCCTTGCGGCAGGCGCGCAGGTGGTCGAGGAAGCAGAGGCAGTCCCGGAGGGACGGGGGTCTGGGGAGCGGGGCTTTGAGTGTGACGTCGGCGAGCGCGACGACCTCGGTGGGCTCGGTGAGGGCGCGCTCGCCGGTCTGCCGCAGCGTGGGGCCGAGCAGTTCGACGAGGGAGGTGCCTTCCGGTAACGCATGGATCAGGTCGCCGTTGAGGACGCCGGCCCGGTCGCCGTCCGCTGTGGCGTAGGTGACGAAACGCAACATGACCTCCCTGTGTTGGCCAGCATAGAATATTATTGCTAGCACAGAGGAGGTGTCGTGACAACGCGACGAGAGCAGACCAGTCACGAGAGCAGCGAGCTGATCCTCAGGGCGGCGGCGGAGCTGTTCGCGGCGAAGGGCTACCGGCAGACCACGTTCGCCGACGTCGCCGAGCGGTCCGGCATCAGCCGGGGATCGATCCCCTGGCACTTCGGCAGCAAAGAAGGTCTCCTGCTGGCCGTCCTCGAACGCTCGGTGGACCTGATCCGGGCAGACCTCGCCGAGGAGCCGGCGGAGGGGGCGGCGCCGGAAGAAGTGGCGGCGGACTTCGACCGTCTGATGGGCGGCGCCGGCGCCCTGTTCGCCCAGCCCACCACCAAACTCTTCGTCACACTCCTGGTGGAGGCGCTGGAACCGGGCTCCCCGATCCACGGCCGCTATGTCGAGATCCACCACACCCTGCGCGACCACTGCCGGCGCTGGCTGGAACGGCTGCCGCTGCCACCCGGGCTGTCCGCCGAGACGCTGGCCGTCACGATCATCGGCGCCGGCATCGGCATCCACCAGCAGTGGCTGCTCGCGCCCGAACGGGTCGACCCCGCACAGGCGTTGGCCGCACTGCGCACACTGGTGGCCGGGGCGGTGCTGTCGGCAGGGAAGTGAGTGGAGACGCGGGCGTGAGTTCCGGCCCGGGGGCAGCGGGCCCCGCCGCCGTCCGCGCGACTGGGCCGCCGTCCCCACAGCTGGCCGCCGCCCCCGCTCCGCGCCTCCCTGACAGGTGTTCACGAAAACTCCACGCAGATGTACAACCATTCACATCTGTCCCGGGTCTGGTCTGCGGAGTCACCGGACTCCAGACCGATTCGGGTCCCGTCGACAGCGTTTGACGCCGAGGGGCCCCTTCCCTTCCGAGGAATACATGCGCACTCGAGCCACTGTTGCCGCACTGTCCGGCGCCCTGGCCCTCTCCGCCCTCACCGTCCCGGCCGCACAGGCCGTGGACGCCCCGGGCGCCCGCGCCGCCAAGGCGCAGCTCTCGCCGTTCATCGCGCAGTCTCCCGCCAAGACCATGGCGGACGACGCGCAGGGCGACACCAAGATCACAAACGTCACCGTCAACGGCGGCAAGGACATCGTCGTCGGCACCAGCCTGAAGAAGACGTACACCGTCTCGGTGACCGCCACCGACCCGGCCGGCATCTACGACGGCTACGCGTTCCTGTGGCACGGCACCGACCTCAAGGACGGTGTCGACGGCGCCATGACCCCGGGCGTCGACCACGGCACCTGCAAGACGGTCAACGCCACGACCGCCACCTGCTCGGTCACCCTCGTCGCCGACCCGAAGTCCACCGTCTACGGCAACATACTCGCCGGCCGGTGGCATGTGTTCGCGTCCGCCGTGGGCAAGGACGGCGACTACGTCACCAAGGACACCTACAAGTCCTCCTGGGTCAAGCGGGCCTCCCGGCTGACCACCAACGCCTCGCCCGAGCCCGTGGCGAAGGGCAAGACCGTCACGGTCACCGGCGCCCTGACCCGCGCCAACTGGGACACCGACACGTACGCGGGCTACACCCAGCAGCCCGTACAGCTCCAGTTCCGCAAGACGGGTGCCAGCAGCTACAGCACGGTCAAGACGGTGACCTCGGACAGCCGTGGCAACCTGAAGACGACCGTGAAGGCGTCCGCCGACGGCACCTGGCGCTACACCTTCGCCGGCACCTCGACGACCCCGTCGGTGACCTCCACGGGTGACTTCCTCGACGTGAAGTAAGGCGCGCGAGAGGGGAGTTGGTCCCCCCCGACGCGGCTCGCAACGACCGCCCGGAACAGACGAGCAACCGGTCCGTTCCGGGCGGCCGGGACCGCGGAGGCCGGGAGCGCGGCTGATGACACCGCGGCTGATGACACCGCGGCGGAGGGGAGCGCGCCGAGGCCCGCTCTGCCTGCCCCCGGTGCGTGTCCCGTTCCATGCCGGGTACCCGCCCCGCATGGAGAATCTGCTGAGGGAAGCCACGCATCCGTACGCACATCTGGCCGCTCCGCACGGCACGAGCGGCGTCCTGTTCACGCTCGTGGGCGTCCTCGTCGTCGCCCTGCTGATCGCGGCCTTCGCATGGGGACGGCGCATCAGGTCCCGCGAACCGGGCCCACCCCACCCTGAGTCACAGCCCCGGCTGCCGGACGGCCAACCGGTCGGCGATTCCATGGAGAGCCGCGAGCCCGAGGAACTGCCCCGGACGGGCCACCGGCGCAAGCCCCACGAGCTGAAGGGCAACGGCATCGACTCGCGGCGCCGCGGCTGAGGGGCGCACCTCCGCCACGATCGCCGGGCGGGCCGCCGGCGCGGCGGCACCCGTCGCAGTTCGAGTGAAGCGTCGCTGTTCAAGTGAAGCGCCGCTGTTCAAGGTGAAGGGTCGCTGTTCAAGTGAAAAACGGCGGTGCCTTCGGCATGGCGTGGTACGCCGTTGCCGCCGCGTGAGTATCCAGGTGCCATGACCCTTCGTCACCCCGTGGAAAGGGGCGGAAGTCAACGGGGGCGGTTCGCCGAACTGGCCCGGAAATCCTCACATTTCACCAGCTCTCCCGCCTTCTTCGTGGTCTGCCTCGCTCTGATCGCGCTCTTTCTGGCCGTCCATTTCGCGGGTCTGTCGCTGGGATGGCAGCTGCTGGTGGGGGATTTGATAACGGCGGTGACGCTGCTCCTCCTCGCCTTGCTGAAGAATTCCGAGCTCCGCGCGGAACATGCGATCCAGCGGAAGCTCGACGCCTTGGCAGCCGCCCTGCTGGAGTCCCGGGAAGGCCAGGGGGGCGAGGCGGCGGAGGATCTCAAGAAGGTGATTCGCATGGAGGACGAGACATAGCGCCGGGCGAACGGACAGACGGGTTTCTACGGGCGCCTGGCCGGCTGCGCGGCCGGTGAGAGAAGCAGGGCGATGACAGCGAAGACGGAACGCGACGCCGAAACGGCCGGCCAGGATTACGACGCCACCCCGTATCTGCCCCGACGAGGTGGTCTGCCCGCGCATCGGCGTGCCGCGGCGGACTGCCAGGGGTGCCCGCTGTTTCTGGATGCCTCCGGCACCGTCTTCGGCTCGGGGAGTGCCTCAGCGCGCCTCATGCTCGTCGGCGAGCAACCCGGTGATCAGGAGGACCGGGCGGGGGAGCCGTTCGTCGGGCCGGCCGGGCATCTCCTGAGAAAGGCCATGCGAGAAGCCGGTCTCGACGAACGGCAGGCGTATTTCACCAATGCGGTCAAGCATTTCAAATTCACCCTGGCCGAGCGGGGCAAGCGCCGCATCCACAAGCCGCCGTCGCTCCGGGAACTCACCGCCTGCCGCCCCTGGCTGACCGCCGAACTGCAGCTCGTCGACCCCGAGGTTGTCGTCGCGCTCGGTGCGACGGCGGGCAAGGCGCTCCTCGGGCAGTCGTTCCGGGTGACGAAGGACCGCGGCACCCTCATCCCGCTGCCGGCGGGGGACCGGCCCGCCTCACGAAGCGCGGCCGACGGCGGCAACGGGCTGGTCGTGGCCACGCTCCATCCCGCGGCGATCCTGCGGTCCACGGAGCGCGAGGCCGCGTACGCCGGGCTCGTCTCGGACCTCGGGGTGGCGGCTGAAGCGTTGCGCTGACGCGCATGTCGCGGTCTGCCGGAGCGCCGCCACCGCCTCCAGGCAGGCCCGAGGCGGCCCCCTGGCAACGTCCGCCGCCTCGGGCCGGTACCGGCGGGTGCGGCGGACGCCGTTCTCTCGCGAGGTCTACGGATGCAGGACGACCTTGGTGTACCCCTCGATCCGCTTGTCGAACTTGTCGTACGCCGAGGGGGCCTGGTCCAGGGGCAGGTCGTGCGAGACCACGAAGCTCGGCTTCGCCCGGCCCTCGATGATCATGTCGCGCAGGAACCGGTTGTAGCGCTTCACATTGCACTGCCCCGTACCCATCCGCAGGCCCTTCTCGAAGAGCTTGCCGATCGACACCAGCAGCATGCCCCGCTTCGCCTGCTCGTCCGGGCCGCCCGGATCCGCCGGCACGTACAGGCCGGGTACGCCCAGGGCTCCGGTGGCGCGGACCGTGTCGACGAGCGAGTTCAGCACGGTTGCCGGCTCCTCGCGTGCCGCGCCGTGCGCCATCGCCTGGTAGCCGACGGCGTCCACGCCCTTGTCCGTGCCGACGCCCTCGGTCTGATCCTTGATCTGCTGCACAGGGTCACCCTCGGCGAAGTTGATCGGCACCGCGCCGATCTCCTCGGCCTTTGCCAGCCGCTCGGGCACCCGGTCCACGACGAAGACCTTGCTCGCGCCGCGCAGCAGCGCCGAGTAGGCGGCCATCAGCCCGACCGGTCCGCCGCCGTACACCGCGACGTTCTCCCCGGGGCGTACCTGGGCGAGTTCGCAGCCGTGGTAGCCGGTGGGGAAGATGTCGGCGAGCAGGATGAAGTCGGTTTCGTGCTCGTTTCCCGGTGGCAGCTTCAGGCAATTGAAGTCGGCGTAGGGCACGCGCAGGTATTCGGCCTGGCCGCCCGACCAGGGGCCCATGGCGACATAGCCGTAAGCGCCGCCCGCAAATCCGGGATTGACGGTCTGACAGAATCCCGTGAATCCCTCGACGCAATTGTCGCAGAATCCACAGGCGACATTGAAGGGCATGACCACCCGGTCTCCCTCCTTGAGGGAGGTGACGCCCTGGCCGAGCTCCTCGATGATTCCCATGTTCTCGTGCCCGAAGACGATGCCCGGCTCGGCTGCCGTACGCCCTTCGTACATATGCAGGTCCGAGCCGCAGATCGCGGTGGAGGTGACCCGTACGATCGCCTCGTTGGGATGCTGGATGCCGGGCTTGTCGACATTCTCGACCGCTACTTCGAACGGTCCTTTGTAGACGACGGCTTTCATTGCTGCCACCTCCCGCTCAGCGAAGAGTGCGCATGGATTCCCCACCCCTTTGACGTGAGCTATCACTCATGATTCTCCGGTCTGCTGGGCGGGGCAAGCCGCTAATGTAAGAGGGAATATCCACTTTCTGGCATCGCAATGTCGCACCGAGCAGTGAATGAGGAGGGTGACACGTGGCAGCACAGCGCCTCGGGACTTTGCTCGTCCCGGTGCCCGGCCTGTCCGGCACCACCTACCCGCCTGGTACCACGGTTACGGTCCGTGGTCGTGGTGCGACTGTCGATGCCTTCGTGAACGGCGACTGGCTCCCCCTTTCGTGGTGGGAGTTCTCCGACGGCCTCCGTGAGGACATCGCCGACCGCTGACCCACCCCCACCTGCGGCTTCACCATGCGCCGCCGCGCGGCCCACGGCGGGCGGCCGTCACAACCGGGTGATGATCAAGGCGATGTCGTCCCGGGCACCACCGGTGAGACCGAGGTGGGCGAGCAGCGCGTCGGCCAGGCGTTCCGGGCTCAGGGCCCGGAAGCTGCTGAGCGCCTCGGTCAGCCGGGAGAGCCCGGCGTCGATGTCCTCGTCACGGCGTTCGATCAGCCCATCGGTGTACAGCACGAGGGTGTCCCCGGGGAAGTAGGCCAGACCGGCCTGAGGGCGGGGCACGTGCTGGGGCCGGGCGCCCAAGGGCGGGTCGGTGGCCTGGTCCAGCAGGTCATAGCTGCCGTCCGCATGCACCAGGATCGGGGGCGGATGCCCCGCGTTGCTGTAGATGATCAGGCGGCTGCGGGGATCCACCAGCGCTTTGACGGCGGTGGTGTTCAGCGCGCCCTCGACCGATCGGGCATACAGCCCCAGCACCTCCAGCGCCTGGGCCGGCCGCTCCAGGGCGCGGATCGCGGCGCTCAGGGCACTGCGCAGCATGCCCATCGCCGCGGCGGCCTCCAGACCGTGCCCGACGACGTCGCCGACCGCCACCGCGAAGCGCCCGTCGGGCAGGTCGACCATGTCGTACCAGTCGCCGCACACATTCAGCGATCCGGCGGCGGGCAGATAGCGCACCGCGACCTCCCGGTGCCGGGCCAGATCCGGTGACTGGAGCATGGCCTCCTGGAGGGTGACGGCCACCTGACGCTCACGGGTGTGGGCCTGGCGCAGCTCCTCGTTCAGCCGCTGGAGCTCGCGCGCCCTGGCGTACAGCTCGGCCTCCAGGGCCTCACGCTCGGTGAGCTGCCCGGTCGGCGGCCGGTCGCCGCCGGCCCGGGCCTGGACGAACGCGGTCACATCCTCGACCCGGTGAATGATCCACGCCACCGCGCCGTCCGGCCCGAGGATCGGCGTATTCACCGGGGACCACCAGCGCTCCTCGAACGCCCCGGGCCTGCCCATGAGCGGGATGTCGTACTTCTGGAGGGCCATCGTGTCGGGCTCACGCGAGGTCAGGACCCGGTGCAGCGAGGCATTCAGGTTCTTTACGCCGTCGGCCTCGGGATCGGCGGGGTTGTCCGGGAAGGCGTCGAAAACATGCCGCCCGATCAGGTCGTCCCTGGTGCGCCGGGTCGCGTCCAGGTAGGCCTGGTTGACTTCCACGATCACCAGGTCCTGCCCCAGCACCAGGTAGGGGCTCGGCGTGGCGGCGAACAGTGCCGCGTAATTGATCCCTGACATCGCCGCCGTCTCCCTGCCCTTCTCCGCGCCGCCGGCTCCGCCCCCTCACGCTACGGTCCGACCGCCTCACCCGCCCGCCCAGCGGCCGCCGGCGCCCCGCGCAGGCCCGGCCGGAATCCGCTGGTGGCGCCCGCACCGCCGGGCAAGGGCGTCAGGCCCCTCCGCCGCATCGCTCCACCATCTGGCTGCGCGGACGCTGCCTGGTCGGCTCTCCCATGTCGCGCACCGCGCCCGTTGGCAGTGGAGTGGTAGATGCACGGCCACCGCCGGTGGACGCGCCCGGCTGTGGGTAGGCGACCTTCGGCACAGGCAAACGCCCCATTCGACAAGGAGCGGCACCATGCCGGCAGGTTCGGACAAGAAGCGTGAGCGGCAGTACGAGCACATCAAGGAGAACGCGCTGGAGCACGGCGTCTCGGAGAAGCGCGCCAAGGAGATCGCGGCACGCACCGTGAACAAGGAACGCGCCCGCTCCGGTGAGGCGCAGTCCGCCGGCAAGGTCTCCACCCGCGACCCCAAATCCGCCTCCCGGCGCGGCGGCGAACGCTCCCGCAGCGGGCCTCAGGGCCCGACGAAGGACCAGCTGTACGAGGAGGCCAAGAAGAAGCACATCGACGGCCGCTCCCACATGACCAAGGAAGAGCTCCGCAGGGCCCTCGGCCGCTAGGACTCGGCTCGCCTGCGCCGGACCCGACCCCCGCGTCGAGGCCCGAAAAGAGATGTCGTTCCCGTGGACCGTGCCCTAAAGTGCCGTCCGCGCCGAACCCTTGAAAGCGTGGTGGCTCTCGGTGTTTCCAGCGGGAAACACCGCCACCCGACGGGGCGCCGGATTCCGCCCGGCAGGTGCTGCGGACAAAGGAAGGAGGGGGTCGCGGTGACATTCCGAACCTGGCCGCCCGCCCGGAAAGTCCGGGAGCACGGGCGGCGGTTCCGGAAGGAACGAGATGTCCCGTACGGACAAGACGAAGCCGCTGTGGGTGCGCCATGCGGAACACCACCCCCGGCCGGTCCACGATCACCGTTACGGTGCCTGTGATCTGCCGCCGCACCCGACGCAGGAGGACAGCGGCACCCGCTGCCGGTGGGAAGACCCCAGCATGCTGCTGTTCGGCCACACCTGCTGTGCGGGGTGCAATGTCCGCGCCTGCATCAAGGAACGGCAGCAGATGGTGAAGGCCGACAACCGCAAGGAACGCTACGCGGGCCGGCGTACGGCACGTCGTTCCGTCGCCGGAGTGGACAGCGACTGATCCGGCTCGTGCCGGCAGCAAGTCGCTGATGAGCGGGTCGACCTGACGGTTGATGAAGGCGGTCTGCCCGTGCTCTCCGCTCGTCCACCGTTATGCCAGGGGATAACGGTGGACGGGCGGCAGATCGGGCAGCAGTCCGGGCCAGACGACATCCAGGACATGGGCGCTGGGCGTGAACAGTTCGGCGGCGAGAGTCGGGAGGTCGGCGATGTCGTGCCACTCCCAGCGGCTGATGAGATCCGGCTCCCGCACGGCCGGCTTGCCGCGGAAGTCGACGACGCGCACCGCGGCGGTCACCCGTGGCATGCCGTGTACGGAGTCCATCAGGATCGCCAACACCTGTGCATCGGCTGCCCCGGCCGTCAGCCCGGTCTCCTCTTCCAGCTCGCGTACGGCGGCCTCCGCGAACGATTCGCCGTCGTCGTTCTTGCCGCCGGGCAGCTCCCACGCTCCCTTCCGAGACCTGCCCAGCAGCACATGACCCGCTTCATCGGTCACCACGACGCCCGCGCCGGTCAACGCGTGCGGGGACGGGCGTCCCTTGCCCCGGTAGGTCAGCGGGCCCGAGGCGGGGTCGCGCAGCACGAGGAACGCCAGCCCCGCGGCGTCATGTTGTTCGGCCGTGTGCCAGTCGGCGGACAGCAGGGCGATCTCCTCCTCGTCGAGCGCGATGTCGCGGCGGTCGGCAGGCACCGCTGCTGCGACGGGGGTGATGACCACGACCGCGCCGCCGGGGCTGAGCCGTTCGCGCAGTCGGCGCATGACACGGGTGCGGTCGCCGATGAAGGCGTAGCTGAGCCGGAAGGCGATCAGGTCGTACGAGGAGTGCAGGCCGTCGAGGGAGTCCCGCTCGATGTCGCACCGTACGAACCGCACCGTGCCGGGTGCCGGTGGCGTCTGTTCGGCGATGTCGAGGGCAGCGGGGGCGTGGTCGAGGGCGTCGACGGTGTAGCCGGCGGTCGCGAGGTGCCGGGCGAGTTCGCCCAGGCCACAGCCCACGTCCAGGGCATGGCCGCCGCCGGGCGGGGCCGGGACCAGTTCACGGAGCAGGGTGACTTCGGCGTCGTCGAGCGGCCGGAAGGAACGCCCTTCTCCGTAATGGGCGTCCCATGAGTCCTGCGTGACGTATCCCATCGTGAACTGCCTTTCAGGGGGTTGGTGGAGCCGGTCATGCGGCCGGGTCCAGGGGATGCTCCCACCTCTCACCTTGCGGCACCCCCGGACCCCGGAACCAGGACCTCGTGTCCCGTGCCCCGGACCCCGGACCCTGGCCCCCCGAGCCCCGGATCTTCAGCCAATTCCGTTGTCAGTGCTCGCCCTTACAGTGTCCGCATGACCGCTGAGACACAGTCGGAGAACTCCCCGCCGCATCTCCTCCAGAGGTGGCTCGACGAACTGCCGTATCAGCTCCTGCTCCTGGAGAAAGTGCTCCTTCCCGAGGACTTCCCCTTCGACTACGGTCCCCTGTCGATGGACGCGCTGGAGGCTCAACTGCTGGCGCAGGACAACTCCGGCCAGGAGAGCGAGAAGCGGGCCGAGTTCGTGGAGAGTGCGACGGCCTACCTCGGTGAAGTCCTGCTCGGCGTCGCGGGTGGCGCGTGGGGCTGGAACACCCGGCCGGTCGAGGGCCGCCCCGGGCAGCCGGTCATCTGCCCGGACCCGGAACTGGAACTCTCGCCCGTCGCACCGATGTTGCTGATCGCCTACGCGCTCCGCGTCCGTACGGGGACCGCCTTCGCTGAGGAGATAGCGCGGCTGCGGCAGGCCGTGACGGCGCGGCAGCAGGAGATACCCGGATGGCAGCCCGTCAAGGAGCACACGCCGCTGGTGGACCCCAGGGAGGCGCGGCCGGAGGGTCCGGTGCTGTCGGCGTGGCTGGCCGAGCGGAGCGAGGCACTCTCGGCCTGGGTCAAGGACGCCTTCGACGGAGCATGGCGGTGGAATTACCACCCCGGCACCCTGGACTGGCTGGAGGCGGTCGTGAAGCAGCGGTTCGCCACGGTGGCGGAGTTCGACGCCGCGCGGGACGAGCCGTTCGTGCAGGGTGCTTGCTGGTATCTGGGCGAGGTGATCCGGCGCAACAAGGGGGCGGTGTGGCAGTACATACCCTTCGATCCTGACGCCGAGCCCGGGGCCCCGGGCTCGCGTGAGAACGTGTGGACCGAGGTGCCGTTCGTGGACCAGCCGGACAAGCGGCTCGGGGGCGCGGCGATTCCGCTGGAGTGCCTGCGTGAGCTGCTCCCGGTGGGGGACGGGGGCGCGGAGCCGAACGAGCGGCAGCGCCGGCTGACGGACGAGCTGTTCTGGTTCAGGGCGTCGTCGTACGCACACGTGGGGGCGCTCCTGGCGCGGTTGGGCATGGTGTCCCGGGAGAAGGTCGACAGCGTGCTCACGGACTACTCGCGCTTCGCACACAATGAGCTGACACCCCACGAAGTGCCCGGCGCGCTCGAATCGTTCGGTGTGGCGGTCTCGGCCCACGCGGACGATGTCGACGACCTGGAGGGGAGTTACGCGAGCCTGCTGCAAGAGGCCGCGGCACTCACCGACGGCGCGGTCACCATCACCGACGTCAGACTGCACGGCGGCGAGTACGGCGAAATCCTGGAGTTCGCCCGCAACGGTGTCCTGGTGACCCAGGACACCGAGCACCATTCGTTCGACTACCTCGACCATCTGGCCATCTCGGAGTTCATGGGCCACGTCGATCCCGACCCCGCCGACGACACCCGCCGGTTCTACCTGGCCGACTTCGTGCACCTCAGGGAAGCCACTTACGAGAGCTACTACGTCTTCGCCACTCCGGAACAGGCCACCGTGCTGGAGAAGGAACTCGGCCTGGACCTGCGCTGAGCGAGCCGGGCGACCGGCGAACCGAGCCGCCCGGACTGGCACCATGAACGCCCATGGATGATCAAGCAGCCCCGACCGCCCAAGCTCTTCGCATGATCGCGAGCCGCTACCCGCAGGCCCTGGGAGCGATACTCGGCGGCTCAGCCGCGCAAGGCCGTGCCACTCCGACCAGCGACCTGGACGTGGCCATCCTGCTTCCGGACTCGGACACCAGCCGCCGCGAAGTGATCCGCCACGACGGCCGCCTGGCCGAACTCTTCTTACACACCGTTGCGGACCTCCCCGGGTTCTTCGAATGGGACAGAGCGCGCCGCCGGGGCACCGTTCTCTTCATCTACGACCAGGGCCTCACCCTGATGGATCCGCACGGCCAAGTGGCCCGTGCACGCGCCCAGGCCCGCGCGGTGCTCGCGTCCGGCCCTCCGCCCCTCACCCCCACCGAGTGGGAACGAGGCCGCTACGTCCTCACCTGTTTCATGGACGATCTGATCGACACTCAGCCGGCCGACCGGTACGAACAGCTCTCCCTCGCGGACTTCACCCTGCGCGAGGCCGCACACCTGCTCACCGCCCACCACCGCGCCTGGACGGGCATCGGCAAATGGCTGCCCCGAAGGCTCCTCAGCGCCGACCCGGTACGAGGCAGGGCACTGCTGGACGGCCACCGGGCAGTGGCCGAACACGGCGACGCCGCCCCCTTGTCAGCCGCAGTCAGGGAACTGCTCGATCTGCTCGGCGGCCCGCTGCGAGAGGGGTACACACAACGCTGGGGCGAATGACTCGCGACGGCGTCTTGGGGAGCCCAACTCGACCACGGCCCGGCCGCGTTCCAGCGAATCTCCCCATGGCTCGCACCGCCCCTTCGCGTCGGCCAGGGCACAGACCCGCAGGCCCAGGGCCTCCACCGACCCTTTGCCGGTGCGCGTCGCCCTCCCCGCGCTTTCGAATCTGATCGAATTCGGTGTACCTGCTGTGCGACAAGTGCTTGAATCAATCCGGCTCCGACACCGGGCAGCGCCCGGGGGAGGGGGCATTCCATGACCGGGAAGGCCCCGCCCACGTCGGTAACACCGTTGATGCAAGGGGGAGATGAGCAGATGAAGCGCAACATCATGCGGACGGTGAGCGCGGCGGCGCTGAGCACGGTGGGACTGATCGGGATCGGCGCGGCCACCGCGGACGCCACCACCGCCACTCCGGCCGTGCCGCACGCAGCTGCAGCTGACTCCGCGGCCCGGGCCGAGGTGGGCATGGCCGCTGCCAAGTTCTATTTCTTCAAGGACGACGACCGGCACGGTGGCTACGCCTATGTCACGGGTTCCGACCGCGACCTGCGCAACAACCGCTGGCTGAGCGGACCGCACAAGGGCCGCACGATCGACAACGGCACCAGCTCGGTCAACAACACCACGTCTCACTTCGTGGTGCTGAGCGACCACCCCGGCAGCTGCGTCGGGCCGCACTACTACGCCAACGCACACAGCGCCGACAACGACCTGTCCAACAACGGGTTCGACAACAAGGCCAGCTGCGTGACGTTCCGGTAGCAGAGCAGTGCGGTGGGGCGTCCGGCAGCGGTCGTCCCGCCGCGCCGCAGTGCGTAGTGAGGCCACCTTGCAATTCCGTCATACCGTCGCCGTTCTGGCCCTGTTGGCGCTGGCCGCCGGATGTTCATCCGGGGTAGCGCCCTCCCCGCCGCGCCGCAGTGCGCCGCCCCCGGCCGTGCCGCCCGCTTCCAAGGAAGTACGCCGCCTGGTCCTGCCGTTCGACGCCTATGCGCTCTCCGACCCCGATGTCCACACCATCGAATCGGCCGAAGACGTGCTGATCCGCGGCTGCATGCGCGCCGAGGGGGAGGGATGGACCGCGCTTCCCCAGCCGAGCGCCCTCGACCCGGACCCGCCGCAACGCCGCCGCTACGGGGTCATCGAGCCGGACATCGCGGGCCGGTTCGGTTACCACCAGCCGCCGGCCCCGCCCGAAACCGCTCGGCGGGACGAGATCTGGCGCGCCCGGGAGAAAATGCCACGCGCCGCGCAGCTCGCCGCGTACGGGAAGGACGGCGTCAGCGGGTGCTGGAAGAAGGCGCACCTCCGCCTGCTCCGAGACGTCCCGAAGAGCAGCACGTCCCTG
The DNA here is from genome assembly GCF_055574515.1 of Streptomyces sp. NPDC029466. Lineage (NCBI taxonomy): Bacteria > Bacillati > Actinomycetota > Actinomycetes > Kitasatosporales > Streptomycetaceae > Streptomyces > Streptomyces sp. NPDC029466. The sequence continues at coordinate 106,152 of NZ_JBVHZH010000031.1, forward strand.
TTCAACCGCCGAATCCGTGCGGAGTTCACGGCCTCCCGGAAGGATCGGGCGGTGAGCGCCGTCGTCCGCTCCTGGAGCGCTTGCATGAAGCGGTACGGATATCGCTATCCGGATCCGCTGGCCGCTGCCGGCGATGACCGCTGGGCGAAATCGCCCCAACCTTCCCGTCATGAGATCGCGGTGGCGCAGACGGATGTGCGGTGCAAGCGAGAGACCCGTCTCGTATCGGTCTGGAGCGAGGCGGAGACCCGGTTGCAGCACGGTGCGGTGCGCCGTCACGCCGCGGAATTCCGGAAGCTTGCCGCCCAGAAAGCCGGCTGGCTCAAGGCCGCCCGCAAGGTCCTCCGCGACGGCGCCTGAGGTGCTGCGCAAAAGCCGAGGGTGGGCGGGCCGCGGGTCACCCGATTGCCGGGCGGTGCGGTAGCCGATTTCCGCGAGCGGGCAGAGGTCAGTCCCAGGACGGAGCTGACCGGCGACCCGAGCAGGAGCGTGGCCGTGGCACGGCTGATGGTGGACGGCGACGAGCTGGTGACGGTGCTCGCGTGGTGGGAGAAGCTTGTCGCCCGGCACGGAGACGTACGGGTGCCGCTGGCCGCCGTGGAGCAGGTGAGCATCCAGCCGGACTGGTGGCGAGCGCTGCGGGGCATCCGCGTCCGCACCCGTGCACTGGCGGTTCCGGGCGGCCTGTGCTTGGGGGTGTGGCGGCACGGTGACGGCCAGGACTTCCTCGCCTTGCGCCGCCCACGCCGGTCGCCGACGGTCGTGGTGGACCTCCGTACCGCGGCCCCATACGCGCGGGTCGCGGTGTCCTGTCCACCGGGGTCACAGATGGTGTCGACCATCAACACAGCCCTGCACCGTCAGCGACGTGCGGAGGCCGGTGAGGATGCCTGAGGGCCTTCCGATACCGCCCCTCGGACCGCTCGCTCCGCGACGGCCCGCTCCCGCGGCGGGCATCCTTTCCCCCGGCCGTCGACACTCGAACTCGGCGCGATGCCGGTTCACCCGACCGGCCCTTCCGCGATGGCCCAGGGGAGTGCCCTCGTGTTCCATGAACAACGGATGGAACCGGACCCACGGCACTGGCGGCGGCTAGTTCCCTGCCGTCCAGTCCCCCACCAGCACCAGGGAGAGGCCCATGTACGAGATGCGCGCCGGCCCCTCGACGACCGGCAGCTCAGGACAGGTGTGGCACGTCATGGCCAAGCACGACGCCCGTGCCACCTTGTGCGGCCGCAAGCTGGCATCCCATGGCCCCAGGCCATCGGACCAGGAAGACGACCCCACCGCCCGCTATTGCTCACCGTGCATGACCGCTTTCCGCGAGATTCTGGACATCAATTCCGCCCCGGCGCACGAACACCGGCCGGCCTGATCATCCTGACCGAGCCCGGGGGAGTGCTCAACGAGCCCCCCGGGCTCGACGCGGACGGGTATCAGGGGGTCCCGGCAGCCGGAGAAGTCGGCCTGCTCGGGTGGTAGCCCTCAGCGTCCGGATAGACGTCCCGGTATATGGCGCGGGAGACGGTCTCTATCGTTTCGATCCCGTAGTCCCACCCTTCGTTCGCGGGGTGTCCTTCGGGGACCCGGTTGTTCTCGGTGAGGACGACCAGCCCGGAGTCGTACCCGTTCTCCGTGAGGGCTGCCATGCTGTTCACCTTCCAGTCACCCCTGTCGAAAGCGTCGACGTCGGGGTTCTGGCTGCGCTGTAGCCAGCCGTTCTTCACATGGATGACGGAGTCGAGCGGAGCGCCGGCGGTGGCCCCCCAGCGCTGCATGCTCTGCACCTGATTCATGAGCTCACGTGCATAGGACCGGCTCTTGCTCCCGAGGACCGAGTCGTCGTCACCCGTGAAGAGGCGCAGGAGCTTGGCCTGGTCGTCCGCGGTGACCTGGGTGAGGCCCCAGGAGCCTTCCTTGTCGAGGACGGTGTTGCGCATTCCGGCCTGGTCCAGGAATTCCTGGATTCTGACAGGGTCCGGCTTCTTGGGATCCTTCAGATCGGACAGCTGCTTCCACAGCGTGGTCGCGGCGGCGTTGTCCGAATCGATGATCATCTTGCGTGCGAGAGCATCTTCCGCCTCGGTGAGGGTGCCGCCCTTCTGGTACAGCAGGGCCCCGAGAATGATCGTCTTCGCCACGCTGGCCGCGTCGTATTTCTTGGCGGCGTCGGAGGTGCAACTGGTGCCGGTGGGCCGGTCGAAGAAGGCAAGCGACGCCATGCTCTTCCGGCTCGCCAGCGCCTCGGCCATATCCGCCTCCAGCTTCTTGGCCAGCTGGTGATGGTTGGACGTGCAGTGCACCGTCGAGGTAACTGCCGTGGCCCGCTGGGGTGCTGCGACGGAAGGCGTAGCCGCCACGACGGGTCCGGCGACCGCGCCGGCTCCCATAGCGGCCGCGGTCAGGGTGGAAGCCCATCTCATATCTGGTCACTGTCCTATCTGGGGGGCGGGACAATTGGCTGGTGGGATGTGGGAATTGACGCTGCTCCGGCTCGTGGGGCAGCGCACAGCGGGGGTGTGCTGGGGGGAGGGGGGGTGGGGGGGGGGGGGGGGGGGCCCCCCCCCCCCCCCCCCCCCCCCCCCGCCAACCCCCCCCCCCCCCCCAGCAGACCAGAGAAGTGAGGCGACGTGGGGTCGTGGGTGAGGTG
>NZ_JBVHZH010000032.1:0-102981 GCF_055574515.1 Streptomyces sp. NPDC029466
CCCCCCCCCCCCCCCCCCCCCCCCCCCCCCCCCCCCCCCCCCCCCCCCCCCCCCCCCCCCCCCCCCCCCCCCCCCCCCCCCCCCCCCCCCCCGCTGTCCGCTCCGGGGCTGTGCCGGGGCTCAGCCCTGCTGGAAGAGCTCCGCCGGCAGCGGCTTGAGCAGGGCGTAGAGGTCGTCGGTGATCGGCCGGTCCCAGCTCGCGATAGTGACCAGTACACCGTCGCTGCGGTCGAACTGGGCGCAGGAGATCCGGCTCTCGGAGCACTTGATGCGCTTGACGATCAGCAGGTTGTCGTCGTGCATCACGGGGGTGTCCTCGCTCTCGACGACCGTCACCGGTTCGTCGTTGCCGAGCGCGGCGAGCAGCTGGGCCACCTCGAAGGGCACCTGGTCGTCCTCCAGCTCGCGGGCCGGGGAGCCTTCCGGCAGATTGCCGATGATCATCGCGGGCCCGCGGCCGCCGAACAGGTCGTAGCGGAGGAAGACGCCCTGGCAGCTCCCATCGGGCGCGGGCAGCAGCCCGGCTCCGAGATTGCCCGGCCAGTCCCCGGGGTCCATGGCGAGGACGTCGAAGTCAGGCCCGGCGGGCGTGGCTGCGCTGCGGCGGCGGAGGAAGGACATGCCGCCATCGTACGTGGCCCGGCCGGGCGCGCCGCGCGGACGTCGGGGTCGGCGACACCCCGTGCGCGGCGCCGCCGCCCGCTCCGTGGCCGGTGGTCTCAGGCCCGGTCGGCCAGGGCGCGCAGCCGGCGCAGCGCCTCGTCGGCCGCGGCATACGGCACGAAGAGGTGATCGTGGTGGAAGCCCGCGACGACATTGCAGCTGAGGCCGGCCTGGGCGAGGGCGGTGGCGACGGCGGCGGTCAGTCCGACGGCGTCCAGCGCGGAGTGCACCCGCAGGGTGATCCAGGCGGCGACATAGTCGTACGCCAGGCCAGCGCGGTCGGCCTCTTCCTGGTGGACGACGAGGGTGCGGCCTTCGGGTTCGGAGACGGTGACCACCGGTGTCAGTCCTTCGGGGACCGCGCCGGGGACGCTGGCGAAGACGTAACGACCCTCGTTCCGCTCGGGACGCATCCCGCTCAGCAGGGCCCGGAGATCGCGTTCGCCTGTCATGCCGCCAGCCTACGGGGCGTCGCCCTGTGCCTCCCGGCGCCGCTCGTGGTGGCGGGCGACCCGGGCGCGGTTGCCGCAGGAGGGGGCGCACCACTCCTGGCGGGCGTGGTCCTTGACGAAGTAGCGCACACAGCGCGGGGCGGGGCAGGCCCGCAGCCGGTCGCGGTCCGGTCCGTCGAGGAAGGTGAGGGCGGCGCGGGCCAGCGCGGCGACGATCCGGTCGGCGGCCGGCGGAGTGCCGGCCGGCCGCAGCCGCAGCGTGGGCCGGGCGTCCGGCTCCCAGCTGAGCCGGGGCACCGTGGGGACCAGGGCCGCGGCGGCGTTCAGCCGGCGGATCGCCTCCGCTTCCGGGAGGAGCCGGTGGGCGTCGGCGGAGCTGGGCGGGCCCGGCCGTACGGCGCGGGCGAACAGCGACCGCACCGCGGCCCGCAGCTCCCGTACGGCGGTGTGCAGCGTCTCGTCCACGGTGACCGGCGGCCCGTCGCAGTCCAGCAGCGCGGCCCGTTCGCGCACCCAGACCGCGAGCCCTTCCGGGTCGGCCAGGTCATCGGCGACGCCGCCGTGCCCGTCGTGGCGGATGGTGACGGCGAGGTCGAGGGCGAGCTGTGTTGCGGCCATACGACTAATGGTAACGTCACCGACAACCATTAGCCGGCTGAGGGGGTGGTGTGGCCGACATGCGTCAACTGCTGTGTGATCTCCGGATCTTGGCGGGTGAGCTGCCCGTAGGCGACCCATCGACGGCACCGGGCGGACCGGCGGGACCGTGCACCGCACGGCTCGCCGGCGCCGGGCGGGCGCAGGCCCCCGAGCCGTGTGCCAGGACAAAGGAGCTGCTGTGGCACTGACGACGGAGCACACCATGCCGGCCGAGGCGATACGGGCCGCGATCGAGGCGGGTCAGGAGCGGCTGCGCGCCCTGCTGCCCGCGCTGACCGACGAAGAGGTGTCAGAGCCCAGCGAGTTGCCCGGCTGGTCCCGTGCGCATGTCCTCTCGCACATCGAGGGCGTCGGGCTGGCGCTGGCCCGGCAGGCCCGTTATGCGCTGCGCGGTGAGCTGATCGAGCCGTACGACGGCGGCCCCCCGGCGCGCGCCGCCGCGATCGAGGCCGGCGCGCTGCGGGACGCGGCGGCGCTGCGGGAAGCCGTACGGGCCGCGCTGGCCGAGGCGTCGGCGGCCTGGGCGGCGGTCGGCCCGGCCGACTGGTCGCGTCCTGTGCGGCATCGCGACGGCGATCTGCGCTCCGCGTTGCTGGCCTGGTGGCGGGAGTTGGAGATCCACACCGCGGACGCCCGGATCGGTTACGGCCCGCGGGACTGGCCGCGAGAACTGTGCCTGCACCTGCTGGACCATATGGCGCCCCGCGTACCCGGGGACGTGCACCTCGTTCTGACGGCCACGGACGGGACGCTGTCACGGCGGTACGGTTCCGGGGACGCGCCGACGGTGACCGTGAGCGGCCCGCTCGGTGATCTCGCGGCCTGGCTGACCGGCCGCACGCCGCAGCACCCGCTCGACTGCCGGCGGTCGGGGGCGGTGGCCCCGCTGCCCGAACTGCTCGGCTGGCCGTAGCGGTCCGCACCGCTTCCTGGAAGGAACCTCATGCGCCTGCCCGAGCCCGGCAGCCCTCCCGTGCTGAACCTCTGGAAGGCGGGCCTGGACGCCGTACCACCCGAGGTCTGGCGGCGCACGGACTGGGAGGTGCTGATCCTGGCCGACAACGCGCTGACCGGGATCCCGGCGGCGCTCGGCCGGCTCCGCGCGCTGCACACCCTCGACCTCGGCCACAACGCGCTGACCGCGGTCCCCGACGAGATCGGCCGGCTGGCCGGGCTGACCCGTTTCCTCTATCTGCACGACAACCGGCTCGCCGCACTCCCGGACACCCTCGGCGGACTGGACCGGCTCGGCTATCTCAACGTCGGCGAAAATCCGCTCGGCCGACTGCCGGCCGCGCTCGGCGAGATGGCCGGTCTGGTCGAACTCCGCGCGCAGCAGGCGGAGTTGACCGAACTCCCGGAGTCGCTGGGGCGGCTCGGCCGGCTCCGGGAGCTGTGGCTGGGCGGCAATGCGCTGACGGCACTGCCCGGGAGCCTCGCGGCGCTGCGCGAACTCCGGGTGCTGGAGCTACGGGACAACGCGCTCCCCCACGTCCCCGAGGCGCTGCGCACTCTTCCGCTGCTGCGCCGGATCGATCTGCGCGGCAACCGGATCGCGGAGTTGCCGCCGTGGATCGTCCGGCTGCCGTCGCTGGAGAAGCTCGATCTGCGCTGGAACACCGTGGCGGACGGGGCGGAGCCGGTCCGGGCGCTCCGGGAGCGCGGGTGCGTGGTGCTCACCTGACCACGGCGCTCCCGTGACCGCCGCCGGGCGTGTCCTGCGCTCCGGGCGACACGCCCTACGTGAGGTCGAATTCGCCCTCGCGCGCGTCGAGGACGAAGGCGCGCCACTCGGCGGGGGTGAAGATCACCGCCGGGATCTCGGGGCTGCGGCGGTTGCGCATCGCGATATAGCCCTCGACGAAGGCGATCTGGACGTCGCCCACGCCCTGGGTGCTCGACTGCCACTCGGCCTGCGTCAGGTCGAGATCGGGCCTGGGCCCGCCCACGAGCCGCTGCTCCGTGATGCTGTCGGTCACGTGTCCCGCACCTCCCGGTTCGTCGTCCGCGGTCAGCCTAACCACTGCGTCCGGGGACGGACAGGGGACGTGGCGAGGCGGTGGAGTGGTGATCCGCGGGCGGGCGCACCGTCCGGGCGCGCCCCCCCCGGCGGCGGTCAGCCGCCCGGCGTGTCGGCGCCCACCAGCCACATCGCGAAGAACTGGGAGCCACCGCCGTAGGCGTGTCCCAACGCCTTGCGGGCGCCGTCGACTTGGTGCTCGCCGGCCATGCCGCGTACCTGGAGGGCGGCCTCCGCGAAGCGGATCATGCCGGAGGCGCCGATCGGGTTGGTGGACAGCACCCCGCCGGAGGGGTTGACGGGGAGCGCGCCGTCGAGTTCGGTGACGCCGGACTCGGTGAGTTTCCAGCCCTCGCCCTCCTCGGCGAAGCCCAGGTTCTCCAGCCACATCGGCTCGTACCAGCTGAAGGGGACGTACATCTCCACCGCGTCAATCTGCCGGCGCGGGTCGGTGATGCCGGCCTGCCGGTAGACGTCGGCGGCGCAGTCCTTGCCGGCCTGCGGTGAGACGAAGTCCTTGCCGGCGAAGAGGGTGGGTTCGCTGCGCATCGCCCCGCCGTGCACCCAGGCCGCCGGGTGCGGGGCACGGGCGGCCCCGGTGCGGTCGGTGAGGATCATGGCGCAGGCCCCGTCGGAGGACGGACAGGTCTCGGAGTAGCGGATCGGGTCCCAGAGCATCGGGGAGGCCTGGACCTTTTCGAGGGTGAGGTCCTTCTCGTGGAGATGGGCGTAGGGGTTCTTGAGCGCGTTGCGGCGGTCCTTGTAGGCGACGAGGGAGCCGATGGTGTCCGGGGCGCCGGTGCGCCGCATGTACGCGCGGACGTGCGGGGCGAAGAAGCCGCCGGCACCGGCGAGCAGCGGCTGCTGGAAGGGGATCGGCAGGGACAGGCCCCACATGGCGTTGGACTCGGACTGCTTCTCGAAGGCGAGGGTGAGGACGGTGCGGTGGACCCGGGCGGCGACGAGGCTGGTGGCGACCAGGGCGGTGGAGCCGCCGACCGAGCCTGCGGTGTGCACCCGCAGCATCGGTTTGCCGACGGCGCCCAGGGCGTCGGCGAGGTACAGCTCGGGCATCATCACGCCCTCGAAGAAGTCGGGGGCCTTGCCGATCACCACGGCGTCGATGTCCGCCCAGGTCAACTGGGCGTCGTCCAGGGCGCGCCGGGCGGCCTCGCGGACGAGCCCGGCGAGGGAGACATCCCGCCGGGCGGCGACATGCCGGGTCTGGCCGATGCCGACGACGGCCACGGGCTCCTTGCTCATCACTCACCCTCCAGGACGGCGACCAGGTTCTGTTGCAGGCACGGCCCTGATGTCGCATGGGCGAGTGCCCGGTCGGACTCGCCCCGGTGGATGCGGGCGGCGGCCTCGCCCAGGCGGATCAGCCCGGCGGCCATGACCGGGTTGGCGGCGAGCGCGCCGCCGGACGGGTTGATCCGGACCGTGCTGTCCGGCGCGTCGAGCTTCAGGGCGCGGCGCAGCACGACTTCCTGGGAGGTGAACGGGGCGTGCAACTCGGCGGTGTCCACCGGCCGCTCGAAGGCTCCGGCGCGCTCGGCGGCGAGCCGGGTGGACGGTGAGTCGGTGAGGTCGCGGACGCCCAGGGCGTGGGCCTCGATGCGGTGGTCGAGGCCGCGTATCCAGGCGGGTCGGCCGGTCAGCCGGCGGGCGGTGTCACCGGCGGCGAGGACGACGGCGGCCGCGCCGTCGCCGATGGGCGGGCAGTCGCCGGTACGCAGCGGGGCGACGAGGTGCGCACCGGCGGGCACGGCACCGCGCAGCTGGGCGTGCGGATGGGCCTCGGCTGCCGCGCGGCTGCGGGCCGCGATACCGGCCAGTGCCCGCTCGTCGGTCAGCCCCGCGTCGATCAGGGCCTGGGCCTGGAGGGCGGCGAGCGCGACCGAGTCGGGCCACAGCGGGGCCAGGTAGTAGGGGTCGAGCTGACGGGTGAGGACCTCGCGGACGTCACCGGGCGAGGACTTGCCGTACGCGTAGACCAGCGCGGTCTCCGCCTCGCCGGTGAGGAGCTTCACCCAGGCCTCGTACAGCGCCCAGGCGCCGTCCATCTCGACATGGGATTCGGAGATCGGCGGCCAGGCGCCGACGCCGTCCAGGGCCATCGTGAAGGAGAAGGCGCGGCCGGCGAGGTAGTCGGAGGAGCCGGAGCAGGTGAAGCCGATGTCCCGGGCCGCCAGGCCGGTTTGCTCCAGCACGTCGTGGAGCACCGGCATCAGCATCTCCACCTCGGAGGTCTCCGCGCTGTCGCGGACATGATCGCTCTGCCCGAAGGCGACGATGGCGACCTCGCGCATCAGATCAGCTCCTTGTAGCTGTCGTAGTCGGCATCGGGTTCGCCGGTGGGGCGGTAGTGGTCGGGGAAGCGGCCGTCCTCGGTCCATACGGGTTCCACCCGCAGCCCCATGCGGACCCGGTCGTACGGGATGCCGCCGATCCGGGCGTGCAGGGCCAGGTCGGCGCCGTCCAGGGCGATATGGGCGTAGACGTAGGGGACCTCGATGTCGAGGTTCTTGGCCTTGATGTTGACGATGCAGAAGGTGGTGACGGTGCCGCGCGGGCCGACCTCGACCTGGGTGTCGGTGGCGACGCCGCAGGTGGGGCAGGCGCCGCGGGGCGGGACGTAGACCTTGCGGCAGGAGGGGCAGCGTTCGCCGATGGTCTTGTGGTCCGCGAGGGCCCGGAGGTAGCGGGACTGGGCGCGGCCGGGCGCGTAGGTGTAGTCGAGCCGGGCGGGGACGGTGATGCCGGTGACGGGGTCGGCGAACTCCCCGTCGTGCGGGGTGGGTTCGGCCTCGCCTGCCGGGCTGTCGTCGGGCTCGAAGCAGGCGATATCGGTGATCGCGCCGGAGCGCTGCGCGGCCCAGCGGATCCGGACCCGCATTCCGGTGCGTACCGCGTCGGGGCCGGGTGCGTCCAGGGCGTGCAGCAGCGCGGTGTCGGCGCCGTCGAGCCGGACCAGGACCCAGGCGAAGGGAGTGGCGAGCGGCTGGCCGCGGCGGGGGGACGGGTTCCAGGCCCAGGTGGTGACGGTGCCGGCGCCGCTCACCTCGACCAGGTCCCGGATCTCCTCGGCGGTGACCGGGTCGTATTCGGTGGGCGGTACGACCACCCGGCCGTCGCTCGCCATGACGCCGAGGACGGTGCGCTCGCGCAGCCCGGTGAGGAAGGCGCTCTGGACGGGGCCGAGCGAGCGGGTGAAGGGGAATTCCACGACGAGGGGCGCCGCGAGGACCTCGGACATACGGGACTCCTTGCGTCAGGCCCGCCGGTAGACGGGCGGGCGCTTCTCCGCGAAGGCTCGGGAGCCCTCTTTGGCATCGGCGGTGTCGAAGACCGGCCAGCCGCGGGCGAGTTCGGCCGCCAGCCCGTCGGCCTCGGTCATCCCCGCGGTCTCGTAGACGGAGGCCTTGACGGCCTCGACGGCCAGCGGCCCGCAGGCGTTGATCAGTTCGGCGATCTCCAGCGCCTTGTCGCGTGCGGTGCCCTCCGGCACGACCTGCCCGACCAGACCGATGCGCGCGGCCTCGTCCGCGGAGTAGGGCCGGCCGGTGAGCAGCATCTCCAGGGCGTGGGTGCGGGGGATCTGACGGGCGAGACGGACGGTGGAGCCGCCGATCGGGAACAGCCCGCGGCGGACCTCGAAGAGCCCGAAGGTGGCGCTCTCACCGGCGACCCGGATGTCGGTGCCCTGGAGGATCTCCGTGCCGCCCGCGACGCAGTACCCCTCGACGGCGGCGATCACCGGCTTGCGGGGGCGGTGGTGCCGCAGCATCGCCTTCCAGTGCAGGTCCGGGTCGGCGCGCAGCCGGTCGCGGTACTGCTCCCCGGCCATCCCGTCACCCGCGAGGGCCTTGAGGTCCATGCCCGCGCAGAAGGCCCCGCCGGCGCCGGTGAGGACGATGGAACGGATCTCGTCGTCCTCGTCGGCGGCGATCCAGCCGTCGTACAGGCCCACCAGCATCGGCAGCGAGAGCGCGTTCTTCGCCTCCGGCCGGTTGAGGGTGAGCACCAGTGTCGCGCCGACGCGCTCCACCGACAGATGTTCCGTACCACCCATGTTCCGTCCTCCCGTCTCACGACGAGAACAGGTTGCAGTAGCCGCACAACGACTTCAAGGCTTTTCTGACAGACAGTCAGATTTCTTGTCCGTGGCCCTTCCCAGCTCCTCGCGGCGGCGCTCTAATGACCGCCAAAGGGGGTGCCTCTTCGGTCTCGTGGACCTCGGAGAGACACCCCCTGGCCGACGCCCGCCCGGTCTGGAGGAGACGTGGAGTACAACCTTGCCGACCTCTTCGAGTCGATCGTCGACACGGTCCCCGACCGCGAGGCGCTGGTGTACGTCGACCACCCCGGGACCGGCGCGGAGCGGCGGCTGACGTACGCGGAGCTGGACCGCGCCGCCAACCGCCTGGCCCACCACCTCTCCGAGCACGGCATCGGCCCCGGCCGGCACGTCGGGCTGCACCTCTACAACGGCATCGAATATCTCCAGGCGGTCTATGCGTGCCTGAAGATCCGCGCCGTTCCGGTCAACGTCAACTACCGCTACGTGGAAGAGGAGTTGGCCTACCTCTACCGGGACGCCGACCTCGCGGCGCTGGTCTTCGACGCGGAGTTCACCGCGCGGGTGGCCGCCGCCCTCCCCCAGGCCCCCGGGTTACGGCATCTCGTCCGGGTCGGCACCCCGCCGGCCGGCGCCCCCGAACCACGGATCGCACCCGTCGCCCTCACGGACGCCGAGGCCGCCGCTTCCCCCGCCCGCGGCTTCGGCCCGCGCTCGGCCGACGACCGGATCATCATCTACACCGGCGGCACCACCGGCCTGCCCAAGGGCGTGATGTGGCGCCACGAGGACATCTTCTTCTCCGGGATGGGCGGCGGGGCGCCCACAGGTGAACCGGTCAAGCGGCCGCAGGAGCTGGCCGAGCGGGTCGCGGCCGGCGGCGACGGCCTGGTCTTCTTCCCCACGCCCCCGCTGATGCACGGCACCTCCACCCTCACCGCGTTCATCGCCTTCCACTTCGGCCAGAAGGTCGTCATCCACCGCAAGTACGTGCCCGAGGAGGTGCTGCGGACCATCGAACGGGAGCGGGTCACCAGCGTTTCCCTGGTCGGCGATGCGATGCTGCGCCCGCTCGTCGACGCGCTCGGCGGGCCGCTCAACGGCACCGACTGCTCCTCGCTGTTCAGCGTCAGCAGCTCCGGCGCGATCCTCTCCGAGACGGTACGCGCCCAGTTCAGGGCGCTGGTCCCGCACGTCATGCTGCTCAATAACTTCGGCTCCTCGGAATCCGGGTTCAACGGCACCGCCACCGAGGACTCGGGCCCTGACAAGGGCTTCCGGCTCCAGGTCAACTCCCGTACGGCGGTGGTGGATCCGGCGACGTACGAGCCGGTCCCGGTCGGCGAGGTGGGCCGGATCGCCCTGCGCGGGCATGTACCGCTGGGCTACTACAACGACCCCGTGAAGACCGCCGAGACCTTCTTCGAGGCGCGCGGTGACCGATGGGTGCTGCTGGGCGATATGGCCACCGTCGACGACGGGGGCATCGTGACCGTCCTCGGCCGGGGCTCGCAGTGCATCAACTCCGGTGGCGAGAAGATCTATCCGGAGGAGGTCGAGCAGGCGCTGAAGGCACATCCGGACGTCTATGACGCACTGGTGGCGGGCGTGCCGGACGAGCGGTGGGGCCAGCGCGTCGCGGCCGTCGTACAACTGCGTGCCGGGGCGGCGGAGCCGACCCTGGTGGACATCCAGCACCACTGCCGGACCCGGCTGGCGGGCTACAAGATCCCGCGCGCCGTCGTCTTCACCGACCACATCCGGCGTTCGCCCAGCGGGAAGGCGGACTATCGCTGGGCGAAGGCGGTGGCGGCGGGGGCACGGACGGTCTGAGGGGGCGGGCGATCGCCCCGGCCCAGGCGCTCGGTCTCAGCCGCAGACCGACCGCAGCGAGCGGGCCAGTGCGCCGGTGTGCAGCGCGTCCAGCTGCCGCTCATGACGGACCCGCACGGCGGCCGCGGTCAGCAGCGGCGCGCAGTACGGCGCCGAGCGGGCCTGCGGGGAGTCGGCGAGGGCCTGCACCAGCTCATGGTTGATGCGGTTGATCTCCTTGCGCACCTGACCGAGGTCGGGCCGCTCGGTCGGCGCCCGGCCGGGGTCCGCCTCCCATGCGCGGTGCAGCCCACGCTGCACGATCTTGTTGGCCTCGATCTGGTCCCGGAAGAACCGCACCGTGACCGCCGGATCGGCGCCCAGTTGCCGGGCCTGCTCCGCCACCGCCCGCAGTACCTCCTGCTCCCGGGCCGGGTCATCGACCGGGCCGCCGGTGCCCCATTTCGCCGCGGCCACCAGATCGCCGGTGGCCAGCCGCTCCGCGGACAGCGCGGCGAGCGACCGGAGTTGACCGTACGGGGAGTGCGTGGTGGCGGAAGCCGGTGCGGTGGCGGAGGCTGGTGTGGCGGCCACGGCGGACGGGACGGCCGGGGCGGCCGGCGCCGCGACCGCCCCCGTGGCGCCGGTGAACAGGACGGTAGCGGCGGCGCCGGCGATCAGGACGCTCCGTATCGAGGGGGTCAGCTGCACGGTCGGCCTCTCTCGAACCTCGGGCCCCCGGGAAGGGGGATGACGGGGCGGGCGTACGGCGACGAGCCCGGGCCCTGCCGTCAAACTACCGCCGTCCGCCCGAAAGGCGGTCGGAAGTGCGGCGACAGGGCCCAGGGAGCCGGACGGCCGCGGACCGCGCAGCGGCGGAGCGGCAGCAGGCTACGGCCGCGGGGTGAGGAAGGAGCTGACCGCGGCGAGGAATTCACCGGGGCGCTCCTCGTGGACGAGCGGGCCGGCACCCTCCACCGTCACCAGGCGGGCATCGGGGAGCCGCTCGACCAGCTCGTCGAGGTGTCCCTGCGGGATGTCGCTGGTCGCACCGCCGCCGATGACCAGGGTCGGTGCGGTGACCTTCGCCGGCGCGTCCCACCACACGGGGTCGGGCTCGTTGCGCTCCGCCACCACCGCGCGGGCGGCCTGCCAGTCGAACGGCTGCGGGCCGGCCGGCTGCTCCGGCACCTCCTGCGGGGGGTCGGCGGGCAGCGGTGGGGGCACCTCTTCGAGGATCAGCCGGTCCACCAGATCCGGGCGCTCCGCGGCCACCAGCAGGGCGGCCAGCGCGCCCAGCGAGTGCCCGATGAGGGCCACCCGCTCGAGACCGAGGGCCTGGAGGAAGCCGATGACATCGTCCCGCCACCGGGCGAAGCCGTACTCGCCCGGCCAGTCGCTGTGACCGTGGCCGCGCTGGTCGAGAGCGAAGACACGGTGGGTGCCGGCGAGCCGGCCGACCACTCCGCGCCAGTCCTCGCCGTCCTCGCCAAGGCAATGCAGCAGCACGGCCGGGGGCGCATCCTCCTCTCCCCACACCCGGTATGCCAGCTGGACCTCACCGACCTGCACTTTCTGGACGTCACTCATGCGCGGGACGCTACCCGTGAGCCGGCCGCGGCACGCCCCTTGACGTGTTCGCCGCGCGCTGATTACTTGGATCAGCATGCAGCTACCGAATGATCGGTAGGGAAATCGAGGCGGTGAACTCCATGCCGGAAGCGGCTACGGGCAGTGAGACGTTCGACGAGGTGGAACAGCTCTCCGGGGACGCTTTGCGGGCGCTGCAACAGACCCGGCTGCGCGCCTCGTTGCAGCATGCCTATGACCACGTCCCGTTCTACCGGGAGTCCTTCGACCGGGCCGGGGTGCATCCGCGGGACTGCCGCTCGCTCGGCGATCTCGCCCGTTTTCCGTTCACCGTCAAGGATGATCTGCGCGCCCAGTACCCCTTCGGGATGTTCGCCGTCCCCAAGGCGGAGGTGCGCCGTATCCATGCCTCCAGCGGCACCACGGGCCGCCCGACGGTCGTCGGCTACACCGAAGGCGATCTGTCGCACTGGGCGGATGTGGTCGCCCGCTCGCTGTACGCGGCCGGCGGCCGGCCCGGGCACACCGTCCATATCGCCTACGGATACGGGCTGTTCACCGGCGGACTGGGCGCGCACTACGGCGCGGAGCGGCTCGGCTGCACGGTCGTACCGGCGTCCGGTGGGATGACCGCCCGCCAGGTGCAGATCATCCAGGACTTCCGCCCCGAGATCATCATGGTCACGCCGTCGTACATGCTCACCCTGCTGGACGAGTTCGAACGGCAGGGCATCGATCCCCGTACGACCTCGCTCAAGGTGGGTGTCTTCGGCGCCGAGCCCTGGACCCAGGCGATGCGCCGCGAGATCGAGGAACGGTTCGCGATCGACGCCGTGGACATATACGGCCTGTCGGAGGTCATGGGCCCGGGCGTCGCCCAGGAGTGTGTGGAGACCAAGGACGGGCTGCACATCTGGGAGGACCACTTCTATCCGGAGGTGGTCGACCCGATCACCGGCGAGGTGCTGCCGGACGGGGCGCACGGCGAGCTGGTTTTCACCTCGCTCACCAAGGAGGCGATGCCGGTCATCCGCTACCGCACCCGGGATCTGACCCGGCTGCTGCCCGGCACCGCCCGCCCCGCCTTCCGCCGGATGGAGAAGGTCACCGGACGCAGCGACGACATGATCATTCTGCGGGGGGTCAATCTCTTCCCCGCGCAGATCGAGGAGATCGTGCTGCGCACCCCCGGCATCGCCCCGCACTTCCAGCTCAGGCTGAGCCGGGAGGGCCGGATGGACCGGCTGACCGTGCGGGCCGAGGCCCGGCCGGACGCGACCTCTGACGAGCGGACGGCGGCCGTCGGGCTGATCGCGCACAGCGTCAAGGAGGGCATCGGGGTGTCGGTCGCGGTCGAGATCGTCGATCCGGAGACCCTGGAGCGCTCGGTCGGCAAGATCAAGCGCATCGTGGACGCCCGGCCACGGGACACCGGCTGACCGGCTGACCGGCTGACCGGCTGACCGGCTGACCGGCTGACCGGCTGACCGGCTGACCGGCTGACCGGCAACTCTCCGCGGCAGGCCCGCTCAGGTCATCGTCGGGTCCCCCTTGATCAGCGCGAACGGGGCCCCGGCCAGGTCCTTGACCATGGCCAGCCGGCCGACGCCGGGGGCGTCGGTGGGCGGGATCAGGACCGTGGCGCCCTGGCCGGTGGCCGCGGCGAAGGTGGCGTCACAGTCGGTCACACCGAAATACGGGTGCCACTCCGGGGTCGAACCGGCCTTCAGATTCTCCTCCGGCAGCTGCATGATGCCGCCCTGCCCGGTGTCGTCGCCCTGGCCGCCGCCCGGGGCGGACACCACGGAGTAGATGAGGTCGCCGCCCATCGGCATGTCCTGGTGATCCCAGGAGAAGACGGAGCGGTAGAAGTCCTTCGCCGCGGCCGCGTCGGTGGTGTACAGCTCCGTCCAGCAGAGCGTGTTCGGCTCCATCACCCGCTCCAGGCCCTGCGTATCGCCCGGCTGCCAGACGGCGAAGTCGGCGCCCGCCGGGTCGGTGAAGGCGGCCAGCCGGCCGGCGGTGAAGACATCCATCGGCGGGACGCGCACCGCGCCGCCGGCCTGCTCCACCGCCTTGACGGTGGCGTCCGCGTCGGGGGTCTGGAAGTAGACGGTCCAGGCGGAGCCGGCGCCCTCCTCCATCAGCGGGCCGATGGCGGCGACCGTCTTGCCGCCGAGCTGGAAGAAGCCGTAGCCACCGGCATCCGGGCCGGCCGACTGGAAGGTCCAGCCGAACACGGCGGAGTAGAAGGAGACGGCGGCGTCGATGTCGGGGGCTCCCAGGTCGAGCCAGTTCGGGGTGCCCGGGACGAAGTTGGTGGTCAGCATGGCGGGACCTCCGTGCACGGATCGTGACGTGCACGGCGGTGTGCGCGTCGTTTCTCAGCATGGCAGGGGGCACTGACAACCGCCCTTCACGCACCCCGTGCCCGGCCCGGCTCAGGGCGCGCCGAACCGGGCCCGCAGCTCCCGCTTGAGGACCTTGCCGCTGGCGTTACGCGGCAGCGCGTCCACGAACATCACCCGTTTGGGTGCCTTGAACGGCGCCAGCCGGGCGCGGGCCGCCTCGATCAGTTCCTGCTCCCCCACCGCGGCGCCGCCGTCCGCGCGCCGTACGACCACCGCGGTCACCGCCTCGATCCAGCGCTCGTCCGGCAGCCCGATCACCGCGACCTCGGCCACCTGCGGATGCTCGTAGAGCACGTCCTCCACCTGGCGCGAGGCGACCAGGACGCCACCGGAGTTGATGACGTCCTTGACCCGGTCGACCACCGTGAAGTAGCCCTCCGCGTCGCGGACGGCGAGATCCCCGGAGTGGAACCAGCCGCCCCGGAACGCCTCGGCGGTCTCCTCCGGCTTGTCCCAGTAGCCGGTGCACAGCTGGGGCGACCGGTAGACGACCTCGCCCCGGGTGCCGTCGGATACCTCCCGCCCCGCCTCGTCCACCACCCGCGCCTCGACGAACAGCACCGGGCGCCCGCAGGAGTCCATCCGGCCCTCGTGTTCCTCCGGGCCGAGCACGGTGGCCAGCGGCCCGATCTCGCTCTGCCCGAAGCAGTTGTAGAAGGCGAGGCCGGGCAGCCGGGCGCGGAGCCGCTCCAGGACCGGCACCGGCATGATCGAGGCTCCGTAGTAGGCCTTGCGCAGCCCGCTCAGCTCCCGGACGGGGAAGTCGGGGTGGTTGGCCAGCGCGATCCACACGGTGGGCGGCGCGAACAAGCTGTCCGCCAGGCCCGCTTCCACCAGGTCGAAGATCCGCCCCGGGTCGGGCCCGTCCAGGATGGTGTTCTCCGCGCCGACCGCCAGATAGGGCAGCAGGAACACATGCAGCTGCGCGGAGTGGTAAAGCGGCAGCGAGTGCACCGGCCGGTCCGTCTCCTTCAGGTCGAGGGCGACGACGGCACTGGTGTACTCGTGCACCAGGGCGCGGTGCGTCATCATCGCGCCCTTGGGCAGCGCGGTGGTTCCCGAGGTGTAGAGGAGCTGGACGAGGGCGTCGTCGGGCACTTCGGCCACCGGGTCCGCGGCGCCGTCACCCATCGGCCCCGGCTCGACTCCCGTCGGCCCCGACTCGGCCCCCGTCGGCCCCAGCTCGGTGCCCGCGGACGCCTCTTGGGCGGCGAGCCGCTCCAGCAGCCCGCCGGGCGCCCCGTGCAGGGGCAGGGTGCGCACGGAATCCGGCAGCCGGTGTGCGAGTGCGGCGTCGGTGAGCACCAACACGCTGCCCGACTGGTCCAGGAGGTAGCGCAGATCCTCGCCGGTCAGGCTGTGGTTGACCGGTACGTGCACCAGTCCGGCGCGGGCGCAGGCCAGAAACCCGATCAGGTACGCATCGGAGTTGTGTCCGTAGGAGGCCACCCGGTCGCCGGGCTCCAGGCCGTCCGCCAGCAGCATCCGGGCCGCGGCGGTCACCGCGTCGTCCAGTTCGCGATAGGTCCAGGACCGGTCCGCGTACCGCACCGCGGTCCGTCCGGGCACCCGGCGGGCGCTGCGTCGCAGGACTCCGTCGACCGTATTGCTCCGCGCTTGCGTCATGGCGCGATCCTGGGCCGCGCCCCCTTCCGGGTCAAGGCACCGGGCGGATGGTGACGGCGGCCGGCCCGGAGAGGCGACCGGCCGCCGTGCGGGCTCGCGGCGTGCCGGGTTACAGCGCGCGCTCCCTCCCCTCCCAGTACGGGTCACGCAGCCGGCGCTTGTAGAGCTTGCCGTTGGGGTCGCGGGGCATGACGGCGATGAAGTCGAGGGACTTGGGCCGCTTGTAGCCGGCCAGGTGCCGTGCGCAGTGGTCCAGGATCTCCGCGGCCAGTTCAGGCGACGGCGGGTGGCCCTCGGCGGGTTCCACGACGGCCTTGACCTCCTCGCCCCAGTCGTCGTGCGGGATGCCGAAGGCGGCCGCGTCGGCGACCGCGGGGTGGCTGAGCAGGGCGGATTCGATCTCGGCGGGGTAGATGTTCACCCCGCCCGAGATGATCATGTCGATCTTGCGGTCCCGGAGGAAGAGATACCCGTCCTCGTCGAGGTAGCCGAGGTCGCCGACGGTGAAGAAGTCCCCGATCCGGTTCTTGCGGGTCTTGCCCTCGTCCTTGTGGTAGCGGAAGCCGCCGGTGGTCATCTTCAGGTAGACGGTGCCGAGTTCGCCCGCGGGCAGCCGGTTGCCGTCGTCGTCGAAGACGGCCAGCTCGCTGATCGGCCAGGCCCTGCCGACGGTCCCGGGCTTCTTCAGCCAGTCCTCGGCGGTCGCGAAGGCGCCGCCGCCCTCGCTCGCCGCGTAGTACTCCTCGACGCAGTCGCCCCACCACTCGATCATCGCGCGTTTGACGTGGTCGGGGCAGGGCGCGGCGCCATGGATGGCATGGCGCATCGAGCTCACGTCGTACGCCGCACGGGTTTCCGGCGGCAGCGCGAGCAGCCGGTGGAACTGGGTGGGCACCATATGGGTGTGGGTGCAGCGCTGGGATTCGATCAGGGCCAGCATGCGCTGCGGAGTCCACTTGTCCATCAGGACGAGGCGGTGGCCGATGTGGAGTGAGGCACCGGCGAATTGCAGCACGGCCGTGTGGTAGAGCGGTGAGCAGACCAGATGGACGTTGTCGTCGAACGGCTTGATGCCGAAGATGCCCAGGAAGCCGCCGAGGTAGGCGTCCTCGGGCGGGGTGCCGGGCAGCGGGCGGCGGATGCCGCGCGGGCGCCCGGTGGTGCCCGAGGTGTAGTTCATGACCCAGCCCAGGGTGCGGTCGGCGGGCGCGGACTCCGGTTGCCCGTCGAGGAGTTGGCCGTACGGCCGGAAGCCGTCGACCGCCCCCACGGCATAGCTCTGGGACGCGGGCAGCTCCGCCTCGTTCGCGGCGTGCCGGGCCGGCTGCGCGAACCGCTCGTGCGCGATCAGCACCTTCGCCCCGGAGTCGGCCACGATCCAGGCGATCTCCGGGCCGACCAGGTGGTGGTTGACGGGGACGAGATAGAACCCGGCCTGGGACGCGGCCAGGTAGGCGGTGAGGAACTCGACGCCGTTGGGGAGGACCGCGGCGAAGGCGTCGCCGCGCTCCAGGCCCGCCGCGCGCAGCCCGTGGACCAGCTGGTTGCTCGCGGCGTGCAGCCGGCCCGCGGTCCACTCCTCGCCGTCCGGGGCGATCAGGACCGTACGGTCCGGGTCGGCGGCGGCCTGCGCCCAGAAGCCGTTGGGTGGGGAGTCCTTGCTCATTCCGCTGTCCTCCTCGGGTTCATACGCGTGGGGCCTCGGGGTCATACGCGTCCGGCGATGCGGTTGATCCGGTCGATGGCCCGCTCGAAGCCGCGGGTCAGCTCGTCGAAGACGGCCTGTACGCTGCGCTCGCTGTTCATCCGGCCGACGATCTGGCCGACCGGGGTGCCCAGCAGCGGCTCGACCTCGTGCCGCTGGATACGGGAGTTGGCCTCGGCGACCAGCAGGCCCTGGAGCGGCATGGGGAGCGGGCCGGGGCCGCTCGGGTCGTCCCAGGCGTCGGTCCACGCGGTGCGCAGCTGACGGGCGGGTTTGCCGGTCAGGGCGCGGGAGCGGACGGTGTCCTCCGGGCCCGCGGCGAGCAGTTTCGCGGTCAGCCGCCGGGAGTGCAGCTGCGCCTCCTCGGTGGTCAGCCAGAGGGAGCCCAGCCAGACGCCCTGCGCGCCGAGGGCGAGCCCGGCGGCGATCTGCTCCCCGGTGCCGATACCGCCCGCGGCGAGCACCGGCAGCGGGTCGACGGCGGCCACGACTTCCGGGGTGAGCACCATGGTGGCGATCTCGCCGGTGTGCCCGCCCGCCTCGTACCCCTGGGCGACGACGATGTCGATACCGGCGGCCTTGTGGTGCAAGGCGTGCCGGGGGCTGCCGGCCAGCGCGGCGACCAGGATGCCGTGCTCGTGGGCGCGCTGCACGACATCGGCCGGCGGCGAACCGAGGGCGTTGGCCAGCAGCTTGATCGGATAGTCGAAGGCCACATCGAGCTGGGTCCGGGCGACCTGCTCCATCCACCCGGTGATCCGCCAGCCGGACGCCTCGCCCTCCGCGAGCCGCGGTACCTGGTGTTTCTCCAGCAGTTCGGCGACGAAGCGGCGGTGCTCCTCCGGGATCATCGCTTCGACCTCGGCCTCGCTGACGCCTGCCACCTTCTTGGCGGGCATCACCACATCGAGCCCGTACGGCAGCCCGTCGGTGTGCTGCTGCATCCAGTCGAGGTCCCGCGCCAGTTCGTCCGGCGCGGTGTAGCGGACCGCCCCGAGCACCCCGAACCCGCCGGCGCGGGTGATCGCCGCGGCGACCGAGGGGAAGGGCGTGAACCCGAAGACGGCGTGCTCGGCTCCCAGCGTGTTGCTCAGCTCCGTCTGCATGGGCGCAGGATGCCGCAGCGGGCCGTACGAGGGAAGAGATTTTCTGATGCAGCGTCAGCAAAGCTGGTCGCCGGGCCCGCCGCTCACCCCTCCGCCAGCACCGCCATCGCCGCGTTGTGCCCCGGGATGCCGCTCACTCCCCCACCGCGTGGCGCGCCCGCGCCGCACAGGAGGACGGTGGGGCGGCTGGTCGCCACGCCCCAGCGGGCCGCTGCGGTCTCCCCGGCGGGGTCGTCCGTCGGCTCCCCGTACGGGAAGGCCAGGTCGCGGTGGAAGATGTTGCCGCCGGGCAGGCCCAGTTCGCGGTCCAGGTCGAGGGGGGATCTGGCCTCGATGCAGGGGCGGCCGTCGGCGTCCTGGGCCAGACAGTCGGCGAGCGGCTCGGCGAGGTGGGTGTCGAGTTCGGCGAGGGTGGCCGCCAGGAGGCGGTCGCGGGTGGCGGCGTTGTCGGCGGTATCGGCGGTGAACAGGCGCGCGGGGGCGTGCAGACCGAAGAGGGTGAGCGTCTGGTAGCCCTGGCGGACCAGGTCGGCGCCGAGGATGGAGGGGTCGGTGAGCGAGTGGCAGTAGATCTCGGAGGGCGGGGCGGCGGGCAGACCGCCGGACGCGGCCTGCTGGTAGGCGTCCTCCAGCTGGCGGTACCCCTCGGCGATGTGGAAGGTGCCGGAGAACGCCTCCCGTGGGTCCACCCGGGTGTCCCGTAGCCGGGGCAGCCGGGTGAGCAGCATATTGACCTTGAGCTGGGCGCCCTCGGCGGGCGGCGGCGGCGCCTCGCCCAGGAGACGGGCCAGCTCCCGCGGGGCGGCATTGACGAGGACCCGGTGGGCGCCGACGGTGCCCTGGTCGCAGGTCACCTCCGCGGTCCGGCCGTCCGTCGCGATACCGGTCACCTCGCAGTCGGTGACGATCTCCGCCCCGGCCCCGCGGGCGGCATCGGCCAGCGCGTCGGTGAGGGCGCCCATCCCGCCGATGGGGACGTCCCAGTCGCCGGTGCCGCCGCCGATGACGTGGTAGAGGAAGCAGCGGTTCTGGCGCAGCGACGGGTCGTGGGCGGTGGCGAAGGTGCCGATCAGGGCGTCGGTGAGCACCACCCCGCGGACCAGGTCATCGGTGAAGGTCTCCTCGACCAGCTCGCCCAGGGGGCGTTCGAACAGCGCGTGCCAGAGGGCGTCGTCGTCGATACGGGCGCGCAGCGCGTCGCGGGAGGGGAGCGGTTCGGTCAGGGTCGGGAAGACCCGTTCGGCCAGCCGCCGGGTGCGGCCGTAGAAGTCCTGCCAGGCAGTGAACTCACGGTCGGAGCCGGTGAGTTCGGCGAACGCGGTACGGGTCCGGGCGTCCCCGCCGCCGACCAGGAGCCCGGTCGGGCGGCCGTCGCGCACGGTGGGGGTGTAGGAGGAGATGGTGCGCTTGCGGACCGCGAACCGCAGCCCGAGGTCCTGCACGATCTTCGGCGGCAGCAGGCTGACGAGGTAGGAGTAGCGGGACAGCCGGGCGTCGGTCCCGGCGAACGCCCGGGTCGACACGGCCGCGCCACCCGTGTGGTCCAGCCGCTCCAGCACCAGCACGCTGCGCCCGGCGCGTGCGAGATAGGCGGCGGCCACCAGTCCGTTGTGCCCGCCACCGACGATGACCGCGTCATACGAAGTCCGTTCCGCCATGCCCCTTGGTAGCACGCGGTGATCCCGGTCGCCAGGTGCAGGCGACTGAAACCTGCACCCGGGTCGGTGCGGCTTCTTGACCGGGCGGGGGGCTGCTCCTAGCGTCCCGGCCGTGCTCCGCCCCGGCACCGCTCCCGCCGTCCGCTCCGCGGGCCGTACCGCCCATCCGTGAGGTGACCCGTGTCCCGTCCGCCGGTACCCCGCATCGGCCGCTCCTTAGCCGGACTGACCGCCGTCGCCGCCTGCTCGGCCGGGCTGCTCGCGGCCCCCGCACCGGCCTCCGCCGCCCCCGACCCGGCCCGTGCCCCCGGCGCCTCGCGCGCCACCGGGACCTATCCGAATCTGGCCCCGCGCCCCCCGATGGGCTGGAACAACTGGTCGTACTACATGTGCGACCTCGACGAGCAGGTCGTCCTCGACAACGCGCGGGCGCTGGTCCGTACGGGACTGGCCCGGAAGGGCTACCGCACCGTCACGCTCGACGACTGCTGGATGAGCAGACAGCGCGACGCCAGGGGCCGGCTGGTGGCGGACCCGGCGAAGTTCCCGCACGGCATGGCCCACCTCGGCAAGCAGCTGCACGAGATGGGGCTGAAGTTCGGCATCTATACCGATGTCGGCACGCTGACCTGCGAGAAGTTCCCGGGCAGCCTGGGGCATTTCCAGCAGGACGCGGAGCAGTTCGCGCGCTGGAAGGTGGACTACGTCAAGGCGGACGGCTGCAATGTGCCGGTCACGCCGGGACGCGGCAAGGAGGCGACCTTCCGGGAGCTGTACGGGCAGCTGAGCCGTGCGCTGCGCGAGACCGGCCGCCCGATGACGTTCTCCGTGTCGGCACCGGCCTATTTCCAGTTCGACGGGGACAGCGTCTGGCACCGGGTCATCCGCTGGTCGTCCGAGGTCGGCAATCTGTGGCGGGGCGGCCGGGACATCGCCCTCCAGAAGAGCACACCGGCCGCGAAGTGGGCCTCCGTCGTCCACAACTTCCGCTACAACTCCCGCCTGGCCGCCTTCCAGCGGCCCGGACGCTGGAACGATCCGGACTTTCTGCTGGCCGGGACGGCGGGCCTGACCCGCCAGGAGATGCAGAGCCAGATGTCGCTGTGGGCGATGATGGCCGCACCGCTGATCTCCAGTACGGATCTGTCCGGTCTGCCCGCGGCGGCGCGCAAGGTGCTCGGGAACGAGCGGGTCATCGCCGTCGACCAGGACGCGCTCGGCGTCCAGGGGCGCGTGGTCGCGCAGGACGGCGATTTCGCGGTGCTGTCCAAGCCGCTGAAGAACGGCGACCGGGCGATCGCCCTGTTCAACTCCGGCAGCACACCGCGCACGCTGTCCGTCACGGCCCGCGCGGCCGGGCTGGCGGAGGCGGACTCCTACCGGCTGCACGACCTGGTCACCGGCCGCCGTACGCACAGCGGCAAGGACATCGTGGCGCGGGAGGTGCCGCCGCACGGCACCGTGCTCTACCGGGTCAGCCCGAACTGACCCGGGGACCGGCGGACCGGGTGCCGTCCCGCTTCCGTCCGCGGCGTACGGCGCGCTCCTCGTGCAGCGCCGCGACCCGGCGCCGGAGCGCCGCCGCCTCCTCCGTGCGGCCCAGTTGCTCCAGGCACTGGGCGAGGTCGCCCTGGCTGGCCAGCGCGTCGAGATGGGCGGCACCCAGGACCCGTTCGCGGGCGTCGGCGACCTGGCGGTAGACGTCCAGCGCCTCGCTCCAGCGGCCGAGCCAGCCCAGCGCCACCGCGGTCTCCCGGCGGCTGACCAGGGTGTCGGGGTGCTCGGGACCGAGCACCCGCGCGCGGGCCGCGGCCACCTCACGGGCCTCCACCAGCGCCTCCTGCCAGCGGTTCTGCCGGCCGAGGCTGACACCGAGACCGTGCCGGGCACGCAGCGTCTCCGGGTCGTCGGCGCCCTGGGCGCGGGTACGGTCCACGACCAGGTCGCGGTAGAGCGCCAGGGCGTCCGCGCCGCGGCCGAGCCGGCCGAGGCCGATACCGACCTCGTAACGGGCGGCGAGGGTGTCGTCGTGGTCGGGTCCGAGCGTGGCGGTGCGCGCCACCGCGACCTCCTGGTAGATCTGCAGCGCTTCGGCCCACCGGCCCAACTTGCCCAGGACGTAGGCGAGTTCGCAGTACGTGGTGAGGGTGTCGGGGTGCTGGGCGCCGAGCACCCGGGCGCGGGCCGCGGCCACCTCCTGGGCCATCGCCCGGCAGTCCTCCAGCCGTCCCAGCCGGCCGAGGTTGCGGGCGACGTGGTGGCGGCAGCTCAGCGCGTCGGGATGGTCCGGGCCCAGCACGCGCTCGTGGCCCGCGAGGACCTCGGCGTAGATCTGGTGCGCCTCGAAGTGCCGGCCGAGGCGGCCCAGCGCATGGCCGGCTTCCAGGCGGCTGGTGAGGGTGTCGGGGTGGTCGGCGCCGAGGAGCCGCTCGCGTGCCGCGGCGAGCGCGCGGTGCGCCTCGCCGGCCTCCTCCCAGCGGCCCAGCCGGCCGAGGTTCAGCGCGGCGGTGTGCCGTCCGGCGAGTTCGGCGAGGGCGGCGCGGCGGTCGTCCGGCGGTGCCGGGCTGGCGATGCCGGCGGCCGGGGACGCGCCGCCGTCCACCGGGTCGGTGCCGCCGGTCCAGGTGCCGGTGAGGACCGTGCCGGTGCCGTCGGCGGGGTACCGCCGCGGCCGCCGGGTGGCGTCCACCGGGAAGCCGAGCGTCATCCCCCGGGTCCAGAAGGGCAGCGGCGGGGCGGGGACCGTCAGGTCCGCGAAACCGGCGGTCACGGTGACCCCGCCGGGGTGCGGATGGCGGGCATCGGCGAGGCGTTTGCCCAGCTCGTCGGCGTCCCGGGGCCGGTCGTCGGGGTCCTTGGCGAGGAGTTCGAGCATGATCCGCTCGTAGGGCTCGGGCAGGTCGGGGCGGAGCGTACGGGGCGGCTTCGGCGCCAGGTCGCGGTGCCCGACGAGCACCGCCCAGGCGTCCCCCAGGTCGAACGGCGGCACGCCGGTGGCGATCTCGTAGAGCACACAGCCCAGCGAGTAGAGATCGCTGCGGTGGTCGACACCGTGCGCACCGATCTGTTCGGGCGACATGTAGTGCGGGCTGCCCATGGCGATACCGGTGCCGGTGAGGCGGGCGGTGAAGCCGATGTCATGACCGAGCCGGGCGATGCCGAAGTCGCAGATCTTGACCGTGCCGTCGGCGGTCCGGACGATGTTCGCCGGCTTCAGATCGCGGTGCACGATGGCCTGTTCATGGGTGTAGGCCAGCGCCGCGGTGACCTGTTCTGCGATCTCGATGACGTCCGGTACGGGCAGCGGCTGCCGGCGGTTGTCGTCCAGCAGCTGGCTGAGGTTTCGGCCGCTGAGCAGCTCCATCACGATGAAGAGGGTGCCGTCGTCCTCGCCGAAGTCATGGACGACGGTGACCCCGCGGTGCTGGAGCGCGGCCGCGACCCGGGCCTCACGGCGGAAACGTTCGCGCAGGACCTGGAGAAAGGAGGGTTCGTGCCGCGGCCCCAACGGCTTGAGGCATTTGACCGCGACCTGCCGGCCCAGCGACTCGTCGCGGGCCCGCCACACCTCCCCCATCCCACCGCGCCCGATGGTGTCGAGCAGCCGGTACCGCCGTTGAATCAGTCTGTTCTCCGCCACCATGAATCGCCGCCCCCGTCCCCGTTTCCCCCGGTCAGCCGCGCAGCTCCCCCTGCGCGCCCTCCTGCCCGTCCAGTATGGCGGCGGATCGGCGGAGCTTGTAGGGCGCTGGGCGGCTGTCGGGGCCGAGCCGCGCGACGGCGCGCAGGATGTGCCGGGGCGGGAGCTGCCAGCGGACCGTGGGCGGAACGGCGCGAAGGAGGCGGCCGGTGGCGCGCAGCCGGCGGGTGACGGCGGCCGGGCGCACGGGACGCCCGTAGAGCTGGTGTGCGTACGCGGGGAGTGCGCCGTAGGCGAGCTGTGCCACCTGCCGCCAGAGCAGGGCGCGGGCCGGGACGAGCGCGGCCGGGGTCGGTGGCCGGCGCAGGAAGCCGTCCACCTCGCGGGCCTCGGGGGTCAGCGCCAACTCGGGCCGTACGCGGGCGAAGTAGGCGGCGAGCGCGGCCCGGCTGCCGGGCACCCCGGCCGGGTCGAGGCCGACGAGCCGGGCGCTCTCGCGCTGCTCGTCGAGGTAGGCGTCGGCCTGGGCGTCGCCTACCGGGTAGCCGGAGCGGCGCAGTACGTCCAGGTAGGAGTCCACCTCGGCGCAGTGCACCCACAGCAGCAGGTCCGGTTCGTCGACGCCGTAGCGCTCACCGGTGTCCGGATCGGTGGCGGACAGCCGGCGGTGGAGGCCACGGACCGCGGCGCCGGCCCGTTCGGCGGCCTCGGTGGTGCCGTAGGTGAGGGTGCCGACGAAGTTCGCGGTCCGCATCAGCCGCCCCCAGGCGTCCCGTCTCCCCTGCCCGCTCATCCGGAACGCCGCGGAGTTCTGGAACACCCCGCGCACCGCCCTCGGGTGCAGCGCCTGGAGGTACAGCGCCCGGATGCCCGCGATCCACATCATCGGATCCGCATGCAGCTGCCAGGTCACGGAACGGGGCCCGAAGAGCCCCGGGTCATCTGTGTGCACCACACCTCCTGCTGCCGGTTCAGCGCCGTACCCGCGGCATTCCCAGGCCGATCCACGAGATGATCTCGCGCTGGATCTCATTGTTGCCGCCGCCGAAGGTGAAGATGACGGCGGAGCGGTAGCCGCGTTCGAGTTCGCCGTGCAGGACGGCGCCGGCCGAGCCTTCCTTGAGCGGGCCCGCGGCGGCGACGACCTCCATGAGCCAGGCGTAGGCGTCCCGTCTGGCCTCGGAGCCGTAGACCTTGACCGCGGAGGCGTCCTGCGGGGTGAGCGTGCCGTGCTGGAGGGCGTCGACCATCTGCCAGTTCAGCAGCTTCATGGCATCCAGTCTGGTGTGGGTACGGGCCAGCCGGCCGCGTACCCAGCCCAGGTCGATGACCCGGCGGCCGTCGGAGAGCTTGGTGTCGGCGGCCCAGCGCTGGACGTTGTGCAGGGCGCGGATAGCCATGGTGCCGTGGGCGGCGAGGGTGACCCGCTCGTGGTTGAGCTGGTTGGTGATGATCCGCCAGCCCTTGTTCTCCTGGCCGACGCGGCGGGCGGCCGGGACGGTGATGTTCTCGTAGTAGCTGGCGGTGGTGTCGTGCGAGGCGAGGGTGTTGATCAGGGTGCAGGAGTAGCCGGGGTCGCTGGTGGGGACGAGGAGCATGGTGATGCCCTTGTGGGGCGGGGCGGCCGGATCGGTGCGCACCGCGAGCCACACCCACTCCGCGGTGTCCCCGTTGGTCGTCCAGATCTTCTGCCCGTTGACGACGTAGTGGCCGGTCTCCTCGTCGCCCTCCCGTATGGCGCGGGTCTTGAGGGCGGCGAGGTCGGTGCCGGCGTCCGGTTCGCTGTAGCCGATGGCGAAGTCGATCTCGCCGGAGAGAATCCTGGGCAGGAAGTAGGACTTCTGCTCGTCGGTGCCGAACTGCATGATCGTCGGGCCGACGGTGTTCAGCGCCATCAGCGGCAGCGGCACCCCGGCCTGGGCGGCCTCGTCGAAGAAGATGAATTGTTCCATCGGGGACAGGCCGCGGCCGCCGAACTCCTTGGGCCAGCCGACGCCGAGCCAGCCGTCGGCGCCCAGCCGGCGCACCGTCTCGCGGTAGAAGCGCTTCTGGGCGGCGGGGTCGGCGAGATCACCTCTGGTGCCCCCGGGGTCCCGGCCGTAGGTGTTGTCCGGCACCAGCGCGGCGAAGTACGTACGCAGCTCGGCGCGCAACTGTTGCTGTTCGGGGGTGTATTCGAGGTGCACGGCCCCTCCAGTTCGTCCGGTCCGGTCGTCCGGTCCGAGGGGCCCGTGAAGCTGACGGGCCGTCGGCTGCCGGATCGGAGGCACAGTAGAACTTGTTCCAGTAATACGGAAGGGCGCGGAGCGGGCGGGCGGCGGGCCGCGCCGCTGCCGCACACACACGAAGGCCCGGTCCGGTACCGCTGTGGCACCGGACCGGGCCTCCCCGGGGCTCCATCAGCCCACGACGTGCTTCGCCGGGCGCTTCGGCTGCACCCGGGTGCGGTGGACGTCCTTGCAGAACTTGACGCGGCCGCTGTTGGTCACGTACTTCGCCGAGACCCAGGTCGCCCGCTCCTCGCGGGTCAGGTACCAGACGGAGTTGCCGCCCACACTCTGGGTGCGCACCTTGCACACCAGGCCGACGTGTGCGCGGTGGCGGAGGTAGCCCCGTACCGACGAGTCCGTGCTGGGGTACTGACGCTCGCTCAGACCCGCCTTGGCGATGACCACGCCGTAGGGCTTCGGGGGGCCGGGCGTCGCCTGCGCCGGGGCCGCGGCGAACAGCGTCGCGCCGAGGGCGACGGCGGTGGCCAGTGCGCCCGTGCCGGCGACGAGCCGCCTGCCTCGGGCCACGCGGAGGTCGGTCGTGGACATAGGGGGTCTCCTGTTCTTGACGCGCGATGCCACCCACTGGTGGGAGGTGGACATTACGCGCAAACCACCAGGGGAATGTGGTGCAACGACGAACAGGCCGCCGATCGTGTGACGCTGCGCGTGCGCCCGGCTCACGGGCCGTCGCCGC
Organism: Streptomyces sp. NPDC029466; assembly: GCF_055574515.1. Taxonomy (NCBI): domain Bacteria; kingdom Bacillati; phylum Actinomycetota; class Actinomycetes; order Kitasatosporales; family Streptomycetaceae; genus Streptomyces; species Streptomyces sp. NPDC029466. The sequence goes on from NZ_JBVHZH010000032.1 coordinate 26,392, forward strand.
CCGGCGCACGCACCGGGGAGACCGGGCGTCAGCCCTCGGTGCCGACGCGGTGAATGCCGAACGAGGCCCCCTGCGGATCCCGGATCACCGCGACCTTCGGCCCGTGCGGGACCTCCGTCGGGGGCACCAGCAGCATCCCGCCGGACTCGGCGGCCCGGGCGGCCGTCCCCTCGACGTCCGCCACCGCGAAGTACGGGAGCCAGTGCGCCCTGATGTCCTCCGGGTAGAACTCGTCCAGCGCGCTCAGGCCACCGAAGTCGGCGCCGTCGACGCCCCACTGCGGATAGTCCTCGTGGGTGCCCACGGTCCAGCCGAAGACCGTCGTGTAGAACGCCTTGGCGGCCGCGGCGTCCCGGGTGGCCAGCTCGACCCAGCCGAGGGAGCCCGGCACGTTGAACACCGCGGCACCGGCGAACGAACGGGCCTGCCACACCGAGAAGACGGCGCCCTCCGGGTCGGCCAGTACGGCGAAGCGGCCCGCGTCGAAGACGTCCATCGGCCCGCTCAGCAGCCGGCCGCCCGCCCCGGTGACCGCCGCGGACAGCGCATCGGCGTCCGGGACCGCGAACGAGACGGTCCAGGCGGTCGGCTGGCCGGGGACGTGGAGCGGGGTCAGTGCGGCGACGGGGGCCTCGCCCAGATACAGCGTGGTGTAGCCGCCCGCCTCCGGGCGCGGATCGGTCTCGGCGCACCAGCCGAAGACCTCGCGGTAGTACACCTTGGCGGCAGCCACGTCCGAGGTGCCCAGCTCCACCCAGCAGGGCGCGCCGGGCGTGGGCTCAGTCATCTTCACGGTGTGTTCCGTCCCTCCGCGCCGGGCGATGGCCGGGCGGTGCCGCACTCGTGCCCGTTCGCCGCGGATCCGGTCTCCGTACGCTGCCGATCGTCCGATGGGCACGGCGGGGCCGCAACCGGAGGGCGGCCGTGGCGCCGGCCGTGGCGCGGCGGCAGTCCCGCCGCCCTCACGGTTCGCGTCCGGCGCGCAGAAAGCGCAGCGCGCTGTCCGGGGCGTCGGGGGCGAAGGCGTGGGCCAGGGCGCGGGCGGCGTGGTCGGCGGCCTGCGCGGCGCGGGGCAGCAGGGCGGATTCGTAGGCGCGTACCGCCGCGTCCGGGTCACTGTCCTCGGCCAGCGCGCGGGCGAGTTCGCAGCCGTCGAGCATGGCGAGGCCGGCGCCCCCGCCGGCGAACGGGGTCATCAGATGCGCGGCGTCACCGAGCAGGGTCAGGCCCGGGGTGTGGGTCCAGGCGTGCGGCACCGGCAGCGCGAACAGCGGACGGTTGACGAACCCGCCGTCGCTGTCCCGCAGCAGCGCCAGCAGCCGGTCGTCCCATCCGGCGAACCCGTCGAGCAGTACGGCGCGCACGGCCTCGGTGTCCGTGATCCGCACACCGGCCGACAGTGCCCAGTCCTGGGAGCCGCGGAACCCGGCGTACACCAGGAGGCGGCCCCGGCCGTGCCGCCGGGCGAGCAGCCCCTTGCCGGCGGACAGCGCCAGCATGCCGCCGTCGCCGACGAGACGGGCGAGGTCGGGGTGGCGGCCGTCGGCGTCCTCGATCCCGGTCTCGACGAAGGTGACACCGGAGTAGTGGGGGGTGTCGTCGGAGAGCATCGGCCGCACCCGGGACCAGGCTCCGTCGGCGCCGATGACCAGGTCGAAGGTCTCGGTGTGCCCGTCGTCGAACTCGGCCTTGTGGCGGCCGTCGCCGAGCGGGTGCAGGGTGCGCAGATAGCTGCCCCAGTGCACGGTCCCGGCGGCGAGGGAGGCCAGCAGCAGACGGCGCAGGGCGGCCCGGTCGACCTCGGTGCGGTCGGGCCCGCCGGGGGCGGGGGCGTCCTGGAGGAGCACGGTCGCGGTGTGGTCGAGCAGCCGGAGCTCCGGTCCGGCGGGGCGGGCGACGGCGGTGAACTCCTCGTACAGTCCGGCCGCCCGCAGCGCGGTCCGAGCGGTCGTCATCCGCAGTTCCAGGGCGCCGCCTTGCGGATCGGCGGCGGCCGGGGCCTCATGGGCGAAGACGGTGACCGGTACGCCGCTGTGCTGGAGCACCCGGGCACAGGTCAGACCGCCGGGTCCGGCACCGATGATCGCGATGCGCGGAGTGGTGGGGTGCATGGCGCTCCTCGGCCGGGCGGAACCACAAGATCCCCTCACCAGAAAAACACGGTGCCTCCGCCCCTGCAATGGAGGCGCTTGGGGGTGCATCAACCCGGAGGCGTCCTCGGCTCCTGACGCGTCCTCATCGAGGAGGGGAACGGTCGGGCGGCGTGGATGGCGGCAGGGAGGGGTAGAACGGCCCAGGTCGGAGCGCTGAGCGCCGCAGCGGACGGCGGTCGCCCGACAAAAGGGATAGTTGACCGTTTACCGACCGGGCGCTTGCAGTATTAGGTATGCCTAACCTAATGTAACGACGCGTGTCGACGACCAAACCTCCTGCCACCGCACCCCCCGTGCCCGATGCGCGTTCCGCCGCGAAGGTCCTGCGGCGTGTCCCGCTGTTCGTGGCCGGGCTCGGTGCGCTGACGGTCTGTGCCGCCCTGAGCCTTGCCCTCGGCGCCCGCTCCGTACCGCTGTCCACCGTCTGGGACGCGCTGACCGGCGCCGCCCACGGGCCGGACGCCCTGGTGGTGACGGGGCTTCGGATACCGCGGACCGTGGTGGCGCTCGCGGTCGGCGCCGCCCTCGGGGTCGCCGGAGCGGTCGTCCAGGGCATCACCCGCAATCCGCTCGCCTCCCCGACCACGCTCGGCATCAACGCGGGCGCGGGCTTCGCGGTGGTCACCGCGATCTACGCACTCCATCTGACCCGCCCCGTGCAGTACCTCTGGTTCGCGTTCGCGGGCGCCGCGGCCGCCGCGCTGTTCGCCCAGGCACTGGCCCGGCGCGCCGGTGACCTCGACCCGGTACGCCTCGCGCTGGGCGGCACCGTGCTGCAACTCGTGCTGCTGTCCTGGACGTCGACGGTCATGCTGGCCAGCAAGCGGTCGCTGGACGAGGCCCGGTTCTGGCTGGCCGGTTCGCTGGCCGAGCGCCCGCTGTCGGTGCTCTACCCGGTGCTGCCGGCCCTGGCGATCGGGCTGGTCGTCGCGCTGGCCCTCACCCCTGCCCTCAACGCCCTGGCGCTGGGCGACGATTCGGCGCAGGCGCTGGGCGTGCCGGTGGCGCGGATCCGCACCGTCGGCGGCCTGGCCGTCGTGCTGCTCGCCGGGTCCGCGGTGGCCGTGGCCGGTCCGCTGGCCTTCATCGGGCTGGCCGCACCGCATCTGGTCCGCCAGCTGCTGCGCACCTCCGACCACCGCGTGCTGGTGCCCGGCTGCCTGATCGCCGGCCCGCTGCTGCTGCTCACCGCCGACATCCTCGGACGGCTCGTCATCCGGCCGTCCGAGCTTCAGGTCGGCATCATCAGCGCGTTCCTCGGCGCGCCGCTGCTGGCGCTGCTGGCCCGGAAGGTGGCCCGATGAACGACGTCGTACGGAGCGCGAAGCCGCTCGGCTCCCCGTCGCCGGCCCCGGCCGCCGGACGCCGGCCCGGACGCGGCCGGACCCCGCTGCTCGCGCTCGCCGGTCTGGTGGTGCTCTGCGCGCTGGTGACGGTGTCCGTGGCCAATGGTGAGATGCCGCTGCCGCCCGTCGAGGCGGTCAAGGGGCTGTTCGGTGCCGCAGACGCCGGCACGGTGCTGATCGTGCAGGAATTCCGGGCCCCGCGGATGGTCGCGGCGATCGTCGCGGGCGCGGGACTGGCCGTGGGCGGTGCGCTGTTGCAGCGGCTGTTCCGCAATCCGCTCGCCTCCCCCGATGTGATGGGGGTGACCGGCGGGGCCTCGTTCGGCGCGGTGGCGATGCTGGCCGCCGGGGCCTCGCAGGCGCTGATGCCGCTGGCCGCGCTCGGCGGCGGGCTGCTGGCCGCGGTGCTGCTGGGAGTGTTCGGCGGGCGCTCCGGTACCGGCGTGACGCGCCTGGTGCTGGTCGGGCTCGCCGTACAGGCCGGCCTGTCCGCCGCGGTGAGCTTCATGGTCGTCACCTTCCCCACCGAGCTGGCCGGTTCGGCCCTGCAATGGACCACGGGCTCGGTGTACGGGCGGACCTGGACCGAGGTGTGGTCCGCGGGCGGGGCGGTGGCCGTGGGACTCGCCCTCGCCTTCGTCCTGCACCGCCGGCTCGCCGTCCTCGACCTGGGCGACGACTCGGCCGGCACGCTCGGCCTGAACACCCACACCGCCCGGCTTCAGATCCTGGTCATCGCCATCGTGCTGGCCTCGCTGGCCGCCGCGCTGACCGGACCGGTCGCCTTCGTGGCGCTGGCCGTGCCGCACATGGTGCGGTTCCTCGCCGGGCCGCCGACCGCCGGGACGCTGGCGCTGTCCGCCCTCGCCGGTGCCGTACTGCTGCTCACCTCCGATCTGGTGGCGCAGTATCTGCTGCCCGTCGGCGGCCTGCCGGTCGGAGTGGTCACCGCCACTCTGGGCGCGCCCTGGCTGCTGGTGCTGATGATCCGTCAGAGCAGTTCCGTGAACAGGAGTGTCCGATGACCGCCAACCAGCTCTCCACCCACGGACTCGACCTGCGCTACGGCGACCGGCTGATCGTCGGCGGCCTCGACCTGGTGCTGCCCGGCGGCGCCGTCACCGCCGTCGTCGGCCCCAACGCCTGTGGGAAGTCGACCCTGTTGCGCGGCCTGACCCGGCTGCTGCCGCCGGCCGCCGGCACCGTCGCGCTGGACGGCGCCGACATCCACCGGATGCCGGCCCGTGCGCTGGCCCTGCGGATGGGGCTGCTGCCGCAGCAGCCGGTCACCCCGGACGCGATCACCGTCGAGGCGCTGGTACGGCTCGGCCGCTACCCGCACCAGCGGCTGCTGAGCGCGTGGTCGACGGCGGACCAGAACGCGGTGGAGGAGGCGCTGCGGCGCACCGGCACCGAGGAGCTGCGCCACCAGCCCGTCGACCAGCTGTCCGGCGGCCAGCGGCAGCGCGCCTGGATCGCGCTCGCACTGGCCCAGGACACCGATCTGCTGCTGCTCGACGAGCCCACCACCTTCCTGGACCTGCGGCACCAGCTCGATGTCCTCGACCTGGTCGCCGCACTGCACTCCGAGGCGGGCCGCACCGTGGTGATGGTGCTGCACGACCTCGGACAGGCCGCCCGTTACGCGGATCATCTCGTGGTCCTCAAGGACGGGCAGCTGGCGGCGGCCGGTGCCCCGGCGGACGTACTCGACGCGGAGCTGGTGAAGTCCGTGTTCGACGTGGACTGCCGGGTGATCCCCGACCCCGAGACCGGCACCCCGCTGGTCGTCCCCAAGGGCAGCGCGAAACGGCACACCGCCGTCACCGCCTGACCCGAACCCGCTCTCCCCCACGAGCACTTTCCTTTCCGCTCCCCCTGAAGGAAGTCGAACCCTCATGCTCATGAGAACTGCTGTTACCGGCCGCCGGCTGCCGGCCGTCCTGCTCGCCGCCACCGTCGGCGCCGCGACCCTGACCGCCTGCGGCGGCGGGGCGTCCAAGGAGGGCGACGACGCGGCGAAGGGCGGTGCCGGCTTCCCGCGCACCGTCAAGAGCTTCCAGGGCGGCGACGTGAAGATCCCGGCCAAGCCCAAGCGCGTGGTCGTCCTGGACACCGGTGAGCTGGACGACGTCACCACCCTCGGCGTCAAGCCCGTCGGCGCGGTCTCCCCGCACATGAAGACCGAGGGCGGCTTCCCCAAGTACCTCAAGGACGAGATCGGCGGGGTCAAGGACGTCGGTCCGCTGCTGGAGCCGAACCTTGAGAAGATCGCGATGCTGAAGCCCGATCTGATCCTGTCCTCCAAGGTCCGGCACGAGAAGATCTACGACAAGCTCAAGGCCATCGCGCCGACCGTCTTCACCGAGACCACCGGCGGCCCCTGGAAGGCCAATCTGAAGGTCCACGCCAAGGCGCTGGGGCTGGAGAAGGAAGCCGACCAGAAGCTGAAGGCGTACGAGAGCCGCGCCAAGGCGCTGGGCGAGGCGATCAAGAAGAAGAACGACGGCAAGATGCCGTCGGCCTCCGTGGTCCGCTTCGTCGCCGGCCCGACCCGCCTCTACCAGAAGTCCTCCTACAGCGGCGTGGTCCTCAATGACATCGGCCTGGCCCGGCCGAAGTCGCAGAGCTCCACCGACCCCATCAAGACGATGCTCGACGTCAGCCCGGAGCAGATCGACAAGGCCGACGCCGACATGGTGTTCGTGACCGTCGCGGACGACCCGGACAAGACCCAGCAGAAGGACGTCACGTCCAACCCGGTCTGGAAGGACCTGAAGGCCGTCAAGGACGACAAGGTCTTCAACGTGCCGGACGAGACCTGGATGTCCGGCATCGGCATCCAGGCGGCCGAGCACATGCTCGCCGATGTGGCGAAGGCCGCCGGCGTGCCGCTGCCCAAGGGCTGAACCGACGGTCCACCCGGGGGTGGGCCGCCGTCCCCCGGCCCGCCCCCGCCCAGTTCCCCCGCACCACCTCGACCCCGAAGGGGCCCCGCTCATGCGGATGTACCTGCTCGCCCTCAACCCCACCGACTCGGTCACCGATGGGTTCCTGCCCGCCGCCGCCCGCCTCGGCCTCGACCTCACGATCCTGACGGACCAGCCCGCGGCGCACCAACGGGTCTCCCCGCAGACCGAGGTCCTGGAGTGCGACGTCCATGACTTCCGTGCCGTCATCACCCGCATAGCGAACCACCACCCCGCCGCCGCGGTCTTCACCAACAGCGACCATCTGCAGACCCAGGCGGCGCTGGCCGCCGAGTACTTCGGGCTGCCCGGCAAGGACTGGCGGGCCGCGCTGCGCGCCAAGAACAAGGCCGAGATGCGCCGCCATCTCGCCGCGTCCGGCGTCGACACCGTACGGACCGCGGAGCTCGCCGCCGGCGAGGACCCGGCCGCTTTCACCGCCGCCGGCCTGCCCTACCCCTGCGTCCTCAAGCCCCGCGAGGGCGTGGCCAGCGAGGATGTGGTGCTCGCCGAGGGCCCGGAGGAGCTGGTGACGCTCGCCAAGGAGATCCAGGCGCGGCGCCCGCAGGCGGCGCTGGTCGCCGAGGAGTTCCTGGCCGGTGAGCTCTACACCCTGGAGACCCTGGGCGACGGCCGCGTACGGCATGTCCTGGGCGGCTTCCACACCACGGTCTCCGCCCCGCCGGCCTTCATCGAGGAGCGGCTGGACTTCGTCGCCGCGCACCCCGAGCCCGTCGTGGCGCAGGTGCTGGAACAACTGGACGCGCTGGGCGTCGGGTTCGGCGCCGCCCACACAGAGTTCGTGGTCCACGAGGGCCGCGCGCGGCTCATCGAGGTGAACTACCGCGTCATCGGGGACCAGTGCGACCTGATGCTCGCGCAGGTCCTGGACATCCCCCTGTTCGAGCACATTCTGCGCACCCACCTGGGCGAGCCGCTGCCCGCCGACCTCGGCGCGCGGCGCGACGGGGCGGGCCGGGTGGACTACGCCTGCGCCGACCGGGCCGGGACGCTCACCGCGGCGCCCGCCGCCGCGGACCGGACGGTGGACGGCGTACGGCTCACCTACCGGCCGCTGCGCGAGACCGGCACCGAGCACCCGCACTACCGCACCAACCGCGACTACCTCGGCGTACTGCGGGCCACCGGCACCGACCGGAGCGCCGTGGACCGGGTGTCGGATGCGTTCTTCGCGGCCGAGCGCTGGGAGATATCGTCGTGACCGCCGCGCTCGACACCGCCACCGGCCGGACCGCGGCCGCGGCGGACGCGGAGGAATCCGGACTGCTGCTGCGGGTCCTGGGCGCGCTGCTGCGCGAGGACGTGGTCGGCCTGCGTACCCGTGGCACGCTGCTGGAGCGGCCGGACGGCCCCTGGCTGCGGCTGCCCGCCGACGAGACCGCCGGGGCGCTGCTGCTGCCCCTCGGTGAGGACGGCTACCAGAGCGCGTACACGGCGCGGCTGCCGCTCCTCGTGCGGGAGTCCGACGGCGCCCGGCTGACCACGGTCGACGAGGTCCTCACCGCGCTCCACGCGCTGGCCGATCCGGCCGACCACGAGGGCTTTGAGGCCTTCGCCGAGGAGTGCCGCCAGACCCTGGAGACGATGCGGCTGCACACCCGGACCCGGGACGAGGTCGAGGACGAGCTGATGGTTCGTCATGGCGCGGACCCGGCCGACTGGCCGGGGCTGGACGGCGGTCTGGCCCACGACACGCTCGCCGCCCGGCTCGACCACCCCGTCTACCCGACCGCCCGCGGCCGGTCCGGCCTGACCGAGGCCCAACTGCGCGCCTACGCACCCGAGTTCCGGCCGGACTTCGCGCTGCGCTGGCTCGCCCTGCCGCGCACCGCGGTCACCCTTGCGGGCGGCGAGGCGGCGCTGCCCGCCTGCTGGCCGACGCCTGCCGAGCTGGACCTCGCCCACCTCGACGACAGCCATCTCGCGCTGCCCGTCCACCCATTGACGCTCGGCGCCCCGCTGGACGGTGCGCTGCGCGAGACGGGCCTGGCGGGCGAGGCCGTACTGTCCGAGCGCGCCGTGGTCGACGTCGTCCCCACCCTGTCGATGCGCACCGTGGCGCTCAACGCCGATCCACGGGTGCATCTGAAGCTGCCGCTGGCCACCGCCACGCTGGGCCTGCGGAACCGGCGCACCATCAAGCCCCGTACGCTCATCGACGGCGCGGCGGGGCAGCGGCTGCTGGAGACCGTGATCGCCCGCGAGCCGCGCTTCCGGGAGTCGGTCCTCCAGGCCGATGAGACCGTCTACGCGCACGCCGATCACGAGCTGCTGACCGTGCTGTGCCGCCGCTACCCCGCGGGGCTGGACGGCAGTGCCGTGGTGCCGATGGCCGCACTGCTGAGCCGGGCGCCCGGCGGGCGGCTGGTGATCGACCACCTCGCGGACCGCTTCTACGGCGGCGATCCGCTCGCCCTGCTGGACGCCTGCCTCACCCTGCTCTTCGACTGGCAGACCACGCTCTTCGGCTACGGCATCGCGCTGGAGTCCCACCAGCAGAACATCTCGCTGGTGTGGGACCGCACGGCGGACGGCACCCGGCTGCGGCTGCTGTTCAAGGACAACGACGGGCCGCGGATCAACGCCGCCCGGCTGCGGGACACGCTGGGAGCCGACGCCCCGGACCCCGCGGACTTCGCCGACCCACGGATCTTCGCCGACAGCGACCAACCGGTGCTGGACCTGTTCGCCACCATCACCGTCCACCTGTGCGCCGGTTCGTACGCCTTCGGGCTCGCCCGGCACGGACGGGCGCCGCTCGCACAGCTGCTGGGTCTGGTCCGCGACCGGCTCGCCGAGGCCGTCGAACGGCTGGGCACCGCCCCGGGCGAGCCGGGCGCCGCGCTGCGCGGCTACGTCCTGGACGCCCCGCACCTCCCCATCAAGGCGATGGTGAGCGCCGGGACGCTGCTGTCCAAGGAGCGTTCGGGCGCTGCCGACATCAACAAGCACTACACCACCGGCCCCAACTATCTGCTTCCGACGGGGACTTCCCGATGAGGACCACCACTTCTCGCCAGGTCGAACCGACTGTCGTCGAAACCAAGGACCGCCCGGGCCTCGCCCGCCGCCAGGTGCACGCCGTGGCCGGCTGCTACTTCGTGGCGTCGTTCGCCGCCCTCGGGCTGCCGCCGTACCTCACCGAGATCCTGCCCGAGCTCGGCGACGACGCCGCCCGCTGGGCCGGACTGCTCTACATCGTCCCCACCATCTTCGGCGCCCTCGGCGCACCGCTGTGGGGGCGGCTCGCGGACCGCTTCGGACGGAAACGGCTGCTGCTGCGGGCGCAGTTGGGGCTGGCGGTGGCATTCCTGCTGGCCGGCTGGGCCGACTCGCTGGGCACGTTCACCGCGGCGCTGGTCCTCCAGGGCATCCTCGGCGGCACCTTCGCCGCGTCGAACGGCTATCTGGGAGCGGCGCTCGAAGGCAACGCGCTGTCCCGGGCGCTCACCCTGATGCAGGGCAGCGCCCGTGCGGCACTGGTCTTCGCCCCGATCGTGGTCGGCTCGCTGACGCCGTGGCTGTCGCCGCACCGTCAGTACGCCCTGCTGGCCGTGCTGCCGCTGACCGCGGCCGTGATGCTCGCGGCGCTGCCGGAGCCACCGCGGGTCCGGACCGGGGCACCGCAGGCCGCCACCGCGGAGGTCGACGCGGACGGCACCTCGGCGGTGGAGCCGGCCGCGGCCGAGGCCGCTGCGGCCGAGCCCTCCGGGCGCGCCCCGCTCTCCTCGCTGCGCGCCCTCTACGCCCTGGAGTTCGCCTTCGTCTTCTCCACCGTCATCTCCTTCCCCTACCTGATCTCCCTCATCAAGGAGCGGATTCCCGGCACCGGCCCCATGGTGTCCGGCGTGCTGTTCGCGCTGCCCCACATGTGCTACCTGGTCGCGGCGATGGCGGTGCACGCCGTCTTCCGCACCCGCCCCCGGCTCGGCATCGGTCTCGGCTTCGGCTGTATCGCGCTCGGTCTGGCCGGGCACGGCCTGGTGGACTCGCTGACCGGCTTCGTCGCGGTCCGCCTGGTACTCGGCGCCGGGCTCACCCTCGGTCTGGTCTGTCTGTCCGTACTGGCCGCTGACTGCGCCAAGGGCCGGGCCCCGGGCGGGCTGTTCGGCTCGATCGAATTCTTCTCCAAGGCCGGCGCGGTCGCCGCCGGTGTGGCCGCCGCGGCCGGCAACGACTGGTTCGGCCCCGCCGCGCCCGTCCTGACCGGCACCGCGATCGCCCTGGTCACCGTCCTCGCGACCGCCGCCCCCGTTCTGCTCTCCCGCCTCCCCCGCACCCGCAGGAGCCCGCGATGCCTCCGCTGACCAATACCCCCGTCCCCGCCGTGGCACCCGCCGCCCCCGCCGGTCCGCCCACCGCCGATCAGGCCGTGGCCCACACCCTGCTCAACTGCCTGCTGCGCGAGGTGTCCGGACCCGAGCACCAGACCGCTGTCGACAACGGGCAGCTGCTGATCCGGCTGCCGCGCCGCGGTGTGCTGCTGCGGGTCGCACTGCGCCGTACCTCGCTGCTCGGCGCGCACCGGTTCACCGGCCCGGTGTCCGAACAGACCGCGGACGGCTGGGCCGAGGTGGGCTGGCGCCGGCTGGCCGAGTACGTGCACGCCGAGCTGTCGTTGCGGACCGGCGTGGACAACGACGAGTTCCTGGCCCAGATCGCCTCCAGCCACCAGGCCGTCTCCGCGGCGTTGGCGGCCCGTACGGAGCGGTGCCCGGTCGCCGGGGAGCAGGACACGGAGGACTGGCAGACCGCCTATGTCACCTCCGAGCAGTCGCTGATCCTCGGCCACCGCTTCCACCCGACCCCCAAGGCCCGCACCGGTGATCCTGCCGCCTGGCAGTCGTACGCGCCCGAGACCGGGGCCGCGTTCCCGCTGCTGCTGCTCGCCGTGCGCGAGGAGCTGATCGCCGAGGAAGCGGCCGACGAGGGCGCCACCGCCCCGCTGGACGCGCTGCACACCGAGGTCCCGGACGGCTACCGGCTGCTGCCCGTCCACCCCTGGCAGTACGAGCTGCTGCGTGACCACGCCGGGCTGCGGGCGGCGCTGGACCGCGACGACATCCGTGTCCTGGGCGCCGGAAAGGCGCCGTTCGCCGCCACCGCGTCCGTGCGCACGCTCTACGACGGCGAGGCGTTCCTCAAGTTCAGCCTGAACGTCCGGATCACCAACTGCCTCCGGAAGAACGCCAGTTACGAGCTCTCCGGGGCGGTGGCCCTCACCCGGCTGCTGGCGCCGGCGCTCGCCGATCTCGCCACCCGGTTCCCGGGCAGCGCGGTGCTGCGCGAGCCCGCCTACCGCAGCCTGGCGCTGCCCGGCGCCGACGGCCGTCCGGACACCGAACTGCTCGAAGGGTTCGGCGTCATCGTCCGCGAGGGTCTCTCCCAGCGGCTGCTGCCCGGCACCACCCCGCTGCTGGCCGCCGCCGTCGCCGACGAGTACCCCACCAGCGAGGCCCATGTCTCCCGGCTCCTGGACGGCGCCGGACCGCAGGCCGCGCTGGACTGGTGGGCCGCCTACCTCAATCTGCTGCTCCCGCCGGTGCTCGCCGCCTACTTCGACCACGGCCTGGTGCTGGAACCGCACCTCCAGAACGTGCTGGTCTGTGTCGACGGCGACGGCATGCCCGCTCAGGTCCTCTTCCGTGACCTGGAGGGCACCAAGCTGGTCCCCGAGCACCACGCCGAGCTGCTGGCGTCGCTGCCCGAGCGGGTCGCGGCCCCGATGACCTACGACGCCCAGCGCGGCTGGGACCGGGTCGTGTACTGCCTGCTGGTCAACCATGTCGCCGAGATGCTCGCCGCGCTCGCCGATCTGCACCCGGGCACCGAGGCGGAGCTGTGGGCGCAGGTGCGCCGCACCCTGCAGACCCACGCGGACCGGTACGGCTGCCCGCCGCGGCTGGCCGCCCTGCTGGCCGGTGTCCCGCTGCCCGCCAAGGCCAATCTGCTCACCCGCTGGGAGCGCAAGGCCGACCGTGAGGCCGGCTATGTCCTGCTGCCCTCGCCGCTGGCCGAGGCCGTTCTGTCCGGTGCCGTGCGCGCCGACGACACCACCCCCTGGAGCACCCGATGACCACCCCCGGCCTCGCCCCCACCGACGCGGTCCGCGCCCGCGTCCAGGGCCTCGCGCCCGAGGAACTGCCCGCCTATGTCTACGACCTGACGGCGCTGCGCGCGCATCTGGCCGAGGTCCGGGCCGCGCTGCCCGAGCGCGTGGAGCTGTACTACGCGGCCAAGGCCAACCCGGAGCCGGAGATCCTGGGCGCGCTGCGCCCGTACGTCGACGGCTACGAGGTCTCCTCGGGCGGCGAACTGGCGCACACCGGCAAGGCCGTGCCCGGCGCCCCGCTCGCCTTCGGCGGGCCGGGCAAGACCCCCGCGGAGGTCGCCCAGGCGCTGGAGTGCGGGGTGCAGCGCTTCCATGTGGAGAGCGTGTACGAGATCCATATGCTCGCGGACCTGGCCGCCCGGCTCGCCCCGGAGCGCCGGATCGCGGCGCTGGCCCGCTTCAATCTGCCGGTCGACGACGGTTCCCTGGACGGCAGTTCGCTCGCCATGGGCGGCCGCCCGACCCCGTTCGGGCTGGACCCCGACCAGGCCGGTGAGGTCGTCGCACTGCTCACCGACGGCACCTACCCGCACCTCGAACTCCGCGGTGTGCACGCACACTTGGCCAGCGGCCTGGAGGCGCCGGAGCAGCTGGGCGTGGCGGAGGCGGTCGTGACCTGGGCCGCCGCGCTGGCCGCGGAGCACCGGTTCCCGCTCTCCGAAGTGGTCGTCGGCGGCGGTATGGCCGTCGACTACGCCGCGCCGGAGCGCCGCTTCGACTGGACCGCGTACGGCGCCGGCCTGGCCCGGCTCGCCGCGGCCCACCCCGGTCTCACCCTGCGGATCGAGCCGGGGCGGGCGCTGACCGCGTACTGCGGCTGGTACGCCACCGAGGTACTGGATGTGAAGCACAGCCACGGCGAGGAGTTCGCCGTGGTGCGCGGCGGCACCCACCATCTGCGGACCCCCGCGACCAAGGGCCACGACCAGCCCTGCACGGTGCTGCCGTCCGACGCGCCCTGGCCGCACCCCTGGCCGCGGTCGGTGGCCCGGGGGGACCAGGTCACCGTCACCGGGCAGCTGTGCACCCCGAAGGACGTACTGGCCCGCGCGGTCCCGGCGCCGGGGCTGCGGGCCGGTGACCGGGTGGTGTTCGGGGTGGCCGGGGCGTACGCCTGGAACATCTCGCACCATGACTTCCTGATGCATCCGCGCCCGGGGTTCCATTTCCTCGACGGTGCGGCAGCGGAGGTCTGAGGCAGCCGGCCCGGCGCTCTCCCGTAGTCGCACGGATGCCCCGGCAGGTCCGTCACCCCCGCGGACGGGAGTGACGGCCACACCATCGGCGGTGCCTGCCGGGGCTCCGGGCGGGAACGGATGACGGGAAACCGATCGTCCGAAGGAGCTGAGCGGGACATGGGCCGGAACACGGCATTCTTGATCGCGGGAGCGGGGCTGGCCGGCGCCAAGGCCGCGGAGGCGCTGCGCAAGGAGGGCTTCGACGGCCCGCTCGTGCTGCTGGGCGACGAGCGCGAGCGGCCGTACGAGCGGCCGCCGCTGTCCAAGGGCTATCTGCTGGGCACCGCCGAGCGGGAGACGGCCTTCGTCCATCCGCCCGAGTGGTACGCCGAGCACGAGGTCGAGCTGCGCCTGGGCCAGGCCGTCACCGGTCTCGACCCGGCCGGCCACGAGGTGACCCTCGCGGACGGCAGCCGGCTCGGCTACGCCAAGCTGCTGCTGGCCACCGGCTCCACCCCGCGCCCGCTGCCGGTGCCCGGCGCGGACCTCGACGGGGTCCACTACCTGCGGCGGCTGGCGGACAGCGACCGGCTCAAGGAGGTCTTCCGGTCCGGGTCCCGGGTCGTGGTGATCGGCGCGGGCTGGATCGGCCTGGAGACCGCGGCCGCCGCGCGGGCCGCCGGGGTCGAGGTGACCGTGCTGGAGGCGGCGGCGCTGCCGCTGCTGCGGGTCCTGGGGCCCGAGGCCGCCCGGATCTTCGCCACCCTGCACACCGATCACGGGGTCGAGCTGCGCTGTGACGTCCAGGTCGCGGAGCTCACCGGCACGAACGGCGTGGTGGACGGCGTGCGGCTGGCCGACGGCAGCCTGATCGGGGCCGACGCGGTCATCGTCGGTGTCGGGATCACTCCGAACAGTGAGCCGGCCGCCGCGGCGGGACTCAAGGTCGACAACGGTGTCGTGGTGGACGAGCGGCTGTGCACCTCCCACCCGGACATCTTCGCGGCCGGCGATGTCGCCAACGCCTACCACCCGCTCCTGCGCCGGCAGCTGCGCGTCGAGCACTGGGCCAACGCCCTCCACCAGCCGCAGACCGCCGCCAGGGCGATGCTGGGCCAGGACGTCCGCTACGACCGGCTGCCGTACTTCTTCACCGACCAGTACGACCTGGGCATGGAGTACACCGGATACGCCGAACCGGAGGGCTACGACCAGGTCGTCTTCCGCGGGGACACCGATGCCCGGGAGTTCATCGCCTTCTGGCTCTCCGGGGGACGGGTGCTGGCCGGGATGAATGTGAACGTCTGGGACGTCACCGGGCCGATCAAGGCACTGGTGCGGAGCGGGCAGGCCGTCGACCCGGAGCGGCTGGCCGATCCGGCCGTACCGCTGGACTCCCTGGTGCCCTGAGCGGCGGCCGCCGCCCGGTTCTCACGGAGCGCCTCCGGCGACTGTGTGGCCGCCGTAACGACTGGTGATCGCTTGATGTGACACCCGGTTAACGGGCCGTTCGTAGGGTCGGAACAAGCTTCCGACCACGAAGGGAACCGTCCGTGACCGCACCGGAACCGCTGGCAGAGCGCCTCACGCAGGTGCGGACGGCGTGCTCGTACTGCGGGGTCGGGTGCGGGATCGTGCTGGATGTCGCGACGGACCCGGAGGGGCGGCGGACCGTCCGCAAGGCGGCCGGGGACAAGGCTCACCCGGCGAACGGTGGACGGCTGTGCACCAAGGGTGCGACCAGCGCCGAGCTGCTCGCCGCGCCGGGGCGGCTGTCGTCCGCCCTGGTGCGCGCGGACCGCGGTGACGAGCCGGTGGCCGAGGCGATGACGGCGGCGGTCAAGCAGACCGCCGGGCGGCTGCGCGAGATCGTCGACGAGCACGGCCCGGACGCGCTGGCGCTGTACGTGTCCGGCCAGATGACGCTGGAGGCCCAGTACTTGGCGAACAAGCTCGCCAAGGGCTTTGTGCGCACCCGGCACATCGAGTCCAACTCCCGGCTGTGCATGGCGAGCGCGGGCAGCGGCTACAAGCTGTCGCTGGGCGCGGACGGGCCGCCCGGCTCCTACCAGGACTTCGAGCACGCCGACGTCTTCTTCGTGATCGGCTCCAACATGGCCGACTGCCACCCGATCCTCTTCCTGCGGATGATGGAACGGGTGAAGGCGGGCGCCAAGCTGATCGTGGTCGATCCCCGCCGTACCGCCACCGCGGCCAAGGCCGATCTGTTTCTGCAGATCGCACCGGGTACGGATCTGGCGCTGCTGAACGGTCTGCTGCATCTGCTGGCCGAGAACGGCCGGCTGGACACGGAGTTCATCGCCGAGCACACCGAGGGCTGGGAGGCCATGCCGGCCTTCCTCCAGGACTATCCGCCCGCGCGGGTCGCGGAGCTCACCGGAATACCGGAGGCGGACCTGCGCCGGGCCGCCGAGTGGATCGGCGCGGCGGATGACTGGATGAGCTGCTGGACCATGGGCCTGAACCAGAGCACCCATGGCACCTGGAACACCAATGCCCTGGTCAACCTGCATCTGGCGACCGGTGCGATCTGCCGGCCCGGCAGCGGCCCGTTCTCGCTCACCGGCCAGCCCAATGCGATGGGCGGCCGCGAAATGGGCTATATGGGGCCGGGGCTGCCCGGCCAGCGGTCGACGCTGGTGGCCGAGGACCGTGCCTTCGCCGAGGAGCTGTGGGGCCTGGAACCGGGGACGGTGCGGGCGGACGAGCCCGGGCAGGGGACCGTCGAGATGTTCCGGCAGATGGCGGACGGCGACATCAAGGCGTGCTGGATCATCTGCACCAACCCCGTCGCCTCGGTGGCCAACCGCCGGACGGTCATCGAGGGGCTGGAGGCCGCGGAGTTCGTGGTCGCCCAGGACGTCTTCGCGGAGACCGAGACCAACGCCTACGCCGATGTCGTGCTGCCCGCGGCGATGTGGGCGGAGTCCGAGGGCGTGATGGTCAACTCGGAGCGCAATCTGACGCTGGTGCGACCGGCCGCTGACCCGCCGGGCGAGGCCTGGCCGGACTGGCGGATCATCGCGGAGATCGCCTGTGCCATGGGCTACGAGGACGCCTTCACGTATCACAGCGCGGAGGAGATATTCGAGGAGATCAAGCGCGCCTGGAACCCACGGACCGGCTATGACCTGCGCGGAGTGACCTATGAGCGGCTGCGGGAGACCCCGGTGCAGTGGCCCAGCGCGGCCGTCGACGGGCCCGACCGGAATCCGGTGCGCTACCTCAACGACGGCGTCAGCCAGACCCTGGACGAGCGGCCCGACGGCACCCGCCCCCGGCTGTCCTTTCCCACCGCGACCGGCCGGGCGGTGTTCTTCGCCCGGCCGCACCTCCCGCCGGCCGAGATGCCCGACGACGACTTCCCGTACGTCCTGAACACCGGGCGGCTGCCCCACCAGTGGCACACCCTGACCAAGACCGGCAAGGTCGCCAAGCTGAACAAGCTCAACCCCGGCCCGTTCGTGGAGCTGCATCCGCAGGACGCGGCGGCGCTGGGCCTCACGGACGGTGACACGGTGGAGGTCGCCTCGCGGCGCGGCCGGGCGGTGCTGCCCGCGGTGGTGACCGACCGGGTGCGGCCCGGCAACTGCTTCGCGCCGTTCCACTGGAACGACCTGTTCGGCGAGTACCTCAGCGTCAACGCGGTGACCCATGACGCGGTCGACCCGGTCTCCTTCCAGCCCGAGTTCAAGGTCTGCGCGGTGTCGCTGGCCAGGGTCGCGGCCGCCCCGGGGCAGCCGCAGGGCGGGGCGGGCGCCGGGCGGACCGGCGGCGGGTCCGGGGCCGGGGCGGACCAGGGCCACGACGCGGCGAGGGCGGTACTGGCCGGGGTGTTCGGGCTGGGCGAAACCGCCCCGCCGGCGCTGGCCGAGCACGAACGGCGCTATCTCTCCGGTTTCCTCGCCGGGCTGGGCTCCGGGCCCGCCACCGCCGTCGGCACTCCCGTGCTGCCGTCCCACGCCCCGTTCAGCCCGGAGAGCGCGCTGTGGGTCAACGGCGTCCTGGCCGGGATGTTCTCCCGCACGCCGGACACCCGGCCGGCGACGGCGGCGGACCCGGCGACGGCTCCCGCCGAAGCGACCGACGCCCCGGCCGCCCGTACGGTCGTGGTCCTGTGGGCCTCCCAGACGGGCAACGCGGAGGAGGTCGCCGCCGACACGGCCCGCCGGCTGACCGGCAGCGGACGGGCGGCGACGCTGCTCAGCATGGACGACAGCGCACCGGCCACCCTGCCCCGCGGCGCCGATCTGCTCATCGTCACCAGCACCTTCGGCGACGGCGACGCCCCCGACAACGGGACCGGCTTCTGGGAGACCCTGAACGCGCCGGACACCCCCCGGCTGGACGGGATGCGCTACTCCGTCCTCGCCCTGGGCGATTCCTCCTACGACGACTTCTGCGGCCACGGCCGCCGGCTCGACGCCCGCCTCGCCGAGCTGGGGGCGAAGCGGCTGGTGCCCCGTACGGACTGCGAACCGGACTATGAGCATCCGGCGGGGCAGTGGCTCGACCAGGTCCTCACGGCCCTGGAGGCCGGCGCGGAGCCGGCGGGCGGTGCGGAGGCGGACGGTGTCGGGGAACCGGACGGCGGTGCGGAGGGGCCGGCCGGCGGGGAGGCGGACGGCGGTGCCGGGGCGGGGGCCGCGGCCGGCGCGCCGCCGGGGGCGGTCCCGGCTCCCGCCGCACCGGGCCGGGCACCGGGCGGCCCCGCCCGGCCCTCGAAGGCCGCGCCCGCCACCGCCCGCCTCGTCGGCAACGAACTGCTGAGCCGGGCGGGGGCCACCAAGGAGGTGCGGCAGTTCACCTTCGACACCCGGGACGGCTACGGCATCCCGCTGGACTACGAGGTGGGCGACGCGCTGGGCGTGCTGCCGCGGAACTGCCCGGACCTCGTGGCGGAGTGGCTGGCCGTCACCGGTCTCGATCCCGCCGCCCCCGTCGAGCTCCCGGGCCCGGGCACGGTGCCGCTGGGCGAGGCGCTGCACCGCCATCTGGACATCGCCAGGATCACCCCCGCGCTGCTCCGGATGGTCGCCGAACGCACCGGTGACCGGGTCCTCAAGAAGCTGCTGCGGCCCGACAACAAGGGTGAGCTGGCCCAGTGGACCTGGAGCCGGCAGGCCGTCGACGTGCTCGCGGAGTTCCCGGTCCGGGCCGGTGCGGCGGAGTGGGCCGGTCTGCTCCCCCGTCTCCAGCCCCGGCTGTACTCCATCTCGTCGAGCCCGCTGACCGATCCCGGGCTGCTCCGGCTGACGGTCTCCGTGGTCCGCTACGAGAACCGCGCGGGCCGCCCGCGCAAGGGCGTGGCCTCCACCTTTCTGGCCGATGCCGAGCCCGGCAGCCCGGTACCGGTCTTCGTCCAGCGCGCCGCCCACTTCCGTCCGCCGGCCGATCCGGCCACCCCGATGGTGATGGTGGGCCCCGGCACCGGGGTCGCGCCCTTCCTCGGCTTCCTCGACGAGCGGCGGGCCCGCGGCCACCGCGCCCCCAACTGGCTCTTCTTCGGGGAGCAGCGACGCGCCACGGACTTCTACTACGAGGAAGCGCTCGACCGGCTGCGCCGCGACGGGCTGCTCACCCGGCTGGACACCGCGTTCTCCCGCGATCAGCGGGCCAAGGTCTACGTCCAGGACCGGATGCGCGAACACGGCGCCCAGCTGTGGTCCTGGCTCCAGGACGGCGCACATTTCTATGTCTGCGGTGACGCGTCCCGGATGGCCAAGGATGTCGACCGCGCGCTGCGGGACATCGCCGTGGCGCACGGTGGCCTGGCGGAGGAGACGGCCGCCGGTTACGTCAAACAGCTCGCCGCCGACAAGCGCTACGTCCGCGACGTGTACTGAGACGTCCACGGGGCCCGCCCCCTCGTAACGCTCTCTTTCGGCCGGGCCGTTCGCCCGCCTGGTGTCTCCCCCGTACCGGCGTGCGGCTCCTGCGCGCCCCCGTGTTGATGTCCTGAACGGGCCGACCCCGGGCATTGGACGGACGATGGAGAGGAAGGAGAGCGCTATGACCCTGATGACCGCTGACGCCATGACCACCGAACCGGAGCCCAAGGGACCGGGGCCGGTGCCGAGCGAACCCGAACCGGTGCCGCACGACCCGGGCCCCGGCGAGCCGGTCCCCGCCGCGCCGGAACCGGACGAGCCGGCACCGGCACCGGAGGAGCCGCCCGGCGCGGAGCCGGGCGACCACCCGGCGCCCGAGCCGCCCGACTGACACCGGGTACCGCCGCCCGGCGCACGGCCGGCAGAGCCCTGACCGGGCCGGCGCCCGCACCGTGCCCGCGGCGGCACGCCCGATGCACGCCCCCTTTTGGAGGAGCTGAGCATGCACGACGCGGAATCCCCGGCCGGAACGACAGGGGCCCCGGCGACGGCGGGCCCCCTCGACGCCGCCGAGCTGCGACGGCTCGATGCCCACTGGCGGGCCGCCAACTATCTGTCCGTCGGGCAGATCTATCTGATGGCCAATCCGCTGCTGGAGGCGCCGCTGCGCCCCGAGCACATCAAACCGCGGCTGCTGGGCCACTGGGGCACCTCCCCCGGTCTGAACCTGGTGCACACCCACCTCAACCGCGTCATCAAGGCCCGTGACCTGGACGCCCTGTGCGTATGGGGGCCCGGACACGGCGGCCCCGCCGTAGTGGCCAACTCCTGGCTGGACGGCACCTACTCCGAGACCTATCCCGATGTCAGCCGGGACGCCGCGGGCATGGCCCGGCTGTTCAGGCAGTTCTCGTTCCCCGGCGGTGTCCCCAGCCATGTCGCGCCGGAGACCCCGGGCTCGATCCATGAGGGCGGCGAGCTGGGCTACTCCCTCACCCATGCCTATGGCGCGGCGTTCGACAACCCGGAGCTGCTGGTCGCCTGTGTGGTCGGCGACGGCGAGGCGGAGACCGGGCCGCTCGCCGCGTCCTGGCACGCCACGAAGTTCCTGGACCCGGTGCACGACGGCGCGGTGCTGCCGCTGCTGCATCTCAACGGCTACAAGATCGCCAATCCGACGGTGCTCGCCCGCATCCCGCAGGACGAACTGGACGCGCTGCTGCGCGGCTACGGCCATGACCCGATCCATGTCACCGGCGACGATCCGGCGACGGTCCATCAGGAGCTGGCCGCCGCCATGGACCGCGCCCTGGACCGGATCGCCGCCATCCAGCGCCGGGCCCGCGGCGAGGGGGTCACCGAGCGCCCCCGCTGGCCCATGATCGTGCTGCGCACCCCCAAGGGCTGGACCGGCCCGCACGAGGTCGACGGGCAGCCCGTCGAGGGCACCTGGCGCTCCCACCAGGTTCCGCTTGCGGGCGTACGGGACGACGCCGGGCATCTGCGGCAGCTGGCGGAGTGGCTGCGCTCGTACCGGCCGGAGGAACTGTTCGACGAGGAGGGCCGGCCGCGCCCGGACGTACTGGCGTGTGTGCCCGAGGGCTCACGCCGGCTCGGTGCCTCACCGCACGCCAACGGCGGTCTGCTGGTACGGGACCTGCCGCTGCCGCCGCTGGAGCGGTACGCCGTGGAGGTCGACAAGCGCGGCGCCGTGCTGCACGAGCCGACCCGGGTGCTGGGCGGACTGCTGCAAGCGGTCATGGACGCCACCGCGGAGCGCCGCGACTTCCGTGTCGTGGGCCCCGACGAGACCGCGTCCAACCGTCTGGAGGCGCTCTACGACGCCACCGGCAAGGCCTGGCAGGCACAGACCCTGGACACCGACGAGCATCTCGCCCACGACGGCCGGGTCATGGAGGTGCTCTCCGAGCATCTGTGCCAGGGCTGGCTGGAGGGCTATCTCCTCACCGGCCGGCACGGGCTGTTCTCCAGCTACGAGGCGTTCGCGCACATCGTCGACTCCATGGTCAACCAGCACATCAAATGGCTGCGGACCGCCCGCCGGCTGCCCTGGCGGCGCCCCCTCGCCTCGCTGAACTACCTGCTCACCTCACACGTCTGGCGGCAGGACCACAACGGCTTCTCGCACCAGGACCCCGGCTTCGTCGACCACATCCTCAACAAGAGCCCGGAGGTGGTCCGGGTCTATCTGCCGCCGGACGCCAACACCCTGCTCTCGGTGGCCGACCATGCGCTGCGCAGCCGTGACTACGTCAATGTGATCGTGGCCGGCAAACAGCCGAGCTTCGACTGGCTCACTCTCGACGAGGCCCGCACCCACTGCGCACGCGGCGCCGGCGCCTGGCAGTGGGCGGGCACCGAGGACGGCAACCGGGACCCCGATGTGGTGCTGGCCTGCGCCGGGGACGTCCCCACCCAGGAGACGCTGGCCGCCGCCGCGCTGCTGCGCCGGCATCTGCCGGAGCTGGCGGTGCGGGTGGTCAATGTCGTCGACATGGCCCGGCTGCTGCCGTCGGGGGAGCATCCGCACGGGATGCCGGACCCCGAGTACGACGCGCTGTTCACCCGCGACAAGCCGGTCATCTTCGCCTACCACGGCTACCCGTGGCTGATCCACCGGCTCTGCTACCGCCGCGCCGGACACGAGAACCTGCATGTCCGCGGCTACAAGGAGGAGGGCACCACGACCACGCCCTTCGACATGGTCGTCCGCAACGATCTCGACCGGTACCGGCTGGTGATGGACGTGGTGGACCGGGTGCCCGGCCTCGGGGTGCGGGCCGTGGCACTGCGGCAGGAGATGGCGGACGTCCGTACCCGCCACCACGCCTGGATCCGGGAGCACGGCACCGATCTGCCGGAGGTCGCCGACTGGACCTGGGCGGGCTGACGGGGCCCGGTGGCGGCCCCGCCTCCGACGGAGTAACGCGCGGCGCGGTGACGGGGCGGCCCGGCCCCCGCATGTGAGCCTGAGGCCCGGGTACCCGGGGCGTCAGGAGGTGCGCGGATGGCGCGATGGCTGACAACGGGCGCCGAACTCATCGGCTGGTGGGCGGTGTTGACCGGACTGTGGATCGTGCTGATCGGTACGGTCGACACGCTGGAGTGGGCGGTCGGCGCCGGCGCCGCGCTGCTCGCCGCCGGGGCGGCCTGCGGTGCGCGGCGTGCGGTCGACCGCCGATGAGCGGTTGGACCGCCGCGGCCGCGGCGCTGCTGCTGTGCGGTGTCGCCCCGGCCGCCTGTGGCGCCGCCACCGGCCCGGTCCGGCGGCGGGTGCCCGCACAGAACCTGACGACCACCCTGCTCAGCCTGGTCGTCCTGCTGCTGGCCCAGGGCTACGGCCGCCCGGCGTACACCGATCCGGCGCTGGTGCTCGCGGTGCTGGGACCGGCCGGCACCCTGCTCTATGTGCGGCTGCTCGCCGACCAGTTGGCGGCACATCCGCCGCGGCCGCGCTCGCTGCTCGCGATGACGGCGCTGAGCTATACGGCCGTGCCCGCCGTGGTGCTGCCGCTGTGTGTGGCCGCCGGGCCCGGCAGAGCCATGGTGAAACTGCTGGTCATCGGCGTGCTGTTGGTGCTGGGGAGCCGGGTGGCGGCCCGTGCGGTGACCGCAGCCGTCTCCGCGGGACACGGCCGGACCGGACCGGCGGAGGGAATGTCCGATGGCTGACGATCTGCCGCTGCTGCTCGGCCTGCTCCTGGTGGCCGCCGCCGGAACCGCCACCGTCCTGGTGCGCGATCCGGTGCGGCAGTCCTTTCTGCTGTCCCTGTTCGGCCTGGCGCTGGCCCTGGTCTTCCTGCTGCTCCAGGCCCCCGATGTCGCGCTCTCCCAGCTGGCGGTGGGCTCCGCGCTGACCCCGCTGATGGTGCTGCTGTCCGTACGCAAGGTGCGGCGCAAGGCGCGCAGTGAGCGCCGGGAGGAGCACGAATGAGCAGCAGGCTGCGGCTGTGGGTGCTGGCCGCCGGCGGCCTGGGGGTGGCCGTCCTGTTCGTCCTGGCCTGCTTCGACCTGCCGGCGTTCGGCGGGCTCTGGCACCCGTACGGCGACCGGGCCGTGCATGCCGCGCTGGCCCGGCACACCGCCAACACCGTCTCCTCCGTCAACTTCGACCAGCGCGCCTTCGACACCCTCGGCGAGGAGTCCATCCTGTTCGGCTCGGTGGTGGGCACCGTCGTCCTGCTCCGCCAGACCCGGGACGAGGGCCGGCTGCCACCGGAGCCGGCCACGGTCGCCCCGCCGGTCCGCCGCTATGCGCTGATCGCGCTGCCCGTCACCCTGCTCATCGGCCTGTATGTCATCGCGCACGGCCAGCTCAGCCCCGGCGGCGGCTTCCAGGGCGGGGTCGTGGTCGCCACCGCGCTGCATCTGCTCTATATCGCCGTGGACTACCGGGCGCTGGAGCGGATCCGGCCGGTCGGCCTGTACGAGGTGGCGGATGCCGCCGGGGAGGCCGCCTATCTGCTGCTGGGCACGGCCGCGCTGGTGACGGGGGCGGCGTTTTTGACCAACTTCCTTCCCTACGGCACCTTCAACACGCTCTCCTCCGGCGGCACCGTCCCGCTGCTCAACGCCGCCATCGGCGTGGAGGTGGCCTGCGGGGTGGTCGTCCTGCTGGCCCGTTTCCTGGACCAGGCCGTGGAGATCGAGAGCGGGGACCGGGACGAGGAAGCGGAGGCCGGGACATGAGTGTGCTGCCGTATCTGATCGCCGGGTGGCTGTTCCTGATCGGCTGTTACGGGCTGGCCACCAGCCGCAATCTCATCCACGCGGTGGGCTGTCTCGCCGTCTGCCAGTCCTCGACCTATGTCCTGCTGCTCGCCATCGGCTACCGGGACGGCGGCACCGCCCCGGTCTTCTCCGACATCACGCCGGGCTCCCGCCCGGTCGTCGACCCCGTCGTGCAGGCCCTCACCCTCACGGACATCGTCATCGGGGCAACCGTCACCGCGCTGCTGCTCTCCCTGGTCATCCAGGTCGCCAAACGGCACCGGACGGTGGACCCGGACGAGCTCTCGGAGCTGCGGGGGTGAGCGTCGACC
The DNA here is from genome assembly GCF_055574515.1 of Streptomyces sp. NPDC029466. Taxonomy (NCBI): domain Bacteria; kingdom Bacillati; phylum Actinomycetota; class Actinomycetes; order Kitasatosporales; family Streptomycetaceae; genus Streptomyces; species Streptomyces sp. NPDC029466. The sequence continues at coordinate 51,086 of NZ_JBVHZH010000032.1, forward strand.
GGATCCTGCCGCTGATCGTGGCGGTGCCGCTGTTCGGGGCGGCGCTGCTGGTCGGCGCGGGCCGGCGGCTGCCGCGGTCCGCCGCGGAGGTGCTGGGGTGTCTCTTCGCCGCGGCCACGGCGGCGCTCGCGCTGGCCGCCTCGGCCGGTACCCCGTCGTCCACCGCCCGGCCCCTCGAATGGCTGGGCGGCTGGCGGCCGCACGACGGGGCGGGGGTGGGCATCGTGCTGGTCGGCGACCGCATCGGCCTCGGCCTGGCCACCCTCGTCTCGCTGCTGGTGGTGGCCGCCCTCGCCTACGCCTGGCGGTACTTCGACGAGCCCCCGCGGCGCCATGCGGGCTCCTTTCCCGCCCTGGTGCTGCTCTTCCAGGCGGGCATGTGCGGCTTCGCGCTGGCCGGGGATCTGTTCAACGCCTTCGTCTTCTTCGAGCTGATGGGCGTCGTCGCCTACGCCCTGACCGGCTACCGCGTCGAGGAGGCCCGCGCCGTCCAGGGGGCCTTGGTGTTCGGTGTCGTCAACTCCCTCGGTGCCTACACCACCTTGCTGGGCATCGGCCTGCTCTACGCCCGCACCGGCGAACTCGGCCTCGCCCAGATCGGCAGCGCCCTCAATGCCCGCCCCGGCGGCCCGGACGCGCTGGTGATCGCCGCCTTCGTCCTCGTCGCCACCGGACTGCTCGTCAAGGCCGCGGCGGTGCCGTTCCACTTCTGGCTCGCCGATGCGCACGCGGTGGCCCCCACGCCGGTGTGCATGCTGATGTCCGGGGTCATGGTCGAGCTGGGCGTGTACGGCACCGCCCGGGTCTACTGGACGGTCTTCGCGGGCCCCGGCGGCATCCCGGCGCCCGACGCGCAGCGGGCGCTGCTGGCGCTGGGGGTGCTGACCGCGGTGCTCGGTGCGGTGATGTGCGGGCTCCAGCGCCATCTCAAGCGGCTGCTGGCCTATTCCACCGTCGCGCACACCGGCCTGTTCCTCATCGGCCTGGCGGTGCTGACACCGGAGGGGCTCGGCGGTGTCGCGCTGTACGTGCCGGCGCATGCCGGGGTGAAGGCCGCGCTCTTCGCCTGTGTGGGGATTCTGCTGGACCGGTTCGGCAGCGTCGATGAGCCCGAGCTGCACGGCAAGGGGCGGGAACTCCCGTGGGTGGGCGCGCTGTTCGGGACCGGCGGGCTGGCGCTGGCCGGGCTGCCGCCGTTCGGCACCGCGCTGGGCAAGGCCGTCACCGAGGAGGCGGTGGGCGGCTGGGCGACCGCGCTGTTCGTGGTGGTCTCGGCGGCCACCGGGGGCGCGGTACTGCGGGCCGGAGCGCGGGTGTTCCTGGGCCTGGGGCCGGTCGCGGGGAGCGGGGCCGACACGTCCGGGCCGACCGACGCCGCCGCCGACGAGCCCGCCGAGGAGACCACCGGGAAGGCGGAGGAGCCGGAGACCAGCGGCGGACGGCTCACCCGGGTTCCGGGCAGCATGCTCGCGGTGCCCGCCGTGCTGCTGGCCGGGGCCCTGGCGGTCGGACTGGTCCCGGGCCTGCGCACCGGCACCGGTCACGCCGCCGATGCCTTCACCGACCAGGCCGGCTACCTCGCGGCCGTGCTGCACGGCCGGGCGGTGGAGCCCGCGTCCACTCCCCCGCCGCACTGGCCCACGGCCGGTGTGCTGTGGGGTCTGCTGGCCACCGCGCTGGCCGTGGGCCTCGCCCTGCTCGCCGTCCGCCGTCCGCTCGGCGCGGAACCCGCCCGCTGGACCACACCGCTTCGGCGGCTGCACTCCGGCCATGTCGGCGACTATGTCGCATGGTTCCTGGCGGGCGTCACCCTGCTGGGCGTGCTGGTCGTGTGACGGGCGGGGCGGCGGTCCCGGCCTTCTCCCGGCCGGGTTCCGGGCCGTGCCCGCGGCCGGGTGTCCCCGGCCGGGGCCGGGCCGTGTCCACGGCCGGGTTACGGGCCGTATCCGTGGCCGTGTCCCGCCCGTTTCAGGCTCCCGCGGCCTCCCGTACCTCCTCGGCGACGGACCGGTCCAGCGCCGCGCGCACCAGCCCCGAGGCGAACGCCGCGGTCTCGTCCGCAGCGACCAGCCGGGCCAGCTTCGTGCTGTCGCCCGGCAGGCCCAGCCGCTCCGCCCCCTGGACCGCCTTGGCGTCGAGATACGGGGCGAATTCGGGCCAGACGCCCTGGACCTCGCGCAGAAAGATGCTGCAGCCCGCCGGTCCCAGGCCGGGCACCTCCCGCAGTGCGCTGCGCAGCGCCCCGAGGTCACCGTCGGCCGCGTCCCGCATCCGCCGCAGATCGCCGCCGTACCGGTCCAGCAGCAGGGTGGCACCGTCCCCGAGCTGCGTGGCGGTGCGCTCGTCGTAGCGCCGGTAGCCGCCCTCGCCCAGCGCGTCGACCCGTTGCTGCCAGGTCGCGTCCGCCATCCGCTGGGGTGTGCGCAGTCCCGCCTCGAACAGGGCCCGGGCGGCCGCCACCGCCACCGAGGCACGGATCCGCGCGCTGAGCAGCCCGGCCAGCACCAGCACCTGGTACAGCGGCTGCGGGGTGTTCGCCAGCCGGATCCCGCTCTCCGCGGCGAAGGTCTCACCGTGCCGCTCCACCAGGGTGCGGGCCAGCGCCCGCTGACCGCCGCGGGGGCTCATCGCGCGCACCCGTACCGGCGCAGCACGTCATGGCGGGAAGTGTCGGTCACGTCCTGTCCTCCGTCGTTCCGGTGGGGGTCCGCACTCACCGTCCCCGGTCCGCACGGCGGGAAACCGCCACTGCTCCGTGGGGCGCAACGACACCGCACCGTATGCGTGGCCAGGTCCGGGCGGCTACGCTCGCGACGGCGGTCCGACCGACGAGGGGGAGGCCACGCTTGTCCCGGCACGCTGACGCCGCACCGCACTCCACCGGCCGGCCGGACCGGCAGGACGGGAAGGACGCGGAGGACGCCAGGACGGCGGTCACGGTCCTCGTGGCGCTCGGCGCCAATCTGGTGATCGCCCTGGCCAAGCTGGCCGGCGGGCTGTTCGCGCGCTCGCCCGCGCTGCTGTCCGAGGCAGCGCATTCGGTCGCCGACAGCCTCAACGAGCTGTTCCTGCTCGCCTCGCTCAAGCGCAGCACCCGCGCGCCCGACAGCCGGCACCCCTTCGGCTACGGCAAGGAACGGTACTTCTGGTCCCTGCTCGCCGCGGTCGGCATTTTCGTCATGGGCGGCTGTTTCTCCTTCTTCCAGGGCATCGAGGCCCTGCGCTCGCACCACTCGGAGTCCTTCACGGGCTATGTCGTGGGCCTCGCCGTGCTGGCCGTCGCGCTGGTCGCCGAGGGCTCCTCGCTGGTCCGTGCCCTGCTCCAGGTCCGTGGCCGGGCACGGCAGGCCGGCCACGGCATGCGGGAGGCGGTCCGTACGGCCGACGACCCGGCGCTGCGGACGGTACTGGCCGAGGACTCCACCGCCTGTTTCGGTGTGCTGGTCGCCATGGCCGGCCTGGGCCTGCACATGCTCACCGGTGAGGTGCAGTGGGAGGCCTGGGCCTCCATGATCATCGGCGCGCTGCTGGTGTTCGTCGCCTACCAGCTGGCCAAGGAGTCCCGTGGCCAGATCATCGGCGAGGCCGCCGACCCGGCGCTGCGCCGGGCCCTGCGGACGTTCCTGGAGGAGCAGCCGGAGATCGACACGGTGACCACCCTGCTGACCATGCGGCTGGGCACCCGCTCCACGCTGATCGCGGCCCGGGTCGATCTCGTCGGCGGGCTGGACAGCGAGGAGGTCGAAGAGGTCCTGGTGCGGGTGAAGGCGGCCGTCCGTGAGCAGTGGCCGATCGCCGACCAGGTCTTCCTGGACGTCACGGAGGCCACGCCGCGGGACCGGGAGCGCGCGCGGCGGGAGCGGCGGCAGCTCGACGAGTCGGTGACCGCGGGCGGCGACGGGCCCGGGCCGAAGCCGCCGGAGGACCAGGGGTGAGGTGGCGCCGCAGGTGTGCTCCCGCCGGCCGCCGCCTCGCTCACCGCAGCGCGTCGAGCCGCCGGCGCGCCGTACGCAGGGACCGCCCGCGGGCCGCCGCCCCGGACCACGGCCGCGCCGCCACCTGCTCCAGCACACCCGCGACATCCTTCACCGTCCAGCTCCGCGCGGTGAGTTGAGGATCGTCGAGCTGCTGACGGCTGATCGGCGCGGCGACCGGACCGCCCGGTTCCGCCCGCAGCGACCAGGGCGCGACGGCCGTCTGGGCATAGGCGTTGCGCTGCACATCGAGGTAGAGCCGGTCGCCGCGGGACTTCTTGCGTACGGCGGTGGTGAGGCGGTCCGGGTGACGCGCCGCCAGCACCTCGGCGGCGTCCTGCGCGAAGCCGCGGACCGTGTCGAAGTCGGCCTTGCCGTCCAGCGGCACGATGACGTGCAGGCCCTTCGACCCCGTGGTCATCAGGGCGGCCGGCAGCCCGAGTTCATCGAGCAGTCCGCAGAGCTGCCGGGCGGCCTCCCGTACGGCTTCGAAGTCCGGGCCGGGCGGGTCGAGATCGAACACCAGCCGGTCGGGGTGGTCGGGCCGGCCGGCGCGGGAGAGCCAGCGATGGAAGGTGAGACAGGCCTGGTCGGCGAGGAACAGCAGGGTCGCCTTGTCGTCGCAGACGGTGTGGGTGACGGTGCCGCCCTCCTTGGTGACCTCCGCCCGCCGGATCCAGTCGGGGTAGTGGCCGGGGGTGTCCTTCTGCATGAACTGCGGGCCGCCGAGGCCCTCCGGAAGCCGTTCCAGCATCAGCGGCCGCCCCCGGAGCTGCACCACCATCGCCGCGGCCACCCGGCGGTAGTAGCCGATGACATCGGCCTTGGTCAGCCCGTCGTCGGGGAAGAGGACCTTCTCCGGCCGGTGGATCCGCACCGTGCGGCGGCCGGCGCGCACGGTGTCCGTGCCGGTGCCGGAATCTGTGGCGTTCATGCGGGCGGGGGTACCCGCTTGGGGCCGTCGTACGCTCGCGCGTCCGGGTGGTGCGGGGCGCGGTGCGGCCGTTCGCCGTCCGTGTCGCCGGGCGGTCGGGGGCGTCGCAGAGTGAACAGGTACCTCGCGGAGTCCGTACGCCGTATGCCGCATGGCCGGCCCGGGATCGGCAAGGAGACCAGCATGCCGCGTGGAGCGGGCGCCGGGCGCCCGGCCGCGGAGGAGCGACGTGTGAGGAGCTCATGACGGTGCGACAGCCATCACGACCGCCGGGCATCACCCATCCGGACCCGGTCCCGCCCACCCCGGGCCCGGGCCCCGGGCCACCAGGACCCACGCCGGGCCCGGGGCCCGGCCCGGTCCCCGCACCGGGCCCCGATCCGGTGCCCCCGCAGCCACCACGCCCCGAACCGGACCCGGTCCCGCCGCATCCGGCGCCGCCGACGCCGGGCCCGGAGCCCGGCCCCGCGCCCGATCCGCTCCCGGCCCCGGGCACCGCGGGACGGGCCGCGCCACCGGGCGCCCCCGGGCCGCCCGGAGCCGCGCCCGGCGCACCGCCGACGGAGCTGCGGGGCACGCCCGCACCACGCTGACGAGGCAGGCCCTGGCCGTCCCACGGTGGATCGCCGGGGCCCGCGCGGGTCGGCGTGCGCCCGCGCCGACCCGCCGGATGAGGTTCTACGCTCGGCGGGTGCGGAATTCCGAGAAGCGTGCGGAGCATGAGGAGCGTGCCGAGGGTGCGGGACCGTTCATCACCCGGCTGACCTGGCGCCTCGAAGAGGGCGGCACCGCCGTCTGGGAGTCGCGGGCGGCCCGTAAGCGCGGGACGCTCGCCGTACGGCCCGCGGGGGCCACCGAGACCAGTGCGCGGCGGGCCGGCGCCGCGGCGCTCGACCGGCTGCGCCGGCTCAACGGCGTGGCCGCGGGCTCCTTCACGATCGGCGGGTCCCTCTTCGCCCTCGGTGCGGCGCTCGCCCAGTGGAGCGCGGGCCCGGCCACCAGCGCCACGATCTACTTCGTCGGCGGGGTGTTCTTCACCCTGGGCGGCTATGCCTCACTCGTTCAGGCCATCAACGCGCCGCGGCGGGAGGGCACGGCCGGTTCGCTGGCCACGCACCGCTTCCGGTGGTGGAGCTACGAGCCGGGCCGGATCGACTGGCTCAGTACGTTCGTGCTGTTCGCGGGGACGCTGGTGTTCGGTGTCAATCTGCTGGACTCCTTTCTCCAGGGGCTCACGACCCAGCAGCTGAACCGGCTGGTCTGGGCGCCCGACATGATCGGGTGTCTGCTGTTCCTGATCTCGGGTCATCTGGCGATCGCCGAGGTCTGCCACGGCCGGCCGTGTATCCACCGGCGCAGCCTCGGGTGGTGGATCGTCGCGGTCAATCAGCTGGGGTCGGTGCTCTTCATGGTCTCCGCGGTGGCCGCGTTCACCCGTCCGGAGACGGGGAGTGAGATCAGCGTCGGCGTCGCCAACTGGGGCACTCTCACGGGAGCCCTGTGCTTCGCGGTGGCCGGTGTGCTCCAGGCCTTCGAACGTCCCTGACATGCGGCCCACCGGACCCTGTGTAAACGTGGAATGACTGCATGGTCACCTGCGGGTCCGCTAGGGACGGCCAGGTTTCTCAAGTGAGGAGTGACCCATGGCCACTCAGAAGCAATATGTGGGCGGCTGGACGGCGTTCGCCGCGGTCCTGATGATTTTCGGTGGCGCGATGGCCTTCCTGGAAGGCATCTCCGCCCTCGCCAAGGACCAGGTCTTCGTCACCACACAGAACTACGTCTTCTCCTTCAACCTCACGGGCTGGGGCTGGATCCATCTCATCCTGGGCATCGTCATCCTGCTCGCGGGCGTCGCACTGCTCGCGACCGGGGCGATGTGGGCACGGGTCATCGGTGTGATCCTGGCCGGCCTGGGCGCGCTCGCGAACTTCCTGTGGATTCCGCACTACCCGTTCTGGGCCATCGTGCTGATCGCCATCGACATCTTCATCATCTGGGCGCTGTGTACGAACTCTCACCGGCACGCCGCCACCAGGTGAGCTGAACTCCACCAGCACCGGTCATGGCCACCGGACCCACCGCACGGGAACGCGCGGAACAGGGCAGGGCACTTCGCTCCGAAGTGCCCCGCTCCCGTCATGCGGAGTTCGAGCCCAGCGCCTCCCGTGCCGATCCGGTGGACCTCATCGAGCGGCAATCGGCGGTCCGCGTACCGGAGTTGGTGCCCCTCCGCTACGGGCGGATGCTGGAATCGCCGTTCCGCTTCTACCGCGGTGCCGCCGCCATCATGGCGGCGGATCTGGCGACGACCCCGTCGACGGGGCTGCGGGCCCAGCTGTGCGGGGACGCCCATCTGCTGAACTTCCGGCTGCTGGCCTCCCCCGAGCGGCATCTGATGTTCGACATCAACGACTTCGACGAGACGCTGCCCGGCCCGTGGGAGTGGGACGTCAAACGGCTGGCGGCCAGCTTCGCCATCGCGGGCCGCGGCAACGGTTTCAGCGAGACGGTCCGGGCCGGCATCGTCCGGGCCGCCTGTGCCTCCTACCGCGACCGGATGCGCGAGTACGCGGACCTGCGGACCCTGGAGGTCTGGTACGCCCATGCCGATATGGCCGATGTGCAGGCCGAGGAGGCGCAGGAGCTGGGCAGCAGGGGCCGGGCGGGGCTGTCCCGGGTCATCGCGGAAGCCCGTACGCACGACACCGTGCAGGCGTTCCGCAAGCTGACCCGGAAGAGCGGCGGCCGGGTCCGGATCGCCGCCGATCCCCCATTGATCGTGCCGCTGGAGGACCTGCTGCCGGACGTGGAGCGTGACGAGCTGGAGGACCGGATCCGCGGGCTGATCCGGGGGTACGCCGCCAGTCTGCGCTCGGACCACCGGCGGCTGCTGGAGCAGTACCGGGTGGTCGACGTGGCCCGCAAGGTCGTGGGCGTCGGCAGTGTGGGCACCCGCTGCTGGATCATCCTGCTGCTCGGCAAGGACGCGGACGACCCGCTGCTGCTCCAGGCCAAGGAGGCCGACGAGTCGGTCCTCGCCCCGTACGCCGGCGCGGCCGTCCAGCGCAGCCAGGGCGAACGCGTGGTGACCGGCCAGCGGCTGATGCAGGCCGCCAGTGACATCTTCCTCGGCTGGGACCGGGTCACCGGGATCGACGGCCGCACCCGGGACTTCTACGTCCGCCAGCTGCGCGACTGGAAGGGCATCATGCCCGCGGACATGATGGTGCCGGTGGGCATGCGGCGGTTCGCGGTGCGCTGCGGTGCCACGCTGGCCCGCGCGCACGCCCGCTCCGGCGACCGGATCGCGATCGCCGCCTACCTGGGGCGGGGCACGGTCTTCGACGAGGCGCTGGCGCGGTTCGCGGAGCGTTACGCGGACCGGAACGAGCGCGATCACCAGGCGCTGGAGGAGGCGGTCCGGGAGGGCCGGGTCACCGCCCAACCGGGCTGAACCGGCGGGAGGCCCGCAGCCGGCGAGGGGCGTCCGCCGCCACCACCCGTTCGGCGCACCCGTTATCGCCCGGGATGTACGGTCCGTCCGCCCCGCCTAGCATGGTCCCGAATGGCTCCGATGAAGGCGGCCCCCATGCGCCCCACGGCGAAGTTCTCCATCAGCTTCGGCCTGGTCACGATCCCGGTCGCCGCGTACAACGCCACGGACACCTCCGCATCGGTGAGCTTTGTGCGGATCCATACGGCGGACGGCGGACGGGTGCGCAATCAGCCGGTGTGCTCGCTGGAGGGCGTCGAGATCACCCAGGACGAGATCGGCCGGGGCTACAAGCCCGGCGACGGCGACACGGTCGTGCCGCTGAGCGACGAGGATCTGGACGCGCTGCCGCTGCCCACCGCGAAGACCCTGACGATCCTGGCCTTCGTCGCCGGCGGCGACATCGACCCGCTCCAGATGGGCAAGGGCTATTACCTGGGCATCGACAGCCCCGCCGCGGCCAAGCCCTACGTACTGCTGCGGGAGGCGATGGAGCGGCATCAGCGCGTCGGGCTCGGCAAGATCGCGCTGCACGGGCGGGAGACCCTCGCGATGATCCGCCCGATGGAGGACGCGCTGGTCATGCAGGTGCTGCTGTGGCCGCACCAGATCCGTTCGATGGACGGGGTGCTGCCCGAGCGGCAGGCGGAGGTCGCCCGCAACGAGGTGTCGGCCGCCGAGGCCCTGATGGATTCCTTCGGTGAGCTGTCCGAGGACGATCTGCACGACCACTACCGGGAGTCGCTCGAAGAGATCGTGGCGGCGAAGCTGGCGCACCGCGAGCCGGAGTTCCCGGCCGGCGAGGAGCAGCCCGCCGGAGAGGTGATGGACCTGATGGCGGCCCTCCAGGACAGCGTCCGGGCGGCCAAGAGGTCCCGCGGCGAGGACGAGGAGGCCGCGTCCCGGTCCGGCCGTACCGCGAAGAAGAGCACGGCGAAGGAGAGCACGGCGAAGAAGTCCACCGCCACGAAGGACACCGCCAAGAAGACCGCCGCCAAGAAGCAGACCGCGGCGAAGAAGACCGCGGGCAGGGGCGGGCGGCGGGCCGGCTGAGTCCCGCCGGACCCGGCTGCCGGTGGCCGCCCTGCCCTGCCTGCGGACATAAGGCGTCCGCCGCGGGGTACGCGAGCGTCATCAGGCCTTACTGCCCATACAGTTATGGAGGCTGACGCCATGGGTATCGGCGGATGCATCGGTCTGCTCGCGGTGGGGGCGATTCTCACCTTCGCGGTGGACTGGCACATGGCCGGCATCAACGTTGACCTGGTCGGCATCATCATGATGATCGTCGGCATCATCGGGCTCGCGACCTATGTGAGCATTCTGAAGCGGCGGCGCACCCAGCCGCCGTCCCCGGGCGCCCCGGTCGTCGATGTCGAGGACACCCGTTACTACAAGTAGTTCCCGGCCATGCGGTCTTCGTTCCGCCGTCGGCCCCGTCCTTCAACCGCAGGACGTACCGGACTTCGGCAGGACCCCGGTCAGCAGGAAGTCGTCGACATGGCGCTGCACACAGAGGTCTCCGGTGGTGTAGGCGGCATGTCCCTCACCGTGGAAGGTCAGCACGACACTCGAATTGCCCAGCTCGCGGGCCATGTTGAAGGCACCCTCATAGGGCGTCGCCGGGTCGTTGCTGGTCGCGACGAGCAGCAGGGGCGGCGCGGTGGGCGCCGCGACCTCGCGGGAGGAGTCATCGCCCGCCACCGGCCAGTCGTAGCAGTCCAGCAGGAGCGGGGCGATGTCCGGGCCGAAGAGCGGGGACGCCTTGGTGAGTTCGCGCTCCGCACGGGGGTAGTCGTCGGCGCCGTAGCGCTCCGAGGTGTCCCGGCACGAGATCGCCCGGAGGGCCAGCTGGTCCTGCGGCGGTAGCTCGTCCCGCCCCACCTGCGGTGCCGGGACCGTACGGGCGGTGCTGCCGCCACCGCTCTCGCTCAGGCGGAGGATCCCGGCGGCGTCGCCCCGCCGCAGCTGCGCCAGCGCTTGGCGCAGCGCCGGCCAGTCGCTTCTGCTGTACAGGGCCTCCCGCAGCGCGTACACATAGGTGGTCTCATCCACCGTCTCCCCCTTCACCTTCATCGGCCGTTCGCTCAACTCCTGGTACCACGTGCGCAGTTGCTCCTGCGCCCCGCGTTTGTCGGTGCCCAGCGGGCAGTCCGCGCTCTGGAGGCAGTCGGCGGCGAAGTCGTCCAGCGCCCGCTGGAAGCCGCGGGCCTGGGCCAGTGCGGTCTGCCAGGTGTTCTTGGTCGGGTCCTCGACGCTGTCCAGCACCATCCGGCCGACCTTGTCGGGGAACTCATGGGCGTAGACCGCGCCGAGTTTGCTGCCGTAGGAGAAACCCAGGTAGTTGAGCTTGTCGTTGCCGACGGCGGCGCGCAGTACTTCCATGTCCCGGGCGACATCGGGGGTGCCGACCCAGCGCAGCAGCCCGCCGGAGTACCGGCCGCAGGCCTCGTTGATGCGCTTCTCCTTCGTGGCGAGGCTGTCGTCGGCGCCGGTGGCGAGTTTGCTGCCGCAGGAGATGGGTTCGGTGTGGCCGGTGCCGCGCGGATCGAAGCTGACGATGTCATAGCGCTGATTCAGCCGGGCGAAGGCGTTCCCGCTGTCGATCAGATAGTTGACGCCGGAAGCACCCGGCCCTCCGGGGTTGATCACCAGGGAGCCGAGGTGTGCGCCGGGTCCGGTCGCCTTCAGCCGGATCAGCTGGACCTGCATGGTGCTCCGGGTGGGGTTGGCGTAGTCCCGCGGCACATCCATACGGGCGCACTCCAGGCGGTCCCGGAAGCCGGGCGGCTGGGAGGCGCCGTCGCTCCGCGCGCCGTTCCGGAGGTCCTGGCCACAGGGCTCCCAGGACAGCGTCTGCTGGTAGAACGGCGTCAGCCCGGGGTCATCGACGGCCTGCGCGGCCGGAGTTCCCGCGAAGACGCAGAGCAGCGCGACCACCGCCGCCAGGGCCGACAGCCGCAGTGAGGTCAGGCGCCGGCGAACACACCGCGCTCCCCCTACTCCCACACGAGACGGTGCACGGCGTGTTCCCGGCATATTCCGAGCCTAGGGCCGTTGCACCGCTCCCGCACACCTGCCGTGGGGGCGCCGCCGTGGCGCTTCTTCCGGCGGCGCCGTGGCGCCTCTTCCGGGCCCACGACGACCGACGGTCACGGCGTCATGACCCGGCCACCCAGCGGGACCGGGCCCTCTCGGAGCGTGGTCCCGGGGGCCTTTCGGTCCGCTCAAGATGCGGAGGTCGCGAGTCCGATCACCCTGGAGAGTAGGGCAGAACGATGCCACCGCGTGGCGGGGCCCTGCACAGACGCCCATCGGCTGCACGGCCGGGAAAAGGTGACCACCCATGAATGACGGAACCAAGGTCCTGCTGGCCGCCGCCTTGGCCGGTGGCTATGTGCTGGGCCGGACGAAGAAAGGCCGGTTCGCGCTCACCGCGGCGTCCTATATCGCCGGGCGTCAATTCGGGCTCGACCCCCGCCAGCTCGTGAGCCAGGGGGTGCGCAAGCTCACCGAGATTCCCCAGGTCGCGGAGCTGGGTGACCAGCTGCGCGGAGAAGTGCTGGACGTCGGCAAGAAGGCCCTGACGACCGCGGCCAACCGCCGTCTGGAGACGCTCGCCGACACGCTCCACGACCGTACCCGCGCGCTCGAATTCGGCCCGGAAGAGGAAGAAGGGGAGGAGGAAGAGGGCGAATTCGAGTACGACGAGGAGGAAGAGCCGGAGGAGGAAGAGGAAGAAGAGGAGGAGCCCGAGGAGGAGGAAGAGCCGGAAGAGGAGTACGACGAGGGCGAGGGTGCGGAGGAGGAGCCCGAGGAGGAGGAAGAGGAGCCCGAGGAACGGCCCCGTCGGCGTACGCCACGAGCCGCCGCACAGAAGCGGGGTGGGCCGTCCGCCAAGAAGACCGCCGGGAAGCAGGCGGCCGCCGGCCGGAAGGCGGCGGCGAAGAAAGCCGCACCCGCTAAGAAGACCGCGGCAAAGAAGACGGCGGCGAAGAAGACGGCCGCACAGAAGACAGCCAAGAAGGCACCTGCCAAGAAGGCGGCCCCGGCAAAGAAGACCGCGGCCAAGAAAACCGCCGCGAAGAAGACGGCAGCGAAGAAGACCGCGGGCCGGACCACCGCGGCCAAGAAGACGGCGGGCAAGGCCGCCGCCAAGAAAGCTCCTGCGAAGAAGACTGCCGCGCAGAAGAAGGCAGCTCCTGCGAAGAAGAGCGCCAAGAAGACAGCATCGCGCGTCGAGCGCCGGAGGTAACCGGTCATGGCCAAGACGGGACAGGACAACGTGGGCTCGGGCCTCGATCGGCTGCGAGACGAACTGGGGAACTACGCGACGCAATGGGTGGGGAACCTGGCGGAGAAGGCCGGCGACAAACTGACGGATGTGACCGGACAGCTCACCGATGTCGCCGAGAACGGCGGATCGCTGGGCAAGATCGCGGGCAATATCCTGGGCGGTGACTCGCCCTTCAAGGCCGCTTTCAAGGGGACGGCGGAGAACGTCAAGGACACCGTCACCGGAAAGGCCAAGGAGCTCTTCGGCGGCGGAAAGGGAAAGCGCAAATCGGGGGATCAGAAGGTCACCAACATCATCGAAGTCCTCGACATCGGGGTGCCGCTGCGTACCGCCTACGACCACTGGACGCAGTACGAGAAGTTCAGCGGCTTCACCAAGGGCGTCCGCAATGTGTCGATGCACGATGAGACGACCAGTGACTGGAAGGCCAAGGTCGGTCCGTCGACACGGGGCTGGAAGGCCACCGTCCAGGAGCAGGTGCCGGACGAACGCATCATCTGGACGTCCGAGGGCGCCAAGGGCACGACCCGCGGTGCCGTCAGCTTCCACGAACTGGCGCCCAATCTGACCCGCATCGTGCTGGTCGTCGAGTATTACGCCTCGGGGTTCTTCGAGAAGACCGCCAATATCTGGCGCGCCCAAGGACGGCGGCTGCGGCTGGACTTCAAGCACTTCCAGCGCTACGTCACGCTCACCGACGAGGAACCGGAGGGCTGGCGCGGCGAGATCCGCGAAGGCGAGGTCGTCCGGACCCACGAAGAGGCCATCGAGGACGAAGAGGCCGAGGAGCGCGAGGGCGAAGAACGCGAAGGCGAGGACGAGGGCGAGGAATACGAAGAGGACGGCGAATACGAGGACGAGGAAGAAGCCGCGGACGAGGACGAAGAAGGCGAGGAAGGCGAAGAGGAGGACGAGGGCGAGGACGGCGAGTGGGATGAGGAAGAGGAAGACGAGGAGGAAGAGGAGGAATGAGCTCCGCACTCGTGAAATCCCTTGACACACTGGGCCGTTGGGAGCAGCTGGACGCCGTGATCGGCCCGGTGCAGCGGGTGGTGCGCGGCCTGCCCCTCGGGCGTTTCCGCGATGTGCTGCACGGTCTGCCGATCGGTCATCCGCTGCACCCGGCGCTGGTGCAGCTGCCGATGGGCGCCTGGATGTCCGCCGCCGTGCTGGACACCGTTCCGGGTACCCGGCGCGGGGCCCGCCTCCTGGTGGGGGTGGGCGTCCTGGCGGCCGTACCGGCCGCATGGGCCGGCTGGGTGGACTGGGCCGAGCAGCACGAGGACCAGATGCGTACCGGGCTGGTGCACGCGGGGTCGATGGCCCTGGCCATCGGGCTGTACGCGAGATCCTGGGTACACCGCGGCCGCGGCAGCACCGCGCGCGGCAAGCTGCTCGGGTTCGCCGGGCTGTCCGCGGCCGGCACCGGCGGCCTGCTCGGCGGCCATCTCGCCTACCGGCAGGCCGCGGGCGCCAACAAGGCGGAGCCGGTACCCCGTCTGCTGGAAGAGGGCTGGCACCCCGTGGGCAGGGTGGAGGACTTCCCGGTCAACGAGGCCGTACGCCGGGAGCTCGGTGAAGTGCCCCTGCTGGTGGTGCGTCAGCCGGGCGGTGAGATCCATGTGCTGGCCGGGCGCTGCAGCCATCAGTCCGGGCCGCTGACGGACGGCACCCTCGCCGACGGCTGTGTGACCTGCCCCTGGCACGGCAGCGTCTTCCGGCTGGCGGACGGCGCGAACATCGCCGGCCCGGCGACCGCTCCCCAGCCCTCCTTCCGGGTGAGCGTGGAGGGTGACGGCACCGTTTACGTACGGTTGCCGGGCGCGGGCTGAGCCGTTCGTAGGCGTGCTCCGGGCCGTGGCCGGGCACTCGCCGCTCCGCCCGCGGTGGCCGGACCGGGCACTCGCCGGGCCGCCCCCGGTGGCCGGACCCAGCACTCGCCGAACGGCCCCGCCCCGACCGCGTCCAGGCGGCGCGCCCCCGCCACCGCCCGACTGGCCGAACGCCCCCTCGCGGGTGCCGCGCCCCCTCGCGGGCCGCATCCGCCCCTGCCCGCCCGGGAATCCCTGCCGTGCGGGAGCGCGAACGCCCTGCTCAGCGGCCGGGTGACGGGCCCGCCGTCGGCCGCCGCCCGCTACCGTCGAAGAGCGTGCGCGTCCGGACCCGCCCGTGGGGCCGTACCCCGTCCGTGCCGATCCGCGTCCAGTGGAAGGGCTCATCATGCGTGTGCTTCCGGCCGCTCCCCCGATCGAAGGGCTCACCGCTGTCGTCACCGGCGGCTCGCGGGGGCTGGGGCTGCTCCTGGCCCGCCAGCTGCTGCGGCGCGGCTGCGATGTCGTACTGCTGGCCCGGGACGAGGCCGAACTCGGCAGGGCCGTCGGGAAGCTGCGGCAGTGGGGCGGCGGGACGGTGCGCGCCGTGGTGTGCGATGTGCGGGACCGTGCCGCGGTGCGGGACCGTCTCGCGGAGATCGCCGACGAGCACGACGGACTGGACATCGTCATCGCCAACGCCGGCATCATCCAGGTCGGCCCGGCCGACGCGCTGGGCTCCGACGGTTTCGAGGAGGCGATGGACTCCGTCTTCAACGGGGCCCTGAACACCGCGCTCGCCGCCCTCCCCCACCTGCGGCGCAGCCCGGCCGGCGGCCGGCTCGCGCTCGTCGGGTCGGTCGGCGGCCTGCTGGCGGTGCCGCATCTGCTGCCGTACTCCTGCGCCAAGTCCGCGGTGGCCGCGCTGGCCGAAGGGCTGCACGCGGAAGAGGGCCCGCACGGGGTCTCGGTGACCGCGGTCCACCCCGGTCTGATGCGGACCGGGTCGCATCTGCACGCCCTCTTCGGCGGGGACCGCCGCCGGGAGTACGCCTGGTTCTCGGCGCTGGCCGGGGCCCCGGTGCTGTCCATGAACGCCGAGCGGGCGGCGGAGCGCATCGTGACCGCGCTCCAGCGGCGGCGGCCCCGGATCGTGCTGACGCCGGCGGCCAGGCTCGGCGCCACGGCGCACGGGCTGGCCCCGGTGACCACCACCCGGCTGGCGTCCGCGGTCGCCCGGGTGCTGCCCCGCAACGGTGCGCGCGGCACCGTCGACGGTTCGACGGTCGCCGCCGGGGAACAGCCACCGGCCCGTCGGCTCCGCGGTGTCCTCGGCGCCCTCAACGAACGGGCGGCCGACCGCTTCAACCAGCGCTGAGGGCCCGTACGGGCACTTCGGAACGGGCCTGACCGCAGGTGCGGAATGCGGAAAGCGAGGCGTCCCGGTGTTTCCTGGCCGCGTTGCCGGGCACGCGGACTGGCACGACAGGAAGAGCCGACCTGTGGTGAAAGGAGAATGCATCGTGGCTGCGAGCAATTCCCCCGCCTATACCGTTCCCGGGATGACCGAGACCGAAGGCGGAGAGGTCATCGGACGGCTGCGGATGAGGCTGCACGCGCTCAATGACCTGGCCCTCACTCTTAAGCATGTGCACTGGAATGTCGTGGGGCCGCACTTCATCGCCGTCCACGAAATGCTCGATCCGCAAGTCGACGCGGTCCGTGCCATGGTCGACGCGACCGCGGAGCGCATCGCGACGCTCGGCGGCTCCCCCACCGGGACACCCGGCGCGCTGGCCGCCGAACGGACCTGGGAGGACTACTCCGTCCAACGGGCGCAGGCCATCGAGCACCTCGGGGCGCTGGATGTCGTCTACTCCGGCGTCATCGAGGACCACCGGGCTGCGGTGGCCGCCACCGAGGGCATCGACCCGGTGACCCAGGACCTGCTCATCGAGCATCTGCGGTCCCTGGAACTCTTCCAGTGGTTCGTCCGGGCGCATCTGGAGAGCGCCGGCGGCACCCTCAGCACCGGCTCGGCCAACGGGCTGTCCGAGGCGGGCCGGGCGGCCGCCGAGCAGGCGCGCCGGCAGCCCTGACCGAGGCACCTCAGGTGGCCCACCCGAGGGCGCCGGCCCCGCCGTCGCGCAAGGCGACGGCGGGGCCGCGCGGTCAGTGCTTAAAGGAGTCCCGGCCCTTTTCCACCGCCTGCTTCATTTTCCCCATGGCCTGTTCCGCCTTGCCCCGCCTTCGCAGGGCTTTGTTTCCGAGGGCCCTCCCGGTCGTTTCCTTGGCCTTTCCCTCGACGATATGGCCGATGTTCCTGGTCTTCTTGGCGATGCCCATGGTGTGCTCCCTTCAGGGTTCTTCGGCGGGTGGCAAGAGGGTCCCGAGCGGCCCGAGATCCAAATTGAGGTCTTGCATCGTCAGTTCATAGCGGGCGCAGAGTTCCACCATCCGGTCGTGCAGAATCATCAGCGTCGCTCCCAGGCGTTCCTCCTGTTCCTCGGTGAGGTCCCCGGCGTCGACCCGTTGCAGGGCCTGGCGTTCCATCAGCTGGCGCAGCAGCTCGACCAGGGTGAGCACGAGCTTGATCAGGTCTCGCTCCACCGTGTCGGGGTCGGCGCTGATCCGGTGCGCCGGATGCCGGGCCGCCGGGCCGCCGGGCGGCGGGATGTCCTGCGGTGCCGCGGGCAGCAGCCGGAACGCCCGGTCGGCCGCGTCGGCGACATCGTCGAACCGGTTGCCGGGCCGGCGCTCCTCAGCCGTCATGGTCGTCCCGTACCGAGGGTGCGAGGGCGGACCACGGGGAGGGGTTGTGTTCGCTGATGGAGACGATCAGGGCGCGCAGCGAGATCCGGACCAGGTCGATATCGGCGATGGAGAGCACGACATCGCCGGTGAGGACCACGCCGCCGCTGAGCAGCCGGTCCAGCAGATCGATCAGCGCGATCTGCCGATCCGGCAGAGGTTCGTCCGTCGTTGCCGGCGGCCCGCCCGCCGGCCTCATGGAGCAGCTCCCCGCACCGGTTCGGTCTCGGGCGGCGTGGCGAAGGAGTACGGGGCCCAGGGCCCGGTGACCTCCACACGCACCCCGGACAGCCCCTCGGCGGCCCGGCTGACGTCCGCGCGGAAGCTCTCGGCCTCTCCGAGCGGCACGAGGTAGGCGTCGTTGACGACGTTCTCGCCCGGCCCGCGGGCGAGTTCGCCCTGCTGCACCCGGTGCTGGACCCGGTCGACCGCATGGCCGCGGGCGGCGGCCTCGACCCGCCGGGCGACCTCTTCGGCGTCGCGGTAGGCGTCCTCCCGGGCGTGCCGCTGTGCCTTGCGGTGGCTGAGGTAGGCCCGTCCGGGGCTCAGGCCGGTGTCCGCGGGCGGCGCGGCCGGCCGGTCGGTGGGCGCGGGCGCCTCGACATAGATCTTGACGCCCCACTCCGTGTGCGCGGCCAGCTCGGCCAGCCGGCCGGCGAACGCCTCCTGGCGGGCTTCCAGCATGCGCCGCACCCGCTCGTCGTCGAGGTACACCGTCGCCAGCCGGAGCGGCAGCACGGTGGTACGGGCGGCCAGCGCCTCGATCACCCGGTGATGGGCGCGGGCCACCGACTCCAGCCACTCCAGATCCTCCAAGTTGGCGCGCAGCGCGGCCTCGTGGAAGTCCTCCTCGGGCACCGGGCTCACGGCGACCACCACGTCACCCCCCTCTCCGGCCCGCACCAGATGCACCGGTGCGTCCGCGACCCCCGGCAGACCGGCAAGCGCCTCCGCCAGCGATCCGCCGGCATCCCGCGCGACCGCGTACGCATAGCTGATGACCTCGGTCATGAGGTGTCCCGCCGCTTCTTGGTACGGGGGCGGGGCTCGGGCCGCTTGGCACGGGTGCCGCGGGCGGCGGTGGCGCGGCGGGCGGCGGGACGGGGCTTCTCGTCCTCGTACTCAGCCTTAGCCTCGGGCTCGGCCTCAGCTTCGGCCTCATCCTCGTACTCGTACTCCTCCTCGTCCTCCTCCTCGGCCGGGGGCAGTTCGTCGTCCTCCCGCAGGGCCCGGATCTCGGCGCGCAGCCGTTTGTTCTCGTCGGCGAGCGAGCGGTAGCCGTCGGACGCGCGGGACGAGAGCGAGGGGTCGTGCTCCCACCAGTCGATGCCCATCTCCTTCGCCTTGTCCACCGAGGCGACCAGCAGGCGCAGTTTGATGGTGAGCAGTTCGATGTCCAGCAGGTTGATCTGGATGTCGCCGGCGATGACGATGCCCTTGTCCAGGACCCGCTCCAAGATGTCGGCAAGGTTGGCCGACGAGCCCTGCCCGCCGTACGGGCCGGCCCGGGACGGATAGTCGCCCATCCTCCTGGCGACGGGTTCGTTCACGGCCGCTGCACCTCGATTCCCGGTGTTGCGACGGGAGCGCGGGGCGGCGCTCCCGTTCCGCGGCGGCCACCGCGGTCAGCTGTTGGTGCCCTGGGCATGGGCCCTGATCTCGTCCAGCCGGTCCAGCAACTCGTCCTCACGCCGGTCGAAGGCCTCCTCGGAGATCTCTCCTGCCAGCAGCGCGCGTTCGAGCTCGGCGAGTTCCCGCTCGACGGGTTCGGGGTCGTAGTACTCCTGCTCCGCGGCGTCGAGGGCGCGTTCCATGACCCAGGCCACGCCGCGCACCGGCGCGAGCGGAAGGGTGGCAAGGTGACTCAACAGGCCCATGGGGACCCCCTAGACGAAACTGTAGGCGGGCAGCGGGCCGAGCAGCCGGAGGTCGAAGTCCTCCCCCAGCTCCTTGGCGAGATCCCGCTGCGCACCGAGGAAGCTCTTCTCGTTGTCCTGCTCCACCAGGAAGGACACGCTCAGGAAGTCGTTCCCGGTCGGTGGCGAGGAGCGCTCCTCCCGGGCGAAGCCGCGCAGTGCGTCGAGGACTCCGGCGGCGAGCTGCTCCTGTCGTGCCTGCACTTCCTGGGAGACCATCTCACCGAGGGCGAGCGGGAGTTCGGGCGCGGCGTTGCCGCTTCTGATCTGCTCGTTGAGCTGTCGTGCCTCATCCGACTCCGTGAGGATCTGCCGCAGCAGCGCGTCCTCGTCCTGGGCGGCCTTCAGGTGGTATTCGACGCAGCCCTCCAACGCCTCCAGCCGCTCGGTGAATTCGTCCGCACGCTCCTTCAGGACGGCCCGTACGGCCTCGTCGTCCGTGGTCGTGAAGCCGAACTGCAAGGGCAGGACCGTACCGTCGGCCATCAGCCGTTCCTGGACGGCCTGGTGCGCGCCGAGGTCCCTGCGCTTGGGCCGCAGCTCCTCCGGGGCGTCGCTGACCACGGCGGACAGCTGCTTGCTCTGCACCGTGCGGAGGTCGGACGGGGGGTTGCCCACCCCGTGGAGGCCCTCCAGGTTCTGCGGATGGGTGGTCGCGAGGATGGAGTAGACGTAGACCGACATCCCTCACTCCTTTCGGCGCCGGGCCGGCCGGCGAGCGGACCGCTCGCGCCGCTCGGCGGGCTCCTTGTGCCTCGACTCGTGTTCCTCGTCGTCGCTGCCGCCCTTGAGGGCGTCGGTCACCGCTTCCGCGGCCCCGGACAGCGCGCCCTTGGCCTTGCCGTGCGAGCCGCCCTCGGTCACCTCACCGACGAGGTCGGTCAGCTGGGAGGGTGCCTTGCGTCCCGCCTCCAGGTCGAGGCGGTTGCAGGCTTCGGCGAAGCGCAGGTAGGTGTCGACGCTCGCGACGACGATGCGGGCGTCGATCTTGAGGATCTCGATGCCCACCAACGACACACGCACAAAGGCGTCGATGACCAGACCGCGGTCCAGGATCAGATCGAGGATGTCGTAGAGGTTTCCGGAGCCTCCGCCGCCACCTGCGGCGACGGTTCCTCCGCTTTGCGGCACCACAGTCACGGTGCCTCCCTTCACCGGCTCGCTCCGGCCTTACGAAGCGGCCGTCTCGTTCGCCGGGCGAACGGTGGGTGGCTTCCCGACGCCCTATCGGCGGTCGATCTGGCCTCGGGTGTAGCGGCGGGTGCGCTCGTACGCCACCAGTTCGCCTTCCTTGTCCAGCATCACCCGGTAGGTCGCCATCACGCTGGTGGTCCCGGGGACGCGTTCCAGCTCCAGGACTTCCACGTCCGCCTGCCAGCCGTCCTCCGTCGGCTGCACCGCGGAGACGGACTCGGGAGCCCGCCCCAGCAGTTCCTTGAGCTGGTCCGCCGCGTACCGCATGGCACGTGGCGCCGAGACCCGGCGGCCCGCGCGCGGCGGTTCGCTGTCGCTTTCGCTGTCGCGGTGACCGGACCGGGCGCTGCCGGCGCTTCCGGCGGGCTTTTTGACGGTCTTCTTGGCGGTCTTCTTGGCGGTCTTCTTACCGGACGGACGCCGAACTCGTTCGGTCTCGTCCTCTTCGCCTGTGGCCATGTTCCTCTCCGACATCGGAGGCGACATGCTGCCCGCGCCACTACAAAGAGGCGCCACTTCATGATACGCGGCTTGAGCTGAGCGCATCTTGGAGCCGGAATGCCTGGTCCCGGGGCTGCCGGACCGGCCCGGCAGCGAGTGCCGGGGCCCGGTGGGCGGCGTAACGTCGGCACTGTCCCGGGAGAGACGTCAGGACGGTCTCGGCACGGGGAGAAACCGGCGGGCCGGAGTGGGTCTCGATGGCACGACGACAGTGCGCAGGTGCGCGATGACCGGCGGGAACGAGCCCGGCCCGGCGGGCGACCCGGTGGGCCGGGCGCTGCTGCGCGCCATGGAGGAGACCGGGGCGTCCGTCGGCGGGGTCTATGTGCTGGCGGCCGACGCGCCGGTCCTCCAGCTGACCGTCATGAGCGGGGTACCGGCGCCGTTCCTGGCACCGTGGGACCGGGTCGCGCTGGCAGCTCCCATCCCGGTGGCCGTCGCCGGCCGCGAACAGCGCCTGGTGTGGGCGGGCGGCCAGCAGCAGATGGCCCGTGACTTCCCGCGGACGGCGGTGGCGGTGCCCTACGACTTCTCGCTGGCGGCGGCCCCGGTCAGCAGCCCGGCCGGCAGCCTGGGCGCCTTGCTGCTGCTGTGGCCCGCCGGCCATGCGGCCCAGCTGTCGACGGCGGAACGCGAGGCGGTGACCGCCGCGTGCCGGCGGCTGGCGGCGCTGCTGGCACGGCACCCCCGGCCCGACGGCTCCGGCCCGTGCGAGGCGCCGCGGGTCCTGACGCCGCCACCGGCGCGCGCCGTGGGCCCGGCCGAGGCGCTGGCGGCGGCCGACTACCTGGAGCGGCTGCCCGGCGGCTGCTGCGCCCTTGACCTGGAGGGACGCATCACCCTGGTCACGCAGGGCGCGGTGGAGCTGCTCGGCGAGAAGGGCTCCCGGCTGATCGGCGCGCGCCCGTGGGAGGCCCTGCCGTGGCTGCGCGACCCGGTCTTCGAGGACCGCTACCGGGCCGCGGTGATCAGCCGCCGGCCGACGTCGTTCACCGCCAGCAGGCCCCCGCACCACTGGCTCACCTTCCGGCTCTTCCCGGACAGCCGAGGTCTGAGCGTGTGGATCAGCCCGTCGGACAAGGACTACGGCCCGGTGGCGGCCGCACCCGCGCAGGGGGAGGTCGTGCCGGTGCGGGCCGGGCAGATCTACCACGTGCTGCATCTCGCGGCGGCCCTCACGGAGGCCGTGGGAACGCAGGATGTGGTCGATCTCGTCGCCGACCAGATCGTGCCGGCGTTCGGCGCCCAAGGCATGCTCATGTACGTGACGGAGGCGGGCCGGCTGCGGACCATCGGGCACCGCGGCTACTCCGCCGAGGCGGTCGCCGCCTTCGAAGGGGTCGCCCTCGGCGCCGCCAACAGCCCCGCCGTCCACGCCCTCGCCAGCGGGGAGCCCAGCTTCTTCTCGTCCCCCGAGGAGATCGAACACGACTACCCGGGGCTGCCGCGGCTGACCGGCAAGGCCGCGCGGGCCGTGCTGCCGCTGATCGTGTCCGGCCGCCCGGTCGGCTGCTGCATCCTCTCCTACACCCGGGCCCGCACCTTCAGTCCGGAGGAACGCCAGGTCCTGACCTCGCTGGCCGGGCTGATCGCCCAGGCGCTGGACCGGGCCCGCCTGTACGACACCAAGCAGCAGCTGGCGCACGATCTCCAGGCCGGCCTGCTGCCGCACGGCCTGCCCTCGGTACCGGGGTTCGCGGTCGCCGCCCGTTACCTGCCGTCGACCCGCGGTATGGACATCGGCGGCGACTTCTACGATCTGATCCGCCTCAATGAGGACAGCGTCGCCGCCGTCATCGGTGACGTGCAGGGCCACAACGCGGCGGCGGCCGCCCTCATGGGGCAGGTCCGCACCGCCGTCCGCGCCTACGCCACCGCCGGGGCCGCACCGGACGAGGTGCTGGCCCGGACGAACCGGCTGCTGACCGATCTGGACCCGGGGCTGTTCACCAGCTGTCTGTACGTCCACATCGACCTGCGCACCCGCCGGGCCCGCCTGGCCGGTGCCGGGCATCCGCCGCCGCTGCTGCGCCACCCCGACCGGCACACCACGGTGCTGCATGTGCCTCCGGGGCTGCTGCTGGGGATCGAACCCGGGGCCCGGTACTCCGCCACGGAGATCACCCTGCCGCCGAGGTCCGTCCTGGCGCTCTACACCGACGGCCTGATCGAAACGCCGGGGACCGATCCGGATCTCTCCGTCGCCGACCTCGCCGGACGCCTCAACGACGCGCCGCCACTGGGTCCGGACCGGCTGGCCGACTCCCTCCTGGAGAACCGGCACGGCGACGCGGACCGGCAGGACGACGTGGCCCTCATGCTGCTGGCGGCGCTGCCGGCCGGGCCGGTCACACCCGATTGAGCGCCGGGGCGGGGGAGGCAGCGGACCGGCGCACCGAAGTGAGCCGCAGCAGAGGAATTTTGATGCCTCGTCACCTCAGTTCACGTCACCTCGGCCCGTCGGCGCCCGCGGCGCTGCGCCGCGGTGGAGGGAGCGCTGGGCCCGGCTGAGGACGCGGCCCGGTGCGCGGGTGCGCAGCGCCGCGCGGGCCGCGTTGGCGCCGGGGGCGCCGTGCACCCCGCCGCCCGGATGGGCCCCGGCGGAGGCCAGGTAGAGGCCCGCCACGGGGGTTTCCGGACGGGCGAGTCCCGGCAGCGGACGGAACACCAACTGCTGGTGGAGGGCGGCCGTACCGCCGTTGAGGGCGCCCCCGTGCAGATTGGCGTCCAGCGCCTCCAGCGTCGGCGGGGCGAGAATACGGCGCGCCTTGATCCGGGACCGGAAGCCCGGCGCGAAGCGCTCGACCTGCTCCTCCAGCCGGTCCGCCATCGCCTCCTGGTCCCCCTGCCCCCAGGCCCCGCCGATCCCGTCCTCCCCCGCGTCCCCCCGGATCCGGTGGGGTACATGGGTGTAGGCCCAGGCCGACTCGGTGCCCGGCGGGGAGCGGGTGGCGTCCGCGGTCGTCATCTGGCCGAACAGCGCGAACGGCCGGTCGGGCACCTGGCCCGCGGCGATCTGCGCGGTGAAGCGGGTGAGTTCGTCCATGCCGTCGGCCAGATGCACGGTGCCCGCGGTGGCGGCGGCCTCGGCGGTCCACGGCACCGGGCCGCCGAGCGCCCAGTCCACCTTGAAGGTGGCGAAGTCCCATTGGAAGCGCCGCAGGTCCGCCGTCAGCCGCCCGGGGAGGTGCCGGGAGTCGACCAGCCGGCCGTACAGAGCGGGCACGGACACATCCGCCAGCACGGCGCGGCGGCCCGGCACGGTCTCACCGATCGCGGTACGCACCGCCACCGCGCGCCCGGAGCGTACGACGATCTCGTCGACCCGCTCCCCGCAGCGCAGCACCCCGCCCCGGCGGTACAGCCGCCGCACCAGGGCCGAGGTGAGCGACTGGGCACCACCGGCCGGTACCGGAAAGCCGTAGTGCTGGCCGAGCATCGACATCAGCCATCCGAAGCCGCCGCTGCCCGTGGCCTCGGGGGCGAGGTCGGCGTGCAGCGCGTTGCCCGCCAGCAGCAGCCGGCCCGCCTCGCCGTGGAACTCCTCCTCGCCCAGGCGCCGTACGGGCAGCAGCAGCATCCGCGCCAGCCGCAGCCCGCCGGCCCCGCGGACCCGGGCGGCGAGCCGGGCCAGGACACGCAGCGGCGGGAACGGGGTGAACAGCGCGTCGAGGAGGTCGCCGCCGACCCGCTCCCAGACATCGCACAGTTCCTGCCAGGCCGCGCCGTCGCCGGTGCCGAACATCTCCAGCCCCGCCACCGTGCCGGCCGTGGCGCGGCCCAGCAGCGCGCAGCGGCCATCGGTCAGCGGATGGGCCAGCACCTGGGGCGCATGGCTCCAGACCAGCCCCTCTTCGTACAGGTTCAGGGCGGCGAGGACCGGGGAGGCGGCGGCCAGCGGATAGAAGGAACTGCACAGGTCGTTGACGAAGTCGGGGTGCACCGCACAGTCGCTGCGGACCGCGCCGCCCGGTTCTTCCTGCTCCTCCAGCACCTCCACCGTCCACCCGGCGTCGGCCAGCAGGTTCGCCGCGACAAGTCCGTTGGGTCCGGCACCGATCACCACTGCGTCCGGCATCGCTGCCTCCTGTTCACCCGCCCCCGTGGTGCACCGTGTCCCGACCTCGGTGCCTCACCGGACGGGACGGCGGTCAGGTTCCGGCCGGCGCCCGGACCGGGGCCTCTTCGGCCACCTCGGCGAGCCTGCTGAGCATGCTGCGGTGGCGCAGCTGGAGCAGGACGTCCAGCGCCCCGTTGTGCAGCCGTCCGCCCGGTCCGGCCAGTGGGTGTTCGTCGACGATGACCAGGGAATCGGCGCCCCAGGGACGCACTTCGAGAGCGATCCGGGCGGTGCCCAGCCGGCCGCTGTCCACCTCCAGTTCGAGGGTGCGCGGCGGATCGCTGTGGCGGACGACGGTGTGCCCGGCGGCCTCCCAGGGCCCCAGGCGCACGGTGTATTCGAGCGTGGCGCCGACCTCCGGCCAGTTGCCGTCCTTCGGCCGCGAACGCGCGGTGCCGACCACCCAGTCCTGGTAGCGGGAGCGGTCGGCGAGCACCGCCCACAGCTCCTCGGGCGACCTCCTGATCAGCTGGTGTCGTACGGCCACGAGCCTTTCACCGCCTCACCGCACTCGGTCGCCGGCTTCCTCACCCAGCGTAGAGCGCGCTCCCTGGCCCGGCCTCCTGAGCGGTACGCCCGTCCGCCCCCGGCAGCCGCGGCCAACCGGGCGCTGCGGTGCGGCGAGCCACTACGGCTGCCCTCCGCCGACCAGCGGTTGCCCGGGGGGCAATACAGGACCAAAGTGATGAATACACACGCATGCCAGATCGGAGCGCATCGTGATCGTTCTCGGAATCATCCTGCTTGTCATCGGATTCCTGACCGGCATCGGCATTCTGTGGACCATCGGCATCATTCTCGCCGTCATCGGCTTGATCCTTTGGGTCCTCGGTGCCATGGGGCATGCGGTCGCCGGCCGCAAGCACTACTGGTAGCCGGGCTGCTGCCCCCGGACCGCTGCGGCGGCGGAACAACCCTTCCCGCCGCCGCACCGGCCTGAAGTCAGGGCGTGAGCACCGTCTTGATCATGCCGTCTTCCTTCGCCTGGAAGGTCCGGTAGGCCCGCGGCCCGTCTTCGAGCGGCAGGGTGTGGGTGGCGAACCCGTCCACGCCGAGCACATCCGCGTCGTTGAGGAGGGGCATGATGTCGTCGACCCACCGCCTGACGTTGGCCTGGCCCATCCGCAGCTGGATCTGCTTGTCGAACAGGGTCAGCATCGGCACCGGGTCGACACTTCCTCCGTAGACACCGATGAGCGAGATCGTGCCGCCGCGGCGGACCGCGTCGACAGCGGTGTTGAACGCCGCCATGCTGTCCACCCCCGCACGGCCCATCAGTTTCTCCCCCACGGCATCGGGCAGCAGACCGGCCAGATTCTGGGCGGCCCGCGCCAGCGGAGCCCCATGGGCCTCCATGCCGACCGCCTCGATGACGGCGTCGGTGCCGCGCCCTGCGGTGAGCCCGCGGATCTCCTCGCCCAGATTCTTCCCGTACTCGTTCAGATCGAGGGTGTGCACCCCGCGCTCGCGGGCGCGGGCGAGGCGTTCGGGGACGAGGTCGACGCCGATGACCTTGCTCGCGCCCTTGTGCAGCGCGATCCGGGCGGCCATGTCACCGATCGGGCCGAGTCCCAGCACGGTGACCGTGCCGCCGGGCGGCACGTCGGCATAGACGACGGACTGCCAGGCGGTGGGCAGCACATCGGAGAGATAGACGTACCGCTGGTCCGGCGGACCGTGCGGCACCTTCACGGGCAGCGTGTTGCCGAACGGGACCCGCAACAACTCCGCCTGTCCGCCCGGCACTTGACCGTAGAGCTTGGAGAACCCGAAGAGGGCGGCGCCCGTCCCCCGCTCCTTGACCTGCGTGGTCTCGCACTGCGAGTGGAGCCCCTGCCCGCACATCCAGCAGGTGCCACAGGAGACATTGAACGGCACCACCACACGGTCACCGACGGACACCTCCGTGACCTCGGGCCCGACCTCCTCGACGATGCCCATCGGCTCGTGGCCGAGGATGTCACCGGGGTCGAGATAGGGGCCGAGGACCTCGTAAAGATGCAGGTCGGAGCCGCAGATACCGGTGGAGGTGATGCGGACGATGATGTCGGTCGGTTCCTCGATGGTGGGGTCGGGGACCGTGTCCACGCGTACATCGCGCTTGCCGTGCCACGTCAGGGCTCTCATCTTCGCTCCTCAAGGAGAAGGGGGCGGACTCATGACGGAATCCGCCCCGCCGCACGTCGGGCAGCCGTGACCTCAGGGGCGCCGGACCGCCGGGACCTCAGGGTTCCTGCGGGTCGACGCCGGTGTGCGCCTCCGCGTCCCTGCCGCCGCTGGGCCGGCGCGAGGGACCCTTGGGCCCCATGTCCCGCATGCCCTTCTCCTCGGTTTCGGCAGCACGCCGCTCACCGGAACGGGTCTCGCTCTTGGTCTCGCTCGCCGGGGGGACCTTCTCCTGTCCGCCGGACTCCTTGCTGCGGTCCTTCTCGGGCGCGTACTCCTCCGGGCGGAACGACCGGCCGGCGCTCTCGTTCTTCTGCTGCTCGGTCTGGTCGACGTCGGGCGACCAGCCGTGCTGCTCGGTTCCCTTGTGCATGCTGTGGCCCTCGCCCATCTTCGGGTGCGAGGACTTGCGGTGTCTGGTCACTGCTGCTCCCTACGTTGCGCGTCGCCGACGGTCGCCATCGGACCACGCCGTGCACGCGGAACGGCGCGCCGTCCTCGCCATGCGCACGCCCTCTGGACGCTATGCGCATGCCGGGCCGGCTCCTACGTCGCCTGCGTCGGAGACTCCCGTACCTCCAGGCTGAGGGCCAACGGGATCATCCGCATCTCCGCCCTGCCGGGGCGGGCCCTGCGCGGGCCTGCGCGGGAGGGCGACTGACGGCGTGCGGCGCGCGGCCGGGGAGCAGCCGGCCGGCGCCGTACCGGGGAGTTACTCCGGTCGTCCGTATCGTCCGTATCGTCCGTGTCGTCCGTGGCGTGACTCGCCGGACGACCCGGCGGCGCGCGAGCCCCGGTCGGGACCGGGGCCGGGGCCGCCGGGCCGTGGTGCGGGCTCAGGGTCAGGGGGGTCGGGGACCGGCGGCGGCTGGGGCTCGGGGTGCACGGGGTCCAGCGGGCCCGGCGGTGGCGGATCCGGTACCTCGTGATGTGGCATGCGTCAGCTCCTTCCGGTCGCCTCGTGGTTCACGGCTGCGGGTGCCCGGTCCGCGTCCGCTCACACCTGGGGGCCGCGCCGGCCCGGAGTCCGGACCGGCGCCGCCGGCCGTCAGCCGGTCAGCTCGACATCCGGCCGGCCGGCGGAGGTGTCCGCCCCGGAGGCGAGGGCCACGCCCCGCACGGCGCGAGCGGCCTCGGCCGGGGACGGTGCGACGGTGCGCTCGGACAGCGGAAGCGGGGCCGGGACCAGCTCGGGGTTGCCGAGGAAGACCCGGTTGACCACCCGCTCGGCGGCGTGGCCGTCGTCCCACATACAGAAGCGGGCACGGAAGGCGGCCCGCAGCGCACCGGCTTCGGTGCCGTTCCAGCGGCCGCTGCGGAACGCCTCGATCAGCTCGTCCTCGCTGGTGGCGACGATCCCCGGGGTGTCTCCCGGCTTTCCCGACAGCAGGTCGAAGGTGACCCCGCGGGAGCGGACGTAGGTCTCCCAGTCGTCCGCGTAGCTGATGATCGGCCGGTCGAGATTGGCGTAATCGAACATGATCGACGAGTAGTCCGTGATCAGCGCGTCCGCGGCGAGGCACAGCTCCTCGACCGACGGGTGCCGGGAGACATCGATCAGCGCCCCGTCCTCCTGGAGCTTCTGAAGGTGCGGGTTCTGGTCGTAGAAGTAGTGCGTACGGACCAGCAGGACGATGTCCGGGCCGAGTTCGCGGGTGATTTTCTCCAGGTCCAGCTGGGGCACATAGCCGACCTGGTAGTCGCGCACCGTCGGGGCGTAGAGGACGGCGGTGCGGCCGGGGGCGATGCCCAGCCGCTCACGGATGTCCAGGATGTCCCGGGCACCGGTCCGGAAGAAGACGTCATTGCGCGGATAGCCGGCGTCGAGGGACTCGAAGCCACAGGGGTAGACCCGCTCCCACTGCTCACTCGTGTGCTGGTTGGCGGAGACCGACAGATCCCAGCGGTCGGCGCGTTCGAGCAGCTTGCGCATGCTCATTCCCTTGCCGGCGGCCGGGTATTTCTGCTGGTCGATGCCCATACGCTTGAGCGGGGTGCCGTGATGGGTCTGGAGATGGACCTGGCCCTTGCGCTTGACCACCCCGTCGGCGAAGTTGACGTTGTTGACGAAGTACTTCGCGCGCGCCATCAGCTCCCAGTAGCGCCGGCTGTTGACGACGACATGGTCCATACCGTCCGGCACGGTGTCCACGGCGTCCTCGCGTACGACCCACACCCCGTGCAGCTGCGGGGCCAGCTCCTTGGCCTTTTCGTAGACCGCCAGCGGATTGCAGGAGGGGGTGCGGTTCCAGTAGGCGCTGAAGACGGCGAGGTTCTGGTCGAGGGGGCGCTTCAGCTGTATCCGGTAGAAGCTCGCCGCGGCCCGCTTGCTCATGGCGCGCTGGGCCTTGCGCAGGCGCCGCTGCCCGCTCTTCCGGGTACGGCTCATCAGATTCAGGGCCTGGAAGGCGCGGTAGGAACCGCGTTCCAGTGCCTGGAACCGGCGGGCGTCGGCCTCCGGGGGCGGGGTGAAGCCCGCGGGCTTGTGCCGCCGGCACATCGCCACGGAACGCCGGAAGAATTCCGGCCGGTCCTGGAGGTGCACCCGGCTTTCCCGCGCGCCGGTGAAGAGGAAGTGGCTGACCATACGCTCGAAGAACAGCGGCCGCAGAGGGTCGAGGTCCGGCCGGCCGTCGAGGAAGTCGAAGAGCCGCTGGTACTGGTCGAATATCGTGAAGTGCTTGCGGCCCGGTGTCTTCATGGAATTGCCGTGCCGGCGCTGGCGGTATTCCACACAGGCGTGGTCCAGGCACACGGCACGCTCGGCGGTGAGCATGGTCGTGTAGACCATGAGGGCGTCCTCGTAGAGCCCGTCGGTGTACCGGAATCCGTTGTCCACGAAGAAGTCGCGCCGGAAGGCCCGGTTCCACACCACCGCGAACATCTGCAGGAATTCGGTGCGCTCGGTGGGCTTGAAGACCTCCGCTCCGGCCTCGGCGAGGAGTTCCCGGACGGCACTCGGCTGGACCGCGTGCCACCAGTAGGTCCGTACGTGGTCGAAGAGCAGCAGGTCCGGGTCCTGCGATGCGGCCAGCCGGTCGGCCATGGCCCGCAGCGCGCCCGGGGTGAAGGTGTCGTCACTGTCGAGGAACAGCAGATAGTCCCCGCGCGCACGCGCCACTCCGGTGTTCCGGGCCGCGCCGATGCCGCCGTTCTCCTCGTGGCGCACAGGGATCACCCGGGGGTCGCGGGCGGCGAACTCCGCCAGGATCTCGCCGCTGTGGTCCGGCGAGCAGTCGTCGACCGCGATGACCTCGAAGTCGGTGAAATCCTGCGCCAGCAGCGAGTTCAGACACGCGCGAAGATAGCCCTGCACGTGGTAAACGGGAACGATGATGCTGAACCGCGGGGCGGCTCTGAGGCCCGTCTCGGGCATGGCGGGGTTGCTCCTCGAAGGTGTCGGCCGCAGGACGCCGGCCGGAAGTTTCCGTGACGGGCAGTGGGACAGCCGGTGACCGGAAATGGTTGTGTCCGAGCCGCCCAGAATTCCCCTTGTCTCCCTCACACGACATCCCGGGCCCGCCGTGACGGGGCGGCCCGGTCCCCCGGTCGGCAGTCCCGGGCCGCCCGGGCCGGAGACGCGGACACTCGCCTTCTCCGCGTCACGTGACCTTGGGGATCTGAGCACGGATACTGCCCTCGGGGCGGCCCCACCTCCGCTCCGCGCACGCCGCGGAGTGTCGGAAGCACCGTCAGGAAAGGGGGCTGCGGCCGTCCTTCGTCCTGCCCTGCCCCTTCCCTCGCCGCCCTCGGACCGCCAAGATCGATAGTCGTGCATCACCACAGCCTGACCTGGGCAAACGCCGGTCAGCGACCCGATTGCCAGCTCACCAGGAGGTACCCATGAAGATGCTGATCAACGTCGCCGAAACCGTGGTGACGGATGCGCTGCGCGGGATGGCCGCGGCCCACCCCGAGCTGGTGGTGGATGCCGAGAACCGGGTGATCGTACGGCGGGACGCGCCGGTGGCGGAAAAGGTGGCGCTGGTATCCGGGGGCGGCAGTGGGCACGAGCCGCTGCACGGCGGGTTCGTCGGGCCCGGCATGCTGGACGCCGCCTGTCCGGGCGAGGTCTTCACCTCGCCGGTGCCCGATCAGATGGTGCGGGCCGCGGCGGCCGTGGACAGCGGCCACGGCGTGCTGTTCCTCGTGAAGAACTACACCGGGGACGTCCTCAACTTCCAGATGGCGGCGGAGCTGGCGGAGGACGAGGGGGTGCAGGTGGCCAGTGTGCTCATCGATGACGATGTCGCGGTGACCGACTCGACGTTCACCGCGGGGCGGCGCGGCACCGGGGCGACGCTCTTCGTGGAGAAGATCGCCGGTGCCGCGGCGGAGGAGGGCATGCCGCTGGAGCGGGTGGAGGCGCTGGCCCGGCAGGTCGTGGCGTCCTCGCGCAGTTTCGGGGTGGCGCTGAGCGCCTGTACGACCCCGGCGAAGGGCAGCCCGACCTTCGATCTCCCTGCCGGGGAGCTGGAGTTGGGGGTCGGGATCCACGGCGAGCCGGGGCGCGAGCGCCGCGCGATGATGACCTCGCACGAGATCGCGGACTTCGCGGTGGACGCGATCCTGGAGGACCTGGATCCGCGGCTGCCGGTGCTGGTGCTGGTCAACGGCATGGGTGCGACCCCGCTGCTGGAGCTGTACGGATTCAACGCGGAGGTCCGCCGGGTGCTCGACGAGCGGGGCGTGGCGGTGGCCCGTACGCTCGTCGGCAACTATGTGACGTCGCTGGACATGGCGGGCTGCTCGGTGACGCTGTGCCAGGTCGACGGGGAGCTGCTGCGGCTGTGGGACGCGCCGGTGCAGACCGCGGGGCTTCGCTGGGGACGGTGACCGGGCCTTCGGACCCGTGCCCGTATCGCTTTCTTTCTCCGTACCTGAACAACCAAGGAGTAGTCCGTGTCCGAAACGGTGCTGGATACCGCGTTCTTCGTACGCTGGATGACGGCGGCCGCCGCCGTCATCGACCGGGAGGCCGACCGGCTCACCGAGCTGGACTCACCCATCGGTGACGCCGACCACGGAAAAAATATGCAGCGCGGCTTCGCGGCCGTGGTCAAGGTACTGGAGACGGAGCCGCCGGCGACGCCCGGTGGCGTCCTGACCGCCGCCGGACGGCAGTTGATCTCCAGTGTGGGCGGGGCGTCCGGGCCGCTCTACGGGACGCTGCTGCGGCGCGCCGGCAAGACCCTGGGCGAGGCACCGCAGACCTCGGCGGCGGAGCTGCGGTCCGCGCTGGCCGCGGGGGTGACCGCGGTGGGGCAGCTCGGCGGTTCGGCGCCGGGCGACAAGACGATGCTGGACGCGCTGACGCCCGGTGTCGTGGCGCTGGAGGACTCCTTCGACGCGGCGGCCGCGGCCTCCGCCGAGGGTGCGCTGGCCACCGTACCGATGCAGGCCAGAAAGGGCCGGGCGAGCTATCTGGGAGAACGCAGCATCGGGCATCAGGATCCGGGCGCGACGTCCTCGGCACTGCTGTTCGCGGCGCTCGCGGAGGTGGCGAAGTGAGCACGGGGACGGCGAACGGGACGAGCGGCGGCGAGAGCGCGCGGGTCGGGGTGGTGCTGGTGTCGCACAGCGGGCCGGTCGCGGAGTCGGTGGCGACGCTGGCGGTCGGGCTGGCCGGCGGCGGGGACACGGTGCCGGTGGCCGCCGCGGGCGGCACTCCGGACGGCGGCCTCGGCACGAGTGCGGAGCTGATCACCGAGGCGGCGCGGTCGGTGGACCGCGGTGCGGGGGTGGCGGTCCTGGTCGACCTGGGCAGCGCCGTACTGACCGTCAAGGCACTGATCGCCGAGGGGGACGAACTCCCCGAGGGCGCCCGGCTGGTGGACGCGCCGTTCGTGGAGGGTGCGGTGGCCGCCGTGGTCACCGCGTCGGCCGGGGCGGATCTGGACGCGGTCGCGGCGGCGGCCGGGGAGGCGTACGGCTACCGCAAGGAATAGGAGGGCCGCGTGGGAGGCTGCCGGCCGGGCCCGCTCAGGGTTTGCGGGCGACGCCCGCGTAGCAGGCGGCCTCCGCGTCGGTGACATGGGTGGCGTCCTCGGGGCGGTCCGGGCGCCACTGGTGGGAGAGCGTGAGGCCCGGTTCCAGCAGCTCCCAGCCGTCGAAGAAGCTCAGGACCTCGGCGCGGGAGCGGAACTGGAGCCGGGTGCCCGTATCGCCGTAGATCTTGATGATCTTCCGCATCGCCTCGGGGCTGAAGTCCGGTGTGGCATGGCTCAGCGCCAGGGTGCTGCCGCTGGGCAGTGCGGCCTTGAGGGTCTCGACGATGGTGTGGGCGCGGTCCTCACCGTCGTCGGGGACGAAGTGCATCAGAGCGTTCAGGCTGAGCGCGACCGGGCGGGTCAGATCGAGGGTGTCCAGGAGCTGGGGCGCGCCGAGGATGCCCCACGGGTCGTTGACATCGGCCTGGACATACGCCGTGCGGCCCTCGGCGGTGCCGATCAGCAGCGCCGCGGCGTGCGCGAGGACGATCGGGTCGTTGTCGGTGTAGACGACCCGGGCTTCGGGGGCGATGTTCTGGGCGATGTCGTGGAGGTTCGGCGGGGTGGGGATGCCGGTGCCGATGTCGAGGAACTGCCGCAGACCGGAGGCGGCGAGGACCCGGGTGGCGCGGTGCATGAACTCGCGGTTGATGCGGGCGGCGACCAGCGCGGCGGGGAAGACGCCCAGGACGCTCCCGGCGGCCATCCGGTCGGCCAGGAAGTTGGTCTTGCCGCCCAGGAAATAGTCATAGATCCGGGACGAGTGGGCCCGGTCCAGCTGTAGGTCCACCACGGAATCGTGCTCGCCCATCGTGCGCTGCCTCCCCAGTTCGCCCACCCGCCCGGCGTGTCCCCCACGCACCATGATGCCCGTTCCGTCCGCCGCGCACCGTCGAGAGTGCGTCAAACTCCTTCGCACGACAGGCCGTTGGGACGCGGTGCCCCGTATGTCACGGATCATGCCGGAGCACACCCGGCGCGTCCCATGACGGGCGGCCATGCCGCGGTCATGCGCGGTCACATGCCACGGTCATGCGTAGTCATATGAATACGCAGCGGCAGATTTTTGCCCTGCCGATGCCACAAACGGGCTCACTTTCCGGTTCATTGGAAGGTGAGAGCAACCGCTCTCCCGCGGCCGGCGGCGCCTCGGCGCCCGGCTCGGTGCATGCCCAACGGAACGAGGACGGCTTGTGAGCGCAGACCGGGACCGACCGCTGCCGGCGTGCGCTCCGGCGCATGTCCGTGCCGCGGAGTTATCGCCACTCCCCCACTGTTCGCTCCCGGCCTCCGCTTCGGACCCGTTCGACCACCGGCTGTCGATCACCTTCGAGGCGTTTCTGGCCACCCATGCGCGGAAGTGGCTGACCTACGCCTATCTGCACACGGGCAGCGAGGCCGCGGCCCGTGAGGTCACCCGGGCCGCGTACGGGCAGCTCGGCCGGCTGTGGCCGCACGCGCTGCGGCAGGCGTCGGTGGAGGCGTACGCCTGGTCGGTCCTCAAGGAACGGGTCGTGGAGTGGCTGTACGACCACCACCAGCCCACCGCGCTCACCGAAACCGCCGCCTTCGCCGTCGTCACCCATGCCCTGCTGCGTGAGTGCCAGCAGCAATTCGCCATGCTGGAGAGCCAGTTGGGGCTGTACGCGGCCATCGCCCGGCTGCCGGAGCGGCAGTGCGATGTGATCGTGCTGCGCCATGTCATCGGGTACAGCGACGCCCAGATCGGCGCGCTGCTCGGCGTCGACGAAGTGACCGTCCGCTCCTATGCGAGCCGCGGCAAGCGCAAGCTCGCCGCCGCGCTCGGTATCGATCAGGGAAACGCAAGGGGGAACTGACCATGTGGCACACCCGTCCCGCCGACCGCCGGGAGACCGTCGAGACACTGCTCAGCGCGGCCGCGGCGGTGTCCGGCATCGATGATCTGGCCGGATTCCGCGACCTCGATGACGCGGGCGCGCTCGGCCGCCTCGGCGCGTCCCTGCTCGCGGGGACGGCGGCCGCGGACGGTCGTCCGACAGCGGTGCGGACGGTCCGGGCCGACCAGGGCGCGCCCAGCACCTACCCCAGCGCCCGGGACGAGGCCACCCATGAGCTCCAGCTGGCCTGTGCGCTGGTCGTCAATGCCGCGGCGGCCGCGGCGAGTCTGGAACGGCTGGTCAACGACCATCACATCGACCCCGAGGGCGCGCTGGTCTTCGCCTGTCTGCTGCACATCACCGGGCGCACCGACGCGGCGCACTTCTGGTGGCACTTCGGCGCCGGCGCCGGCAGCCGGACGGCCGCCTACTGCCTGTATCTCTCGCACCGCCGCAACGGCGAGTACCGCGACGCCGCCTACTGGCGCGAGCAGGCCGCCCACGCGCCGGACGAGGAGCGCCCCTCGGTGGCCGCGTTCGACGAGAAACAGCTGCTGCCGGACTCGGCCCGGCACAACCTCCTCGTCCAGTGGCACAGCGGGCTTGCCCCGACCCTGCCGACCGCGCTGGAGAACGTGATCAACCGTCTCGTCGTGGACAGCGACGACGAGGACTTCGGCGAGATCCCCCGCCCCTCCCCCACGCTCGTCCGGGACCTGGGCCGGGCGGAGTAGCCACCCGCCGCGCGCCCGCGCCCGTCCGGGCCGGCCCACTGCCCGGACGGCGGGCCGCCGGGCTCAGATGTCGTCGGCCTCCGCGACCGGGTCCGCCACCGCGGGCGGCCACGCCGGGCGGCTGGCGTCGGGGACCGCGGTCAGCGCATGCCCGACGGTGGGGTAGCAGGAGAAGACGCCGAGGGACTGGGTGCCGACCAGCAGCCGCAGCATCCGTACGCCGAGCGAGGCCAGCAGCAGCCGGCCCTCCAGGCGGCGGCAGAGCCATTCCAGGGCGAGCAGGCAGCTCAGCCCCCGTGAGTCACAGAAGCGCAGGGCGGTCAGATCGAGCACCAGATAGCGGTGTCCGGCCGAGACCACCTCCCGGGCCTCGGCCAGAAAGGCCTGCTCGGTGCGGAGGTCCAGCTCCCCACTCACCCGCAACACCGCACACTCTTCCGCCTGCACGATCGCAGTGACCGCCAACGACCGCATCTCCGAACTCATGCCGTCCAGACTAAGCGCCGCCGACGGCTGCACCACCGCGATGGCCCGCCGGCGCACCATGGCCCTCCCCCCGGCGCCGCCCCGGCCCGTCGCGCCCGGGCGGACCCTCCCCACGCGCCATACGGGCACCCGTTCGTGCGTACGGCCAGGCTGACAGCGTTCGGAAGCGGGCGGAAACGGTCTGGTTTTTTGCCGTGACGGGCAGCCTGCGGGGCCGCTCCGGTTGCTATAAACCTGATGCGGGCGGAAACGGGCAACCTCGTGACCGAACGCAGACCGGAAGCACACGGAAAGCGGCAGGAGTGAACCATGAGGGCCGAGGAACGCCAGCATCGCCTCCTCGCGCTCGCCCGGCAGTCCGGCCGGATCGAGGTCGCCGAGGCCGCATCGGAATTCGGGGTCGCCCGGGAAACCGTCCGGCGCGATCTGAGCGAGCTGGAGCGCCGGGGCCTGGTCCGGCGTACGCACGGCGCGGCGTACCCGGTCGAGAGCGCCGGGTTCGAGACCACGCTGGCCCGGCGGGAGACCCAGCAGGTGGACGAGAAGCGCCGGATCGCGGCGGCCGCCGCGGCGCTGGTCGGCGAGGCCGAGACGGTCTTCGTCGACGAGGGCTACACCCCGGAGCTGGTCGCCACGCTGCTGCCCACCGACCGCCCGCTGACCGTGATCACCGCCTCGCTGCGCACCGCCTCCCTGGTCGCGGCGTCCGAATCCACCACCGTCCTGCTGGCCGGCGGCCGGGTCCGCTCCGGGACGCAGGCGACGGTGGGGTCCTGGGCCCGGGAGATGCTCGCCCGGTTCGTGATCGACCTGGCCTTCCTGGGGGCGAACGGCGTCTCCCGGGAGCACGGTCTGACCACGCCGGATCCGGCGGTCGCCGAGGTGAAGGAGCAGGCGGTCCGCTCCTCACGGCGGCGGGTGCTGGTCGGGGTGCACAGTAAATTCGGTGCCAGCAGTTTCTGCCGGTTCGCCGAGGTTCGTGACTTCGACACGATCGTCACCGACGCGGGGCTGTCCGCGCCGGAGGCGCATCGCTATTCGCTCCTGGGGCCGCAGGTGCTCCGGGTCTGACCGCGGCCGGGGCCGCCGGACGACCGGCCCCGCACCGCGGCACCACATCCCCCACAGCTGACCGCCGAAGGCCGGGCCCGCACCGCCGGCCGTCGGACGGCTCCCGGGCGTACCCGCGAAACGGCGCCGTACGCCCCAAAACCGCCGCTTGTGCGGCATTCGCCGGACACGCACCTCCCCCTTGTCCCCAGAAAGGTACGAGCCGTGAGAGCACGACCCCCCGGACCAGGCCGCGGCGCCCGCTCCCTAGGGCTGACCGCCCTCGCCGTGGCCCTGGCGCTGTCCACCGCCGGCTGTTACCGCGGCGCCGGCGACGCGGGCAACGAGAGCCGCCACAGCATCAATGTCCTGATGGTCAACAACCCGCAGATGGTGGATCTCCAGCGGCTCACCGCCGAGCACTTCACCAAGGAAACCGGCATCAAGGTCAACTTCACCGTGCTGCCGGAGGACGATCTGCGCGACAAGATGAGCCAGGACTTCTCCAGCCAGGCCGGGCAGTACGACGTGGCGAGCGTCAGCAACTACGAGACGCCCATCTACGCCCGCAACGGCTGGCTGACCGAGCTGGGCACCCGTGCCGCCAAGGACCGCGGATTCGACCAGGGCGACATCCTCCCCCCGGTCCGCTCCTCCCTCACGGCCGCCGACGGCAAGATCTACGCCCAGCCCTTCTACGGCGAGTCCTCGTTCCTGATGTACCGCAAGGACCTCCTCAAGGAGGCCGGGCTGTCCATGCCCGCCCGGCCCACCTGGCACCAGGTGGCCGCCCTGGCGGCGAAGCTGGACGGCTTCCGCAAGGGCATGAAGGGGATCTGTCTGCGCGGCCAGCCGGGCTGGGGCCAGCTGGCCGCCCCGCTGAGCACCGTCGTCAACACCTTCGGCGGGACGTGGTTCACCAAGGACTGGCGGCCGCAGGTCGACAGCCCGGAATTCACCCGGGCCACCCGGTTCTACGTGGATCTGGTCCGCAAGCACGGGGAGGCGGGCGCCCCGCAGGCCGGCTACACCGAGTGCCTCAACGACATGCAGCAGGGCAAGGTCGCCATGTGGTACGACGCGACGGCCGGCGCCGGTTCGCTGGAGGGGGCCGACTCCAAGGTCGCGGGCAAGGTCGGCTACGCACCGGCGCCGGTGGAGCGGACCCGGGACGCGGGCTGGCTCTACACCTGGGCGTG
Organism: Streptomyces sp. NPDC029466; assembly: GCF_055574515.1. NCBI lineage: Bacteria > Bacillati > Actinomycetota > Actinomycetes > Kitasatosporales > Streptomycetaceae > Streptomyces > Streptomyces sp. NPDC029466. The sequence continues at coordinate 89,624 of NZ_JBVHZH010000032.1, forward strand.
GGGCGTACAGAAGGCCAGTACGCACCAGGACGCGGCCTGGAAGTTCATCCGCTGGGCCTCGGGCAAGGACTACGAGCGGCTGGTGGGCCGCGAGCTGGGCTGGGCGAACGTGCCCGGCGGCAAGCGGGCCTCCCTCTACCGCGATCCGGCCTACGTCAAGGCGTCCGGGGCGTTCGCCGGCCCGACCGAGCGGGCGATCCGCTCGGCCCGGCCCGGCGACCCCGGCGTCCAGCGGCGCCCGGCCCCCGGCATCCAGTTCGTCGGCATCCCCGAGTTCGCCGACCTGGGCACCAAGGTGTCCCACGAGATCAGCTCGGCCATCGCCGGGAAGCAGAGCGTGTCCGAGGCCCTGAAGAACAGCCGGCGACCGGCGCAGGAGGTGTCCGATGCCTATACGGACCACTGAGCCGGCCCCCGCGGCCGAGGTGGCCACCGTGCACCGCGGCGGTGCCCCGGCGGCCCGTGCCCGCCGCACCGAGCGGGCGAAGAACTGGGCCCGCCGCGCCCCGCTGCTTCCCGCGCTGGTCTTCCTGATCATCGTCACCCAGCTCCCGTTCGTGGCCACCGTGGTGATCTCCTTCACCCGCTGGAACGCGCTGGCGCCCGAGAACCGCGGCTTCGCCGCCTTCGACAACTACAAGGCGGTCTTCACCGATCCCGCGATGCGGGCCTCGGTGGGCACGACGGTGCTGCTGACGGTCACCGTGGTGCTGGTCAGCCTGCTGCTCGGGCTGGGTCTTGCGCTGCTGCTCGACCGTGGTTTCCGCGGGCGCGGCATCGTCCGGACCCTGCTCATCACGCCGTTCCTGGTCGTCCCCGTCGCCTCCGCACTGTTGTGGAAGCACGCGCTGTACAACGCCTCGTACGGGCTGCTGAACGGCTCGCTGACCTGGATCTGGCGGCTGTTCGGCAGCGACGACCCGCCGCAGCCGGACTGGATGACCGACTCGCCGCTGGCGGCGGTGGAGGTGTCGCTGATCTGGCAGTGGACGCCGTTCATGATGCTGATCCTGCTGGCCGGGCTGCAGAGCCGGGCCACCGACGCCATCGAGGCGGCCCGGATGGACGGCGCCTCGGCCTTCGACATCTTCCGCTATCTGACCCTGCCGCATCTGCGCCGCTACCTCGAACTCGCCGCGCTGCTGGGCACGGTGTACGTCGTGCAGAACTTCGACGCGGTGTTCACCATCACGTCCGGCGGCCTCGGCACGGCCAACCTGCCGTACACCATCTACCAGACCTTCTACCAGGCCCATGACTACGGACGGGCGTCCGCGCAGGGCGTCGTCGTGGTGCTGTGTTCGCTGCTGGTGGCGACCTTCGCGCTGCGTACCGTCTCGTCCCTGCTGCGCGAGGAGGTCACCCGATGAACCGCCCGCTCCTGGCCCCGCGCCGCCCCGGCTCCCCCGCCACCCGGCGCCGTCGCCACACCGGCACCCTGCTGGGCCTGGTGGCCTGGCTGTGCGGGATCGGCTTCTTCCTGCCGGTCGCCTGGATGGTGCTGACGTCCTTCCACAGCGAGACGGACGCAGCGACCAACCCGCCGAGCGTCGGCGCCGGGCTGAGTCTGCACGGCTACCGCGAGTTCTTCGGCGCGGGCAGCGGTGTCAGCCCCTGGCCGCCGCTGATCAACTCGCTGACCGCCTCCGTCGTCGCCACCGTGCTGGTGCTGCTGCTGGCGGTGCCCGCCGCCTACGCCCTCGCCATCAAGCCGGTGCGCAAGTGGAGCGATGTCCTCTTCTTCTTCCTGTCCACGAAGATGCTGCCGCTGGTGGCCGGGCTGCTGCCGGTGTACCTCGTCGCGCAGAACACCGGGATGCTCGACAGCATCTGGCTGCTGGTCCTGCTCTACACCTCGATGAATCTGCCGATCGCGGTGTGGATGATGCGTTCGTTCCTCGCCGAGGTCCCGGTGGAGATGCTGGAGGCCGCCTCGATCGACGGTGCCGGGCTGACCACCACCCTGACCCGGATCGTGGCGCCGGTCGCCATGCCGGGCATCGCGGCCACGGCCCTGATCTCCTTCATCTTCAGCTGGAACGAGCTGCTGTTCGCGCGGGTCCTGACCGGGATCGTGGCCGGCACCTCGCCGGTGTTCCTGACCGGACTCGTGACCAGCCAGGGCCTGTTCCTGGCCAAGGTGTGCGCCGCCGCCACCGTCATCTCCCTCCCGGTGATCGTCGCCGGGTTCGCCGCCCAGGACAAACTCGTCCAGGGCCTGTCGCTTGGAGCCGTGAAATGAAAGCCGCAGTGATCAGCGCCCCCGGGACCGTCGAGGTCGCCACCGTCGAGGACCCGGCGCCCGGCCCCCGCGAGGTCGTGGTCTCGGTCGCCGCCTGCGGGCTGTGCGGCACCGATCTGCACATCCTCCAGGGCGAGTTCGCGCCCACCCTGCCGGTCGTGCCGGGCCATGAGTTCGCCGGGACGGTCGTGGCGACCGGCAGCGCGGTCACCGAGCTCGCCGAGGGGGACCGGGTCGCCGTCGACCCGTCGCTCTACTGCTTCGAGTGCCACTACTGCCGCACCGGCCGCAACAACCTCTGTGAGCGCTGGGCCGCCATCGGGGTGACCACGGCGGGCGGCGCCGCCGAGTTCGCCGTGGCCCCGGTCGGGAACTGCGTCAAGCTGCCCGAACACATCAGTACCGAGGACGCGGCACTGATCGAGCCGCTCTCCTGCGCCGTACGCGGCTACGACATCCTGCGCTCCCAGCAACTGGGCACCCGGGTCCTCATCTACGGCTCGGGCACCATGGGCCTGATGATGCTCGAACTCGCCAAGCGCACCGGGGCCGCCGGGGTCGATGTCGTCGACATCAACCCGCAGCGGCTGGCCACCGCCCGCACCCTGGGGTGCAGCGCCGCGGCCGGTTCCGCCGATGAGCTGGACCGCCCGCGCGGCTGGGACGTGGTGATCGACGCGACCGGCAACGAGCACGCCATCCAGGACGCCCTGGGGCGGGTCGGCAAGGGCGGCACCTACCTCCAGTTCGGCGTCGCCGACTACGCGGCGCGCGCCACCATCGAGCCCTACCGCATCTACAACCAGGAGATCACCATCACCGGCTCGATGGCCGTCCTGCACAGCTATGAACGCGCCGCGGAACTCTTCGCCGCGGGCGTGCTGGACCCGGAGGTCTTCATCAGCGACCGGCTCCCGCTGGACCGCTACGCGGAGGCGCTGGGCCGCTTCCGGGCGGGCGAGGGGCGAAAGATCCTCGTACGGCCGTGAGCGGCGCCCGGGGCGGTCCTAGCGGGCCGCCCCGGGGGGCGCCGACTCCTGAGCGAGGCCCGGGAACGTGCGGCAACCCTGGCCGCACAGCTCTTGGTTGACAGTGCGTCCACCCGCGCGACAGCATCCGGCCGGTGGAGATCACCGAGCTGACCCCAGCGGAACGCCGTGTCTGGGAGGCGTTCCCCCTCGGCGCGGGCGTCGACTTCCGGGAGAACGCCGACGAGGACCCCGCCGCCGGCGCCACCTGGGGCCCCGAGCGGACCGTGCGCGCCGCGGTGCTCCGGGTGCTGCTGCTCAACGGGCCGTCACGGGACGGCGAGATAGCGGGGCTGAAACTGTGGGGCGCCCGGATCACCGGGGAGCTGAACCTGAAGTACGGCAGGGTGGAGCACCCGGTACGGCTGCGGTCCTGTTCCTTCGAGGAGACCCCGGATCTGTACGGCGCGACGCTGCGCATCCTGGCGCTGAACGACTCGGTCCTGCCGGGTCTCACGGCCGGACACCTCCATGTCGAGGGAGTGCTGCGGCTCACCTGTTGCCGTATCAAGGGGCCGGTGCGGCTGGCCGGGGCGCAGATATCCGGTGCGGTCTTCGCCAACGGAGCCCACTTCGGCGATCCGGCCGCCACGGAGCCGCCGGAGGAACCCGTTCTCCAGCTGAACCACGCCGACATCGGCACCGACCTCTGGGCTCCCGGCCTGGTCACCCACGGCCGGATCCGGCTGAACGGCGCGACCGTCGGCGGACAGGTCACGCTCGACGACGCACGGCTCAACGCCCCCGGCGGTCACGCGCTGGAGGCCGAGACGCTCAGCGTCGGCACCGACGTGCACGCCATGCGGCTGCGCGCCCACGGCCGGGTCGACCTGCGCGGTGCCCGGATCGGTGGGCAGCTCAACCTCGCCTATGCCGCCCTCGCCAACCCGGGTGGGGTGGCGTTACGCGTCAGCAGCTGCGTCGCGGGCGAGATGTGGCTGCGCGAGGCGCAGCCGGTGGTGGGCACGGTCAATCTCCGCCGCGCCCAGTTCGATGTGCTGTACGTCCCGCCGGAGGTCTGGCCGGACGAGGTCAAGCTCGACCGGCTCACCTACGGCTCGCTGCTTCCGCACCTTCCCGCCGAGGAACGGCTCCCGGTGCTGGAGCGCGAGCGCGCGGGTTATGTGTCGTACTCGTACGAGCAGCTCGCCGGCGCCTATCGTGCGGCCGGGGACGAAGCCGCCGCCCGCACCGTCCAGCTGGCCAAACTCCGCCGCCACCGCCGCACCCTGCCCTGGTACGCCAAGGTCTGGGGCCACCTCCAGGACGCCACCGTCGGCTACGGCTTCCGTCCGATGCGCGCCGCCGGCTGGCTGCTGGCCCTGTTGCTCATCGGCGCCCTCGCCTTCGCCCTGCACCCGCCACGCCCGCTGAAGACCGACGAGGCCCCCGACTTCAACCCGTTCTTCTACACCCTCGATCTGCTGATGCCGATCATCGGCTTCGGACAGGAGGGGGCCTTCGCGCCGCGGGGCGGGTACCAGTGGCTCTCGTATCTGCTGGTCGTCACGGGCTGGACGCTGGCCACCACGATCGCCACGGGCATCACCCGCTCCCTGGCCCGCCAGTAGCGGGCGTCCCCACCGTCCCCACCCACGCCGCCGTCTGCCACGCCCCGCGCAACTCCCGCCTCACGGACGGGAATCGGCCCTCGCGCCCGTGCGTTCGGCCGTGGCGCGGGCCCACCGGCTGGAGCTGATCGCAGCGAGGACGAGGACGCCGGTGCCGAGCACGACGAGCAGCCACCACACACGCTGCGCCGCGCCCGTGAACGCCGTGCCGCCATGGGCGATCTGCGGGCCGATGAGGGTCCCGGAGATCGCGACACCCAGGGTGGTGCCGGTCTGGCGGCCGGTGGAGGCCAGCGAGCCGGCCAGCCCGGCCATCGAACGGGGCATCCCGGAGAGCGCGGCGTTGGTGATCGGCGGGTTGACCGCGCCGAGGAAGACGCCGAACACCAGGTGCACCGCCAGCACGGCCGGCAGGGGGGTCTCCGGGCCGAGCCATAGCGACATGCCGCCGCCGAGGGCCAGCGCCGTCCCTGCCACCACCAGCGGTATCAGGGGACCGCGCGCGCCGACCACGCGCCCGGTGAGCGGCGCCACCACCAGGACCGGCAGCCCGACCGGGAGCAGGCACAGCCCGGCCGCCACCGGTGACAGGCCGCGCACATCCTGAAGGTACTGGGTGGTCACGAACAGGAACGCGCCGAAGCCGCACAGGCCGAACAGCGCCATCACGATCGCGGAGCTGAACGGCACACTGCGGAAGAGGCGCAGTTCCAGGAGCGGGTCGGCGCGGCGCGGTTCATATCCGAGGAGGCCCGCCACACCGAGCGCGGCGACGGCGAGCAGCCCGATGATGACCGGCGAGGTCCAGCCGAGCGCGCCGGACTCGATGATCGCGTAGACCACGCAGCCCAGGACCAGGACCATCAGTACCTGCCCGACGGGGTCGAACCGGCGGGCCCGTTCGGCACGGGACTCGGGTACGAACAGCGTGGCGCACACGATCGCCACGGCCACGATCGGGACGTTGATCCAGAAGACCGACCGCCAGCCGAGGGCGTCGACCAGCCCGCCGCCGACGACCGGTCCCAGCACCAGCGCCAGTCCGGACATCGAGGCGAAGACCCCGATGGCCCGGGCCCGTTCGGCGGCACCGGTGAACGTGGTCGCGACGATCGCCATGGCCACCGGGTTGAGCATGGTCCCGCCGACCGCTTGCAGCGCACGCGCCGCGATCAGCCAGCCGATGTCCGGCGCCAGTCCGCACAGCACCGAGCCGAGGCCGAAGGCCGCGAGACCGGCCTGGAAGACCCGCCGCCGGCCGACCCGGTCAGCGGTGGCTCCGGCCAGGACGAGGAACGCGGCCAGCACCAGCGTGTAGGCGTCGACCGCCCATTGCCGGCCGGATTCGGACGCGTGCAGGTCGCGGCCCATGCTGGGAAGCGCGACATTGACGATGGAGATGTCCATCACCACGACGACGATGCTCACGCAACAGATCGCGAGCACCAGGGACTTGCGGCGCGGGCTCAGTCCGGCAGCCGCCACGGGGGAAAGTACTGGTGAACTCATGGTCCGACGTTAGGAATTAGAGCGTGCTCGAAATCAAGCAGCACTCAGCAGCAGATGCCACCGAACCGAAGGCGCGCCCCGACGCGGTGCCCCCGGAAGGCGTGACCATCGCCGAGGCGGCCCGCCGCACCGGGGTGAGCGCCCACACGCTCCGCTATTACGAGCGGGCCGGCCTGGTCGTCAGCCCGGTCGACCGCACGAGCGGCGGCCGCCGCCGGTACCGCGCGCTCGACCTGAAGTGGATCGTCATCTGCACCAAGCTGCGCGCCACCGGCATGCCCATCAGGGGCATCCGCCGGTACGCCGAACTGGTCGCCGCCGGACCGGGCAACGAGGCGGAACGCCTCGCCCTCATGGAAGCCCACCGCGCCGACGTCCTGGCCAAGCTGGCGGAGACCCAGGAGAACCTGAAGATGATCGACCACAAGATCGAGAAGTACCGGGGCAGCATGGCCGCGGGCGACGCCGGCCGGCTCTGGGCACCCGTCAGCCACCCGTGAGCAGTCCGCTGCCCCGGCACTCTCAATGCGGCAGGCGGACGGGGGCGAGTTCACCGTGCAGCAGCGCCGTGCCGAGCGGGGTGAGGGCGTGGATGACCGAACCGCCGTCGCGCCGGCTGCTGGCCAGGTTGGCCTCGCGCAGGGCGCTCACATGCTCGCTGGCCGAGGGTGCGGAGACCCGTAAGCGGCGGGCCAGTTCACCCGTGGTGGCCGGTGCGTCGAGCGCGGCGAGGATACGGGCGCGGGTGCGGCCGAGGAGGGTGGACAGCGCCTGCGGATGACAGCTGCGGGTGGTGGCCGGTGCCCACGCCGTGGAGTGTTCCACGGGGTAGACCAGCACCGGCGGCAGGCCGGGGTCGGCCAGCGCGATGGGTCTGCGCCAGCAGAAGTGGGACGGGATCAGCCGCAGCCCGCGCCCGCCCAGCCGCAGCTCGCGGTCCTGGGGATAGTCGACGTACAGCACCGGCGGCTCCCAACGGAGCGCCGGGCGGAGGCTGTTGAGCATGCCGTCGACTCCGCCGCGGCAGAGGGCGCGGGCCCGGGCACCGCGGTCGGAGTCGACGGTGACGGCCGCCTCCGTCCAGTCGGGGGCGATCACCGCGCGGTGCACCTCCCGGAAGGCGCGGGCCAGTTCGTCGAGCGGCTCCCGGCTTCCGGCGGCCAGGGCGGCGCTCCAGCGCGGGAGCCGGTCCGGCAGCGCGGCCCGCGCGGATTCCGCCGTCAGCCGGACCGGGGAGGTCTCCCGCAGCGCCGCCAGCCCGGCGGCCAGCCCGTCGCGGGCCGCGTCGGGGGTGAGGAAGTCCGGGAAGTAGCGGGCGTCGGCCGGGGCCAGTGCGCTGATCAGCCGGGCGGCGCGGGTCAGTCCCCGGGCGTCCAGTTCGCGGCGGGCGCGAGCGCGCCAGGCGCCGTACACCGGCACCCCGCGCCCCGGTGGGGTGAGATGGTGCAGAGCGAGCACCGTTTCCCACAGGGGATCGGGTTCGGCCGCTATCTGTACCCGCGCGACATCCCGGTCTTCGAAGTGAATACGCAACATGCGGCCCCCGCGGCATGCTCATGACCCTGTGGCCAGGGCCCCCCCGTTCGGGACCTGGTGGCACGGCCCCGCCGCCAGACTGCCGGGTGGGGAACGGGGGTGTCCAGGGCGAGTGGTGGCATGCCGCCTGCTCGGGTGGTGAAGCCGGGGAGTGCGCAGCGCCCGCGGTCAGGCCCCGCTCGCGAGCCGTTCCGCCAGCCGCTCCAGGAACACCCGCTGGCCCGCCACCAGCCGCTCTCGCGCCTCGTCCGGGCCCCACCAGGCCACCCGGTCGATCTCGGGGAAGATGCCGATCACCCCGGAGCCGCGCGGCCACTCCATCTCGAAGGTGCCGGGCACCACCTGCTCCGGATCGAGATCGCTCTCCACGGCCCAGGCGGTCACCACCTTGCCGCCCGACTGGCGGATCTCGCCCAGCGGGAGACCGGGCCCGTCGGGCGGCGGCACGCCCAGCTCCTCCGCGAACTCCCGCCGGGCCGCGTCCCACGCCTCCTCCGGCGGTACGTACTCGCCCTTGGGCACGGTCCACGCCGCCGCGTCCCGCCGCTCCCACAACGGCCCGCCCATGTGCGCCAGCAGCACCTCGACCCCGGTCGCCGTGCCCCGGTACAGCAGCAGCCCGGCACTGCGCTTCCCGGCCATGGCGCTACGAGGCCCCGCCGTCGTGCGCGGTGAGCACCGTCTCGACGGTGTCCGCCTCGGCCGCGGTCTTGTCCTCCCGGTAGCGCACCACCCGTGCGAAGCGCAGGGTCACGCCCGCCGGGTAGCGCGAGGAGGTCTGGAGCCCGTCGTAGGCGATCTCGACGACGAGTTCCGGACGCACCGTCACGACATGGCCGTTGTCCGCCACCGCGAGCTCCCGCAGCCGCTCGGTCTGCCAGCCGAGGGTGGCGTCGGTGAGCCCCTTGAAGGTCTTGCCCAGCATGACGAAACCCCCGTCCGGGTCCCGCGCCCCGAGGTGGAGGTTGGACAGCTTCCCGGTGCGCCGGCCGTGGCCCCACTCCGCGGCCAGCACCACCAGGTCCAGGGTGTGCACGGGCTTGACCTTCAGCCAGGCGGCGCCGCGGCGGCCGGCGCTGTAGGGGGCGTCCAGCGCCTTGACCACGACGCCCTCATGTCCCCGGCGCAGGGTCTCGGCCCAGAACTCCTCCGCGGCGGCGCGGGCGGCGGCGTCGGCGGGGTCGCCGATCACCTGGCGGCGCACCCGCAGCGGCTCGGGGACCAGCCGGGCCAGCTCCGCATACCGCTGCTCGCCCGGCAGTTCCAGCAGGTCGCGGCCGTCGACCGACAGCACGTCGAAGAAGACCGGGGACAGCGGCAGCGCGGCCTGCGCGGCGGAGACGTCCACCCGCGAGCCGAACCGTCCGGCGACCCGCTGGAACGGCACCGGCCGGCCGGTGCCGTCCAGGGCGATCACCTCGCCGTCGAGGATGAAGCGGCCGGCCGGCAGCTCCCGGGCGAGGGCGGTGACCTCGGGGAGCCGGTCGGTGACCTCGTCCAGGGTGCGGGTGTGGATCCGGACGTCCGGCCCGTCACGGTGCACCTGGACGCGGATGCCGTCGAGCTTCTCCTCCACGGCGCAGGCCCCGAGCCGGTCGACCGCCTCGGCCACCGACTTGGCGCTGTGCGCCAGCATCGGCCCTACGGGCCGGCCGACGGTGAGCCGGAAGTCCGCGAGCGCCGCCGGTCCCTCGGCGAGCAGCGCCCGCGCCACGTCCGGCAGCGAGCCCGCCAGCATCACGGCGCGCCGTACGTCCGCCGCGGGCACCTCGGTCGCGGCGGCGAGCCCTTCGGCCGCGATGGCGTCCAGCGCGCCCTGCCGTACCTCTCCGGTGAGCAGACCGGTCAGGAACCGCTGCTCCTCCGCGGTCGCCGCGGCCAGCAGCTCCCGGACGAGGCCGCGCCGCTCGCCCTGCGCCCCGGCCCCGGAAACCCGCGCCAGGGCGGTCAGCGCGGTATCCACGTCGCGTACGGTCAGCGTGGCGCGGTCCGCGGCCGGCACCGGTTCGCGCAGCACGCTCCAGCCGACCCCGATCCGCCCCTGCGGCAGCCGTCCGGCGAGATACGGGATGACCACCGGGACGTCCTCCGGCGCCGCGGCCCGGAACAGCCCGGCCAGCAGCGCGATCTTCCGCGAACGCGCCGGTGTCGCGGCGACCTCTCCCGATACCTGTGCGAGATGCGCCAGCAGCATAGGGCCATGGTGCCCCCGCGGCGCCGTCACCGCTTCCCCTGACGGCGGATCCCCGCCCCTGTGGCGTCAGGGGGCGAGGTAGGAGTGGAAGAGGTTTTCCGGGTCCCACTGCGCCTTGATCTCCTGGAGACGGTCCCAGGTGGCGGGGGTGTAGGAGCGCCGGGCCCGCACGGGGTCGGCCTCCAGGTCCGTCTCGGCGATGTAGTGGCAGCCCTCGCCCCGCGGGTCGGCGGCGGCCATCGCGTCCCGCAGCCAGCGCGCGTTGTCCCGGTCGCCGGCCGGGTCCTCCCAGACCGCGTAGCAGACGAGATAGGACGCGCCGAGCGGGGCGAAGGCCATGTTCCGCAGCAGTGCGGGTTCCTGGGAGACCGGCTGCACGGGCGAGAGCACCAGGGACTTCCCGGAGGGGGCGCGGGCGACCGCGTCGGCGATCCGGGTCAGCTGGGTGGCGTGGCTCTCCGGCGACCACAGGGTGTCCGCCGCATACCGGTGTGCGGGCGGCCAGATGGCTGCCGCGCCCTCGTGCAGCGCGGCGAAGGACACCGGCGTGGGCAGTTGCCGGGTGACGGCGCATTCGCCGAAAGGACAGTCGGCGAACGGCTCCAGCGCCTGCCGGGCCTCGTGCTCCGTGGCGGCGAACGCGGTGGCGGCGACCGTGATCCGGGGTCCCCGGGGAGCACTGGTTGTCGGCGGGCCGGAGGCCGCGAGGACGAAGGCGGTCTCGACGTACGGCGGGAGGCGGCGCGCGATCGGCTCCGCCCACTCCGTCACCTGCCGGACATCGGCCAGCGGGAAGGTGAGGCTGGTCATCAGCATCGAGGCCGGGTGCGGGTGCAGGGCGAGACGGAAGCCGGTGACGGCCGCGCAGAAGCCCGGCCCGGCCCCCCGGGCGGCCCAGAAGAGATCGGGGTGCTCGGTGTCGCTACAGGTGACCGTCCGCCCGTCGGCGGTGACGGCCCGGATCTCCCGCACATCGGCGCAGGACGCCCCCCAGGCACGGGAGTTCCAGCCGAGACCGCCGCTGAGCAGGAATCCGCCGACCGCCACCGTGGGGCAGTGCCCGACGGGGAAGGCCAGGTCGTGCGGGGTGAGGGCGGCGACCAGGTCGTGGCCGGTGGCAGCGGGGCCGACGGTGGCGGTAGCCGGGCCGGTGCCCTGGGCGGGCGTGAGGGCGCACTGCCGGAGCCCGGAGAGGTCGAGCAGCAGGCCCCCGTCGCGGAGGGGCGAGCCGGACCAGTTGTGCCCGCCGGAGCGCATCGATACCCGCAGGCCCTGGGCACGGGCCCAGGTGACGGCGTGCACCACGTCCGCTTCCGTGGCGGCCCGCACGATGAGGTCGGGGAACCGCGGGGGCGTGACCTCGTTCCACACCGTGCCGGTACGGGCGTCCTCGTAGCCGGGGTCGGCCCGCCGGATCAGCGTGCCCTCGATGTCCGTCCCAACTGCCGGTGCCCGTGGGCGCATCGCCGCCGCCTCCTCACCAAATCTGGCCGGTGATCAGGCCGAAGACGCCGATGGACACCACGTAGCAGAGCAGCATCACCGCGACACCGGTCAGCTGCACCCGGCGGGTGCGGGCGCGGGCGGGCACCAGCCAGAAGGCGAGCGCCCGGTTCACGGCCGGCATCAGCAGCCAGGTCAGTGCGCTGACGCTCAGCACATTGGAGAGGAACAGCCCGATGTACTCCCGGATTCCGAGCTTCTCCAGTCCGTATCCCACGGTCAGGTTGAGCACCATCACCGTCGGATAGAGCGCCAGCAGAACGGACATGGCCTGTTTCCAGTTGGGCGGCGCGCTGTGATCCTCACCGTGGTCGAAGGTGAACCAGCCGCTGAACGACGAACCCACCTTGCGCACGTCGTAGGAGGTGAAGTATTTGCTCCCCTCCTCCAGCAGCTTGCTGCGTACGTCGGAGGTGAGCCAGTCGTCGAGGTAGGCACGCGACTCGAACCGGAAGACCACAACCCAGTTGTCCTGCACGCCGGCCACCGGCTCGAACAGCTCCGACCCCATGAAGCCCGGTGCCTTCTCCTGCTCCTTGAGGGTCTTCTGCTGCCAGCTCACAAATCCCTCTTCGCAGCCCGGCTTCACCTCGTGCGAGATCACGGCCGTGACCGCCTCCGGGGCCGGCCGGGCGGGGGTGCCGCCCTGGAGCACCTCTTGCGTCGGGGGGCTCTCGAAGAGTCCGCGCGCTTCGTCCAGCAACTCCTGGCGCCGCTCCGAATCCAGCCATGCGGTCAAATAATCCATGGCGGAAAAGCGGAATACGGCCACCCATTCATTGGCTTCACCGGCGCCCGGCGGAAATACCTCGGCGCCCACAAAACCCGCGAATTCACCGGCCGCCTGATTCACCCGGTCCTGCCAGCGCCGATACTCGTCGGCCCGGCCCTCACGCACCTTCTGCGAGGTCACCACGGTGGCGTTGAGCGCCGTGGGGTCACGGCTTGCACGGGAACTCACATCGAGTAGCCTAGTCCATAGGGGAATTATCGGGCAAATTGGGCATTTATCCAGTCTGTTCCGCAGAGGACGCTGAGGAATCGATGCCGATCGGAGAGTCCGTGATGGAAGACAAAGAACTCCTCGCAGAGGCCGTACGGCTGGCCACGGAATCCGTGGAGAACGGCTGGGGCGGCCCGTTCGGCGCGGTGATCACACGCAACGGCGAGATCCTCGCCCGCGGGCAGAACCGCGTTCTGCTGACCGGCGACCCCACCGCTCACGCCGAGATGCAGACCATCAGCAAAGCCATCCAGGTCCTCAACCCTGAGGCTCCGTCAATCGCGGTGGAGCATCAGAACGAGAGCACGCTGGAGTACGTCCCCCGGCCCGAGGGTTCACCGGACCCGCTGCCGGAACGCGCCCGGATGCTCCAGGGCTGCTCGATCTACATCAGCGGCGCCCCCTGCCCGATGTGTATGAGCGCCATCTACTGGTCGCGGATGGACGCCGTGTACTACAGCTGCGACCTGGAGGACACCGCGCGGATCGGCTTCGACGACTCGTTCCAGTACGAGGACTTCAAGCGGCCCCTCGGCGAGCGGCGGATCAAGATCGAACAGATCCACCCCGAGCTGGGCGCCCATGCGTATGCGGCATGGACCAACCGGGCCGACCGGCACGCGTACTGACGAAGGATCACGGCCCGGGGGGGGGGGGGCGGCCCCCCCCCCCCCCCGGCCGCTCCCCTGGGCCCCCCCCCCCCGGGCACGACCTCACCCCCCCGGCACGCGGCGTTTCTGTGGGGTTCCCCCTACCTCCCCTCATCCCTTAG